>JBASRK010000136.1:0-24004 GCA_049273775.1 Candidatus Acidiferrales bacterium
CGGCGGCCGCCTGCGCGGCCGCCTCGTCTTCGACCACGCCTTCAGTGCCGGGCAGGATGGGCACTCCGGCGGCGGCCATCTCCCGTCGGGCGCGGTCCTTTTCGCCCATCAGCCGCAGGATTTCGGCGGGCGGCCCAATGAAGGTGATATGCGAGGCCTCACAGACTTCGGCGAAATTGGCGTTCTCGGACAGAAACCCGTAGCCCGGATGAATGGCGTCCACATTGGTGATTTCCGCGGCGCTGATGACGTGCGGGATGTTTAGGTAGCTCTCGCTGCTCCGGGCCGGCCCGATGCAGACGGCCTCGTCGGCAAAGCGGACATGCAGGGAATTCCGGTCGGCCTCGGAATAGACCGCGACGGTGAGGATACCGAGCTCCTTGCACGCGCAAATGACGCGCAGTGCGATCTCCCCGCGGTTGGCAATGAGGATTTTACGAAACATCATCCTGGCGGCGAGGGCGCGAGAACCGATTACTTCTTCCGGGTGGGGCGGATGGCGAACAGCGGTTCGCCGTACTCGACCGGCTGGCCGTTTTCCACCAAGATGCGCATAATTTCTCCGCTCACATCCGATTCGATTTCGTTCATTAGCTTCATGGCCTCGATGATGCAGAGCACCTGGCCCGCCTCGACGGTCTCGCCCAACTTAACGAAGGGCTCGGCGCCGGGGCTGGGTGAGCCGTAAAACGTCCCGACAATCGGCGACTTCACGATGTGGCTGTCTTCGGCGCGCCCAGTCTCTGCGGCATCTTCCCGCGGCATCGTCGCGGCGGATTCTGTCGTGTCGGCGGGCGGGCCGGCCATAACAATATCAGGCGAGAAGGAGCGCGGCGGCGCCGGGTTGGAATTGGCGATGGGCCTTTTCAGATGGATGCGGAGGTCACCCCGCGCATACTCGAACTCCTCCAGCCCGTGCTCGGTCATGAAGGCGAGCAACTGCTCGACCCGCGCCAGATCAACATCCGGCACGGCCGCGTCGATCGGATTGGCAGGTTTCTTTTTGCCCTTCATGGAGAATCAGAGTTCGAGGAATTCTCGCGGAGCGCTGGTCAGGACCTCGGTGCGGTTAGCTAACACCGCCACGTCGTCCTCGATCCGAATCCCGCCGGCGCCTTCTACATAAATACCGGGCTCCAAAGTGACCACATTTCCCGCCTGGATGAGTCTTGTCTGCCCGCTGGCCAGCCGGGGCTCTTCGTGGACTTCCAAACCCAGACCGTGCCCCGTGCTGTGCACGAAATGGCGCTCGAGCCGGAACCCCTTCAGGACCCGCCTCGCCGCAGCGTCCACATCGCCGGCGGCCACCCCGGCGCGCAGGGTGTCTCGTGCGGCGGCCTGTGCCTCGCCGACCGCCTGGTGCCAGCGGCGTACCCGGGAGGGCGCGCGCCCCACATAGACCGTGCGCGTCAAATCGCAACAGTAGTGGCCGAGTATAGCACCCAGGTCGAGGACGACCAACTCATTTTTCCTGAGGCGCTTCCCGGTGGGTCGCGCATGCGGCAGCGCCGTGCGTGTCCCGAAGGCGACGATGGTTTCAAACGCGGCCCCGCTGGCTCCCTTCCGCCGCATCCGGTATTCGATCTCCGCCGCCAGCTCCCATTCCCGCACACCGGGCTTCACCATTGGCAGGACCTCCGCGAACACCTCACACCCTAGCCGGGCGGCTTGCCGCATTTGCGTTAATTCCTCGGGGCCTTTGCGCGCGCGCAGCTCCTCGACCGCGTTTCCCACGGTCAGCCAGCGAATCTTTGCTCCGGCAGCCCGGCGGAGTTCGCGGTCCTGCGCGACGCTCAACCGGGCGGGCTCAAATGCGACCTGTGCTTTTCCCCGCTCCCGTAGAAGCTCGCCCACCGCGGCTAGCAGCGGGCCGCGGCTGATGCGCACGCCCGGTGCTTCCCGGCGCGCCTGGAGGGCATACCGTCCGTCGGTGAACAGGGTGGCGCGGCCCGGCTCGACCAGGAACGCGCCGGCAGAGCCGGAAAAGCCGCAGAGATAGAAAATATTGGGAGGGTGAGTGACCAGCAGGGCGTCCGCGCCGGCGCTGATCACACGCCGGCGAAGCAGTGCCAGACGCTTGCGGTGCCACCGTTCCATAAACAAAAAGGAGGAGACCGAAGTCTCCTCCTGAACCTCTACGTTTCGTTCCAGCCCTAGCCCTGGATGATCCTCGGGGTGAGGAAGAAGAGCAACTCCTGGGACTGGACGTTGACCGTTGTCCGCTTGAACAGATGGCCGATCAACGGAATGCTGCCGAACAGGGGCACCTGACTGATGTCGGTGCGCTGCGACGAGATGATGATGCCGCCGATCACCACGGTGCCGCCATTGTTGATCAATACCTTGGCCTCCACCGATTGCGTATCCAGTGCAGGGATGCCCTGGACGCGGGGTATGCCGGCGTCGATCTGGGTGTTTTCGACCACGACCTCCATGTAGACGGTGCCCTCGGCAGTGATTTGCGGCGTCACCTCCAGCTTCAGCACCGCGTCAATGAACTGTACTGAAATCGTGTTGTTGATAGTGGTCTGCACGGGGATCTTCGTCCCCTGCTTCACCGTGGCCTTCTCATTATTCTGCGTGATGACCTTGGGTTTCGACAGCAGCTTGCCCACGCCCTTGGCCTCTGCGGCGCTGATGATGAAGTCCAGCGCCAGATTCGGTGAGCTATGGGCGAAGCTGACCCCGCTGGTCGGCGCACCTGCCCCCAGGTTGGTATTGAGCGGGATCGAGTTCCCTGAAACCACCAGCGGAGGCGGAGGATTATGACTGATCGGGCTGGTGAAGCCGGCACCCCCCACTAGGCCGCCGAAAATTGAGCGCCCGCCGGTGGTGCTGGTGGCAAACCCAAACTGTGTGCCGATATCCCTGGCGAACGACCGGGAGGCTGCAACGACCCGAGCCTCGATTTCCACTTGCTGGCCTTTGCGATCGAGCTGCCGGATCAGGTTATCGATCCCCGGGATCACCGAGGGGATGTCGCGGATGATCAGGGTGTTGGAGCGCTCGTCAGCAAGGAGCTCGCCGCGTGACGACAGGAACCGCTTGAGGGTGTCGCGCAGACCCGTGGCCTTGGCATAGCTCAGGACGCGGGTTGCAGTGACTTGATCGACGGCCTCGGCTTCGGCTTTGGCCAGGTCACGCCGCGTCTCGGCCTCCTTCTTAAGCGTCTCCTTGGTGGCGACGCGGAGGACGTTGCCCTCAAGCTGTTTGTCGAGGCTGTTGTTGCGCAGGACGATGTCCAGCGCCTGGTCCCACGGCACATCGTCCAGCACGAGCGTCAGCGACCCCTTCACACTGGGGTCCACAACCACGTTGAGCCCGCTGATCTCGTGGATCAGGCGGAAAAAGTCCTTCAGATCCACGTCTTTCAGATTCACCGAGATGGGCTCGCCCGAATATCTCTTTGCCGGCTGTTGCGGCGGGGCCTGCGCCTCGGTTTGCTGCGCCGGTTCCGGAGGCGCCGGCGGCTCCCACTTGCGCACTGGCGTGGCGAACACGGCCGTCTGTTCGGTCAGCCAGGCAGGCAGCGGCATCCGGGCGGACTCCATCGCTGCAAGCTGGGCGGCGGACGCCCCAGTGATCGTCGCGGGCAGCCGCGGGACCAATCTTGCCGTCGGCGCAACGCTCTTCCGCGGGGCCTCTGGGCTCGGGGCCGGGGCGGCGAAAGCCACCCGAACGCTCTGGCCGTCTGCCTTGACGCTGTAGGGTACTGGGCGCTCGAGGTCAATCACAACTCGCGCCACATCAGGCTTGAATTGGCCGATGCGGACCCCGCGTACCGGGCTGTTGTTGCCGGGAAACCTCCTCCGGTCCAGCGCCACTTGCACGCCGGTAAAGTCCAGCACCAACCGTTCGGGGTCATTCAGCCGCGACGCCTGGTAAGAGAGGCGGCCGTTCCCTTGCACCCGCACAATGGTTTCCTGGCCGGAGCGGCCGACCTCGACCTGCGCGATAGTCGTCGCCGCCAGCGCGGTCGAGGCCGTCGGCAGCGGACCGGTCTGCGCACTCATCGGGCAGGCAAGATAGGCTGCGCTCGCCAAAAGCAGGCAGGCAAGCAGAAATGCCGGCCAGTTCGTCTTCATTGCAGTTCTCCTGGACTGGGGTAAAGTCGTTTCGTCACCTGGCGATCCACGGGCTTGCCAAAAGCATCTTTTCCGGTCTCGTGGAACGCGACGCCTTCCATCGTGATGCGCTCGACCTTGCCGTCGTAAAGCTGGTCGCCCTCGCGCAGGAAATAGACGCGCTGCTGCGGGTTGGAGACCACAGCAATCATTCCGTTCGGTCCGCGGACAATTCCGTCCAGCCTCAGCGTGCTCACCACTAGCCCGGCCTTCCCCGGCGGCAGGCGCTCGGGAGATCCGCTGCCGGGCCGGTCTTTGCCCACCAGGGGGTCAAACGGGTCGCGCCGGGCCACGCGAGGCTGCGCGCCGGCGGCTGGCTGAGGCTTGGCCGACTTGGCCTTGGCCGGCTTCTTCGCCGGCTGCTTGTCGGCGGGCACCTTGGCCGGCGGCTGGGCCTTGGCCTGCGCCGGAACAGCCGGTTTGGACGCAGGAGGGGTCGTTACCGGCTTTTTGCCTGGCTGCTTGCTCGTCTGCGAAGCCTTCGCCGGTGGCGGGGCCTGCGCCCGCAGGTGCGAGGCGCCCCACGCTAGCAGGGCCAGCAGCCCAACTACGGTTCCGAATGACTTTGCCAGTCGCATCGTCAGCTCGATCCGCTAATTTGGTTTGCCGGGTTGCTTGGTTCCCGGTTTCGCCGGCGGCCCTTCTCCGGCCTTGGTGAAGAAAGTCGTTGCCGTGAACGTGCCGGTGACCGTCGTGCCCGGCCGGACGGGGTACTTCGCGCTGCGGACCTCACCCAGCCCGCTGAAGCTAATATCGCCGACGTTGATAATGCGCGAGAGCCGGCTCAAGCGAGAAAAGAAATCCAGGAGGGAGTAGTAAGGTCCGTCCACCTGGATGTCAAAAGGCATCTCGTAGTGATATTCCTTGGCGTTGACCGGCTGGGCTGTCAGACGCCGGATTTGCACCCCTGAGGCAGCCGCCGCGCCCTGTAGCATGCGGATGAACTCGTCCAGCTCTTTTTCCTCGGGCACAATGGTTTTCAGGGTGTCGAGCTGCTTCTGCAGAGCTTCCATCTCCGCCCGGAGCTCGCCGTATCGCCGCTCGTGCACCCGTAGAGTATCGACCTCATTCTTGAGCGCGTTGCGCTGATCGACCAGGCGCTTAAGGTTGGTCGCTGTCTGCGCCACTGGCGAGAATGGCACAAGCTCCCCTGCGCCGGCGATCAACAGCCCTAGCGCCGCAAACAGGAGGAACTGGATGTACCAGGGAAATTCGCGAAAGGAGATGGCCATCGGTTCCCCTAGCCTTTCCTCGGCGGCGCCGGCGTGGCGGGCTTGTTCTGGGGCAGAGCAAGCTCGGCCATAAGCGTAAAGACAAAGGTCTGCACCGCCGTGTTGCGCTCATCCTGGTGCGATTCCTTGATCTCAATCTTCTGAAAATAGCCGGAACGCTTGAGCTGGGTGATGAAGTTGGCCACGGCGTTGATCGAGGCGGCGGAGCCCTCGAAGGTGAGCGCGTTGCCCTTGCGGGTCATCGAGGTCAGCCAAAGTGCATCGGAGCGCGTCACCGTGGTGGCCACCGTGTCCAGCAGTTCCTGGCCGCCCGTGCGGTTGCGCTGCAACTCCTCGATGACGGCGATGCGCTGCTGCAGGACCCCCTTTTGCCTCTCGAAGCTGTCCACCTGCTGCTTCAAGACCTCCAGCCGCGCCTTCTGGCTCTGCAGGCTGGCGATCTGCTCCTGCACACTCTTGACATTCTGATTCATCAGCCACCAGTGGATGAAGAGAAATCCCACGGCCACCGACAGGGCCACAAGGAAAAACACAATTTGGAGCGTGGCCTCCAGGGGCACGGCACGACGCGGGGCCTTCGGTCGAGCTTGGCCGAGCAGGTTGATCCGGATCATGGCGTATCGAAGCTCCTCAGGGCGAGGCCCACGGCAATGGCCAGACGAGGCGCCAGTTCGCGGATCTGCTCCTCGTTGTGCCGCCCTGGATTGATCACAATTTTGCGGAACGGATACATCTCTTCCACTGGCATGGCGAACTCTTCGCGCAACAGATCCACCAGCCCGGGGACGCGCGCCGAGCCGCCGGCGACGTAGATCCGCTGAATGCTCTCCCCGCTGGCGGTGGCGCGGAAGAAGTCAAACGTCTTCTGGATCTCCAGGATCAGGATGTCGGAAACTGAGCGCAGGATGGTGGCGCGCTGCTCCTCGGCGACACCGGCGATGCTATCTCCATGCTTCAGCCGCTCGGCGTCCTCAAAGCTGAGATCCAACTCCTTCTGCAGCGCGTCGGTATACTGGTTGCCGCCGACCGAGACGTCGCGGGTGAACAGCGGCACGCCGCCCCGGACGATGTTGATGTTCATCACGCTGGCGCCGACGTTGAGCAGCGCCACAGTCTGGCCCGGGTCGGGGTCGTAGTTCACCTCAAAACAGTTCTGCAGCGCGAAGGCGTCGATGTCTACCACGGTTGGCGTTTTGCCGGCCTGGGCCAGCACGTTGGTGTGGTTGAGGATCTTGTCCTTCTTCACCGCCACCAGCAGCACGTCCATCTGCGCGTCCACTGATTCGAGCAACTGGTAGCTCAGGTTGACGTCGGCGATGTCGAAAGGGATGTGCTGGCTGGCCTCTGCCTGGATCCGCTCGAAGAGATCTTCCTCGCTCATCACCGGCAGGGTAACGCGTTTAACGATCACTGAATGCCCCGAAACCGAAGTGGCCACGTTTTTGGTTTTCACCTTTTGCCTGTCAAAGATGCTGCTGATCCCGGCGGCCACCAGTGGCGCGTCCATGATGGCGCCGTCCACCACGGTATCCTGCGCCAGCGGCTCCAGGCCGAAGCTCAGCAGCTCATAACCTTGCTTGGAGCCCCGGAGCTCCACGGCCTTGATCGAACTCGAGCCGATATCCAGCCCTACCACCGGTTTCTGTTTTCCCGAACCAAACATGGCGCGCCCTCTTTCCGATCTCCGCCTGCCGCGGGCTAGCGGTTCTTCTCCCCCTCCACTTGCCTCATCTTGCGTTCCATCCAGCGATCCAGGATGGACTTCTTGAATTTCCAGCGGTTGCCCAGCTTAAATGCCGGCACCTCGCCTTCGCAGATGTAGCGGTAAAGCGTATCGGGTGAAACCCCCAGATAGTGCGAGGCTTGGCGAATGTTCATGACCTCACGGGCCTCAACCATCGGACTGCTCACCCCACGCTTGGACCGTTGAGACGCCCTTGCCACTCTGGATGACACGCCCTTGCCCGGCCAACCCAGGCAATATTCCCTACCGTCGGTTATGGCATTCCGGATAGGAAGTAGTCAATCAAAGTGAGGCCGCAGTTGTCCTAAGAATACCGACAGTTCGGGGGCGATTATAGGCAATGGGGGAAAGCGACTCAATTCCTGGGGCAACCGTACAACTAGAACCACCATTCATGGCGCCGGTTCGAGCTAACTTTTTTGCCGAATCAGCGGCCAGGACGCCCGAGGCCGAATGAAGCCCACAGGGCATCAATCCGGGCCTTGGTCTCACCGTCCATAATGATTTCGTCGGGCCAAGGCCGCTGGAAACCCTCGCTCGGCCACTTGCGCGTGGCGTCAATGCCCATGTGAGAGCCGAAATCCTGCATCCGGGCGGCGTGGTCGAGCGTGTCCACCGGCCCCAGGACCATCTGAATGTCGCGCTCCGGGTCAATCGCGCAGAGAGCTTTCCAGACCACTTCGCGGAGATTTTGCACGTTGACGTCGTGGTCCACCACGACCAGAACTTTGGTGAACATGGCCTGCCCCAGCGACCATATTGCATTCATGATCTTCCGCGCATGGCCAGGATAAGACTTGCGGATGGCCACAATCATCAGGTTGTGAAAGATGCCTTCGGCGGGCATGGCGATGTCTACGATCTCGGGATACTGCATTTTCATCACCGGGAGGAAGACCCGCTCGACGGCGTGCCCCATAAAGAAGTCTTCCTGCGGCGGCGGCCCCACGATGGTGGTCAGGTAGATGGGCTCGCGGCGGTGGGTGACGCAGGTGACGTGGAAGACTGGGTACTCGCCTTCGAGCGAGTAAAAGCCGGTGTGATCGCCAAACGGCCCCTCCGTGTGAAGCTCGCTCAAGTCCACATACCCTTCGAGAATGATCTCGGCATTGGCGGGCACCTCTAGGCTGGAAGTTTCGCAGGGCACCATTTCCACCGGCTCGCGCCGCAAGAATCCCGCGAACATCATTTCGTCCAGGTCCGGCGGGATGGGCAGAATGCCCGCCAAGCACGTCACTGGGTCGGCGCCGATCGCGACTGCGACGTCGATCCTTCCCTTGGCGTCGCGAGCCCGAGCGCGGCGGAAATGTTCGGCGCCGTGCTTCTGCGTCTGCCAGTGCATGCCTGTGGTGCGCTCGTCAAAGACCTGCATGCGATAGACGCCGACGTTCCGCTTTCCTGTCTCCGGGTTGCTGGTAATCACCAGCGGCCAGGTGATGTATCGCCCGCCGTCCTTCGGCCAGCACTTCAGAATGGGGAACTCAAGCAGCGAGAAATCCTGCTTGCGAATTACTTCCTTGCACGCGCCGCCCTTTATCGTTTTTGGAAAGAACGAGCCGAGCTCCGCCAGCTTCGGCAACATCTTGAGCTTGTCAAACAATCCCTGGGGCGACTGGAAGTCCAGAAACGAGCGGATGCGCGCCGCGACTTCGTCGAGCTGTTGGACCTCGAGCGCCAGGTTCATGCGCCGCTCGCTCCCGAGCATATTGATCAGCAGCGGGATGCGCGAGCCCTTCGGCCGCTCAAAAAGCAGCGCCGGACCACCCGCCCGGGTCACCCTGTCGGTGATCTCCGTGATCTCGAGCACCGGGTCCACCTCGACGCTGATGCGCTTGAGCTCGCCCTCTTTTTCGAGCCGGTGGATGAATTCGCGCAGATCCCTGTACGCCACGCTTCCTCCTTGCTTCAGAACGGGCACACTCTAGCACGGAAAATTAGAGGCGTGGAATTCGGTCGCGATTCGTTCACTCTAGCACAAAGAGCCGCGGCGAAAGAACTCTTGCCAAGTTGGAAAGCGTGGTGCTAGGTTAGGAATTCGAGCGGGCGTGGTTCAACGGTAGAATAGCGGCTTCCCAAGCCGCGGACGTGGGTTCGACTCCCATCGCCCGCTCCAGTAAACCTGCTCAAACAGTCTGCTTAGCGTCCCCAAATCTTTGATGTTTGTCGATCACTCCGGGCAGGCAGCCCCAGTGCGCGCCCACGTTTGCATTTGGGCGGCAAATTCTGGGTGACCGAGCGGCCGTTCGGTGCGTCCCTCTCCTGGATTCCAGTCCCACAGAACCAACTTGTCTGAGGTGACATGTTCGATGATCTGGTCAATTGTTTTCTCCCCCATTCCGCGACGGATCTTTGAGCTGGCGACAGAGTTCGCCGGGAGTCTTTCCCACAAACACCATTTTCATGTTGGGTGGCGGGAGGTGCCAATTGGGGCCCCCCGGTGGCATATTGGTGCCGGGCAGATTCGTGAGCTGATGGCACGCGCTGCACTTCAGGAATGCGGCGCGGGCCACCGCATCACTCGCCGGCTGACGCGGAAAGAACTAAACCTAGCTCCCTTGCTATAATCCTGTCAACAACCGCTGCCTTCTGTTCGCCGGGAGCATGTAAAGGTTGGTCCAGGCCCGAAAGGCGAGGCTGATCGGAGCAACTGGCTTCCTCTTGGCGGGCCAATTCGCGCCTGACGGACGGGCCGCCGAAAACACAGCCTGGTACCCTGCCTCGCGATCTTGGCTATAATGGGCAGCGACTCTCGGAGTTGCCAACTGCTGAGGAGGTAGTTGCTCGATGAAAATCCACTGTGGATTTCTAAGGATCGCTTCAGGGCTGTTGATTGGTCTTGCGATCGTTGCAACGTCCAGCTCACAGACCGTGCCGGAAGCCCGGCTGCGCATCGCGAAGGCATACGGATTCCAATCGTGGGATCAGGTCGAACAATTGCGCTTTACCTTCAATGTGCAACGCGGCAAGGATCATCTGGCGCGCTCCTGGGTATGGGAGACGAAGCCGGATCGCGTCAGCTTCGCAGGCGTGGACAAGCAGGGCAAGCCGGTAAAGCTCACCTATCTCCGCAGCGAGATGGGCACCCCGCCCGCGGAGCAGACGAAGCGGATTGACGCCGACTTCATCAATGACCAGTACTGGCTACTATTCCCCTTCCATGTGGCGTGGGATCAGGCCGCCATGGTGGAAGACACCGGGCTTCACAAACTGCCCATCAGTCCGGGAAGCGCAAGGCGGATTGTGGTCACCTACCCGCCCAGCGGCGGATATACGCCGGGCGACATTTACGAGCTATTCGTCGGAGGAGACGGCCGGATCGTCCAATGGATTTACCGTGGCGGCGGCGCTGCCAAGCCGACGCTTGTGGCCACATGGGAGGAGTACCGCCACCTGGGGCCTCTTATGGTCTCTTTGAATCACCGCGGCGCAGAAAGGAATTTTCGCGTGTGGTTCACCGACGTGGCGGTAAAGCTGGTTGGCGCCGATGGCTGGATCGCTGCGAAATGAACCCGGCGTAGAGTGCAATCGCGGAACGAGGAAAATCAAGCGCGCGCTATTCTGATTGCCTGGGCCCATTTGCCCTGGGCCTGCAGCACCAGCTCAATCACTTCCCTTACAGCACCCGAGCCGCCCGCACGCGTGGTGATGTAGTGCGCCGCTTTTTTCACCTCGGGCACGGCATTTACGACCGCGACGCCCAGGCCCACACGCGCTAGCACGGGCAAGTCCGCCAGGTCGTCGCCGACGTAGGCCACTTCTTCATCTTTCAGGCCGACTCGCCGCAGGATCTCATCGTAGGCGCTGAGCTTCTCGGCCTGGCCCTGATAGACGAAGTCCATGCCCGCTTCCTGCGCGCGTCGTGTGACGGCCGCTGAATCGCGGCCGGTGATCAAGCCGGTGCGCAAGCCCGCGAGCCCCGCCAGCTTGAGCCCAGCGCCGTCCTGCGAGTGGAACACTTTCATCTCGGCGGTGGTGCCGTCGGGCAGCGATTGGAGACAAATATGGCCGTCGGTGAGCACGCCATCCACGTCCATCAGCAGCAGCCGGATGCGCGCTGCGCGCCTCTTCAGCGCCGGCGAGATTTTTCGCGAAGCAGAGCCCAAGTCCATTTCCTCTGCGCCAAGGTACCACAGGTCCGGCTCGCGTTTGCAGGGCGTCCGCCGCGGCGGACGCCGCTACGAAACAAAGCGGACAGTGGGGAATTTCAAAACAGCTCGAGGGTCCACAGGTCGTGCACGTGGACAACGCCGCGCACGCACTTTTCCGCATCTACAACGACCACGGCGGTGATCTTGCGCCGTTCCATCAGACTGAGCGCGGCGCTGGCAAGCTCTCCGGGGGCGATGGTGACCGGGTCGCGGGTCATACATTCTCCGGCGGTGAGCTCGAAGGCTGCACCCTTGCGCCGCTGCATCAGCCGCCGCAGGTCGCCGTCGGTCAGGATGCCGGCCAGGCGGTCGGAGTCCTCGACCACCGTCGTCATTCCCAGGCCCTTCTGGCTCATCTCGTAGATGACGTCGGGCATCTTTGCGGACACGTGGACGCGGGGTAAGTCGGCGCCGGCGTGCATCAAACTCTCGACGCGTTGCAGCTTTTTGCCGAGCCGCCCGCCGGGGTGCAGCGCGGCAAAATCTCCCGGCCCAAAGCCGCGCCGCTCGAGCAGCGCGATGGCCAGTGCGTCGCCCATGGCCATCGAGGCCGCCGTGCTGGCAGTGGGGGCAAGATTGAGCGAGCAGGCCTCTTCCTTCACGCTGATATCGAGCACGACATCGCTCGCCGCCCCCAGCGTCGACCGCGGGTTGCCGGTGAGGGTGACCATGGGGATGCTGAGTCGCTTGAGAGTGTCGAGCAGTGCGATGATTTCTTCGGTTTCGCCGCCGTAGGAGAAGGCCAGCAGGACGTCTTCCCGCACCAGCATCCCCAGGTCGCCGTGGACCGCCTCCGCCGGATGGAGGAACACCGAGGGCGTGCCCGTGCTCGAGAACGTGGCGGCGATTTTGCGCCCGATCAGGCCCGACTTGCCCATCCCCGTCACGACGACGCGGCCCTTGCACTGGAACAGCAGCTCGACCGCCCGATCGAAACGCGCGTCGAGCCGCGCCACCATGCCCTCGATGGCCTCGGCCTCGATGCGCAGGACGCGCTTGGCCGTTTCAAGACTCACGTCTGACTCCAGCCGCGCACCAGTGCGGCAATGCGGGTCAAGCGCTCGAGCAGCCCGGGGAGCCGATCGAGCGGTAGCGCGTTCGAGCCATCGGAGAGCGCCTTCGACGGATCGTCGTGAACTTCGAGGAAAAGGCCGTCCACTCCAATCGCCGTCCCGGCGCGCGCCAGCGGCTCGATAAACTCCGGCTGGCCGCCGCTCGACTTCCCTTCCCCGCCGGGAAGCTGCACAGAGTGGGTCACATCAAAGACGATCGGGCAGCCCAGCTTGCGCAGGATGGGGAACGATCGCATATCCACGACCAGGTTTTGATAGCCGAATGAGGTGCCGCGTTCGGTGACCATCACTTTGTCGTTCCCGGAGCTGGCGACCTTCTCGACTGCGTTCGTCATCTCCCAGGGCGAAAGGAACTGCCCCTTCTTCAGGTTGACCACGCGCCCGGACTTCCCCGCCGCAACCAGCAGATCGGTCTGCCGCGAGAGGAACGCCGGGATCTGCAGGACGTCGCACACCTCGGCCGCCCGAGCGACGTGCGAGGGCTCGTGGACATCGGTGAGAATTGCCAGGCGAAAGCGTTCCTTGATGCTGCGGAGGATGCGCAGCCCCTCGGCCAGGCCCGGGCCGCGGTAGGAGGAGAGCGACGAGCGGTTCGCCTTGTCGTAGGAGGCCTTGAAGATCAGCGGGATCTTCTGTTCGGCGGCCAGCCCGGCGAGCCGCTCGGCCATTCGGGCGCAATGCGCTTCGCTTTCGATTACGCACGGCCCGGCGATCAGGAACAGCGGCTGCTTCCCGCCGACCCGCACCGCCCCAACCGATATTTCCCGCGAGGGCTGCATAGACTTGCTTCAGTCAATCGCCGATCTTCCCGCAACTTATCGCACCGTTTGTCATTCTGAGTCCGCCCCGCCGTCACTGGGGCAGACGAAGAATCTACACGTTGAGATGCTTCGGTCGCTGCGGCGGCCTCAGCATAACACCCGCTTCAGATGATCGTCGAGAACCAAGGCAAGGCCCTAACCTATGCGCGAAGAGCCCGCGGATTTCAACGGATTCGCTCAATAGGCTAGCGTTTGTGGGCGGAGTCAATCTCGGCCGCTACCCGACGCACTTCCGGGGCGGCTGCCGGGCGATGGCGGTGCTGGTAGGCCGCGCCGACAAACGCCGCAAACAGTGGGTGAGGGGCCAGCGGCTTCGATTTGAACTCGGGATGGAACTGGCAGCCAAGGAACCAAGGATGCTCGGGCGCCTCGACGACCTCGACATAGGTGCCATCCGGCGTGCGTCCGGTGATGCGCAGGCCCGCCGCGACCAGTGTCTTCTCATAATCGCAGTTGAACTCGTAGCGGTGGCGGTGACGCTCGCTGATCTCGAGCTGTCCGTAGGCGCGATGCGCGAACGAGCCGGGCTCGAGCCGGCACGGCCAGGCACCTAGGCGCATCGTGCCGCCCATCTCGTCCACACCCAGCAGCTCGCGGAGCTTGTAGATCACCCGGTGGGGCGTTTGGGGATCGAATTCAGTGCTGTCGGCCTGCGCCAGCCGGCTGACGTTGCGCGCATACTCGATGGTGGCGCACTGCATGCCGAGACAGATCCCGAAAAAGGGCACTTTGGTCTCGCGGGCGTGCTGGATGGCGTAGATCATCCCGGCGATGCCGCGCTTGCCGAAGCCGCCGGGCACCAGGATGCCGTCCACGTGGCGCAGCCGCCGCTCAGCGGTAGCTAGCGAGTCGATTTCTTCGGCCTCGACCCACTCGATGACCGTCCGCAGCTTGTGCGCCAGCCCGCCGTGGATCAGCGCCTCGCGGAGGCTCTTGTAAGCGTCTTCGAGCTGAACGTATTTGCCGACCACGCCGACGCGCACTTCGCCCGCCGGATTGTGGATGAGGTCGAGAAGGCTGGTCCAGCGGCTCAAGTCCGCCGGCGTCGCTTCAAGGCGCAGCAGGCGCAGAATCTGCGCGTCAAGGCCTTCGCGGCCCAGCGCCACCGGCACGCCGTAGATGGTGTCCACGTCCTGCGCCGAAATGACGCAGGCCTCGGCCATGTTACAGAACAGCGCGATCTTGGCTTTCAGCTCCCGCGGCAGCCGGCGATCACTGCGACAGAGCAGCAGGTCGGGTTGGATGCCGATGCTCAGCAGCTCTTTCACACTGTGCTGGGTCGGCTTAGTCTTCAGTTCGCCCACAGTGGGGATAAACGGCACCAGCGTCACATGCACGAAAATGGCGTTTTCCGGACCCAGCTCGAGCCGCATCTGCCGAATGGCCTCGAGGAACGGCAGCGACTCGATGTCACCGACCGTTCCGCCGATTTCCACAATCACCACGTCTACGCCATCCGCCACCTTGCGGAACGCGGCCTTGATCTCGTCAGTGACCTGCGGGATCACTTGGACGGTTTTGCCCAGGTAATCGCCGCGGCGCTCCTTGGTGATGATGGCTTCGTAGATGCGCCCGGTGGTCCAGTTGTGGTCGCGAGTCAGACGCGCCGAGGTGAAGCGCTCATAGTGACCCAGGTCAAGGTCGGTCTCGGCGCCGTCGTCGGTGACGTACACCTCGCCGTGCTGGTACGGGCTCATCGTGCCGGGATCTACGTTCAGGTAGGGATCGCACTTCTGCAGGGTGACCCTGAGCCCGCGACTCTCGAGCAAGCAGCCAATTGATGCCGCCGCCACTCCCTTGCCCAGAGAGGAAACCACGCCGCCGGTTACAAAGATGTACTTCGGGCCCATCCGCACAGTTTGCGCCCACAAAAAACTCGGGGACGCAGGACTGGTTCAATCCTCCAGGAATGTCGGCGTACACCGCATTATCCGTGGAATCGGCGACGGTGTCAAATCGCCCGGGTTAGCTGGGCTGGCGCGCCTCCTGCGCGTGAAGGAGCTTCTCGACGCGGGCGATATCTTCGGTCACGTCCACGCTCACCGAATCGTAAGAAGTTTCGGCGACGCGGATCCTGTAGCCATTCTCGAGCCAGCGCAATTGTTCCAACTGCTCCAGCTTTTCGAGCTCGCCCTGGGGAAAGGTGGGGAATTCGAGCAGGGCGCTCCGGCGGAAGACGTAGAGGCCCAGATGCTTGAGGTGGGTCGAACCGGCTGGCGGGCTAAAGCCTGCTCTTTCACCTGCAGTGTCGCGGATCCAGGGGATGGGCGCGCGGGAGAAATAGAGCGCGTTGCCCTCGAAATCGAGCACGACCTTAACCACGTTGGGGTCCATGACGTCGCCGGGCGTGGCGATGGGGACCGAGAGCGTGGCGACTTCGACGGAGGAATCCTCGAGGAGGACTTCGACGGCGGTATCCACCGCAGCGGGCTCGATCAGCGGCTCATCGCCCTGCACGTTGACGAAAATCTCGGCTCCGCTGCTCGCGGCACTCGCGGCTACTTCCGCGAGGCGCTCGGTGCCCGAGCGATGCTCGGCGCGTGTCATGACCGCCTCGCCGCCAAATTCGGTGACGGCGCGCCGGATGCGCTCGTCATCGGTCGCCACCAGCACCCGCGAGACCTCTTGCGCGCGCCGCACTCGTTCCCAAACGTGCTGGATCATCGGCTTTCCCGCCAGCGGCACCAGGGGCTTGCCGGGCAAGCGGCTCGAAGCGAAGCGGGCGGGGATCACTGCCCAAACGATCGACATCAGACCTCACCACCCCAGCGAGCGGAGAACTTCAACGCCGGGCATGCTATCACATCCAGACCTCGGGTCGACGCTGGCACTGTAGGGGCGTATGGCACGAGGCCCCGACGAGACTTCATGCACCGATGCAGGGCTTGCTTTGATTTGGAGCGGTGGTAGAATGAAATCGAAGAGTTCATTCGGCACCGCATCCGCCCCGCCGTGCGGGACGTCAGGAGGAGCGGTGAAAGCAAACTTTGGCAAGCTTCGCGCCCTGTTGAGTTTGCTGATCGCCTGCGCCCTGATTGCTACACCTGCCATCGGTCAAAAGCCCGGCCCATCGATTCCCCCTAATGATCCCGGGAAACCCTCTGCTGACAAACCGAAGCGCTCCGACCGCACGATCCGTGTGGACGTAGACCTGGTGCTGGTAAATGTCACGGTTACTGATCCCTTCAATCGCCTGGTAACCGGCCTCGAGCAGGAGAACTTCCGCGTCCTCGAAGACAACGTGGAACAGGAGATCGTGCACTTCTCGAGCGAGGATGTGCCCATCTCCATCGGCGTGATCTTCGACATGAGCGGCAGCATGTCCAACAAAGTGGACAAGGCGCGTCTGGCGGCAGTGCAGTTTTTCAAGACGGCCAACCCGCAGGACGAATTCTTCCTCGTGAGCTTCAACGACCGGGCGGAGCTGATCAGCAGCTTCACATCCAGCGTCGAGGAGTTGCAGAACCGGCTGATGTACACCGCGGCGCGCGGGCGCACGGCGCTGCTCGATGCCATCTACCTGGGCCTGAGCCAGATGAGGGGTGCACGCAACGCCAAACGGGCCTTGCTCATCATATCGGATGGGGGCGATAATCATAGTCGGTTCAATGAGAACGACATCAAAAACTTCGTCAAGGAGTCAGACGTCCAGCTCTATGCCGTGGGCATCTACGACCCGCTCGGCTCCCGTTCCCGCACGTCGGAAGAACTGAACGGACCGACCCTGCTGTCCGAGATGACCGAGATGACCGGCGGGCGTGCTTTCCCGGTGGAAAACCTGAACGACCTGCCGGATACGGCAGCAAAGATCAGCATGGAGTTGCGTAACCAATATGTCTTGGGATACAAACCATCGAACCACCAGCGCGACGCCAAATGGCGGAAGGTCAAGGTCAAGCTGCGTCCTCCGAAAGGGCTCCCTCCCCTCAACGTGTACGCCAAGACAGGCTACTATGCGCCCAGCCACTAGGCTGAGCCTGCTTTCCCTCTTCTGTTCCATCATCCTCGTGGCCCTGGCGGTGGTGTGGAGCGGCAGCGGCGCGCAGGCGCAACAACCACAAGCGCCGCCGGCCGGGCAAAAGAACGAGGATTACCGCATCCGGCGCGACGTCAACCTCGTCGTGCTGCACGCCTCGGTGCTCGACGAGCGCGGGCGCTTCGTGCCGGACCTGAAACAGGAAAACTTCCGCGTGTTGGAAGACAAGGTGGAGCAAAAGCTCTCGCTATTCAAGCGGGAAGACATCCCGGTCAGCGTCGGGCTCGTGATTGATAACAGCGGCAGCATGCGCGACAAACGCGAGCGGGTAAACATTGCCGCGCTCACCTTCGTCCGCACTAGCAATCCCCAGGACGAGGTGTTCATTGTCAACTTCAACGACGACTATTATCTCGACCTGGACAAAGACTTCACCAGCAACATCAATGAGATGAAAGAAGCGCTCGAGCGCATCGACTCCCGCGGCTCAACCGCATTCTACGATGCCCTCATCGGCTCGCTCGACCACCTGAAGAAAGGCACCCGCGACAAGAAAGTGCTGCTGGTGATCACCGACGGCGAAGACAATGCCAGCCGCAAGAGTCTGGAAGTCACCGTGCAGGAAGCCCAGCGGTCCGATGCGGTGATCTACGCCATCGGGTTGCTCAGCCAGGAGAGCAAGCGCGCCGCCAAGCGCGCCCGGCAGGCGCTCACCATGCTCACCCAGGCCACAGGCGGGCTGGCGTTCTTCCCCGAGGGAGCCCAGGACGCTGAGGCCATCTGCGCGCAGATCGCGCACGACATCCGCAATCAGTACACGCTGGCTTATTACCCCACTAACACGCGCCGGGACGGCTCTTTCCGCGCTGTCCAGGTCGAAGTCCTGCCGCCGAAGGGCCGGGGAAAATTCTCCGTCCGCACGCGCAGCGGTTACTACGCCCAGCGGTCCGCCGCCGGTAATTAACTGCCGCCCGCAAATCGGATGAGATCCAGCCTGCGGGGCAACCCCCCTGTGGTCGCCCTGGGCGGGGCAGGCGCCTGCGCCGACTGCGGCGGCGTTCTCAGCCGAAAAACAAAGATCAACATAGAGGGGTCAAAAACGCGCAGGGCTCTCGGAGAGTCCGGGGCCATTACACCCTCTGTGAGTTCTTTGCGGCCTTTGCCTTCTCCGTGCGCTCTGTGTTCTCCGTACCCCCCTGTGTTGATCTTTTGGGGGCGGAGGTGACGGGTCAGCGCGAGACGGCAAGAGTGGGCCGCTAGCTTGAGATTTGAGAGAGGAAACTTGTGCCGTGGGGGATAGCACCGCCGAAATTCTCCGCCACAGTCTGCCCCATGTCGGCGAGCGTCTTTCGCACGCCGAGGTTGGCGCCCGGCTTCCCGCTGGGGCTGTAGGCCACGATGGGCACGTACTCGCGAGAGTGATCGGTTGAAGGCGAGCAGTCGTCGGGATCGCAGCCGTGATCGGCGGTGATCAGCAGCAGATCCGACGGGCGCATCTCCGCGAGCAGCGGGCCGAGCAGCTCGTCGAACTCCTCGAGCGAGCGCGCAAAGCCCTCGACTTCTTTCCGGTGCCCATAGAGCATGTCGAAATCAACTAGGTTGGCGAAGACCAACCCGCCCGGCTGCTGGCGCAACGCCGCGCGGAGCTTCTCCATCCCGTCGGGGTTGTTTCGGGTAGTAGCGTAGTTCTCGACGCCGCGGCCGTTGTAGATGTCGTGGATCTTTCCGATGCCCAGCACCTCCACCTTGCGCTCGGCCAGCACGTCCAGCAGCATCGGCCGCGGCGGCTCGACGGCGTAGTCGTGTCGCCGTTCGGTGCGGCGGAAGTCGCCCGGGGGCCCCAGGAAGGGCCGGGCGATGACACGGCCGACGCGGTGGGGGCCGTCAAGCATCTTCCGGGCGATTTCGCACATGCGGTACAGTTCGGCGATGGGGATCACCTCTTCGTGCGCCGCAATCTGGAAAACGCTGTCGCCCGAGGTATAAACGATCGGATAGCCGGTGCGCACGTGCTCCTCACCCAGCTCCTTGATGATTTCTGTGCCGGAGGCGGGCTTGTTTCCGATCGTCTTCCGGCCGATGGCCTTCTCGAATTTCTCGATCAGGTCATTGGGGAAGCCCTGCTTATAGACCGGGAACGCCTGGTCGAGCCAGATCCCAGCCATCTCCCAGTGACCCGTGGTGGTGTCTTTACCGGGCGAGTGCGTGACGCCCTTTCCGAAAGCCGCGGCGGGCTGCAATGGAGGCGTCAGGTGCGCGAGTGAAGCGATGTTGGCCAGACCCAGCCGCACCAGGTTAGGCAAGCGCAGCGGACGTGAGCGCGCGATGTGGCCGAGCGTGTCGCGGCCGACGTCGCCGTATTCGGCCGCGTCGGGCAGCGGGCCAATGCCCACGCTATCGAGCACGATCCAGATTACCCGCGTAAACGCCACGACTCTCTCCTGACGGGGTGCCGGCCCCAATCTACCACATTGACCGCGGAGCAGCGCCGGGCGGCGGTCTGGACCTGTCACACAAAAAATGACGGTTCGAGCGGGCGTTGCTCGGGTGACCTCCGCGACGTATAATTCAAGGTTTGGCCGAGTGACGCTGAGCCCACTGTAGAGGCTTCCTTTGCCGATTGAGAAAGCCCACGCAGCAACCGCACAGCGCGAAGCGATTCGGGTGCGCGGGGCACGAGTCCACAACCTGAAAGACCTCGATTTCGACATCCCGCACAACGCCATCACCGTCGTGACCGGCGTGAGCGGCTCTGGCAAATCGAGCCTGGCTTTCGACACCATCTACGCCGAAGGCCAGCGGCGCTATATCGAGTCCCTTTCCGCCTACGCCCGGCAGTTTCTCGAACGCATCGAGAAGCCGGATGTGGATGAGATCTCCGGCATTGCTCCCGCCATCGCTATCAAGCAGAAGAACGCCACGCGCAACCCGCGCTCGACCGTCGCCACGGCCACCGAAATCTACGATTACCTTCGATTGCTCTATGCCCGCGTCGGGCAAACCCTCTGCGCTCAGTGCGGCCAGGAGGTCCGCAAGGACTCCATGGACGAGATTGCCGCCCGGGTGCTCTCGCTCCAGGCCGGCCGGCGCTTTTATGTCCTCTATGCGCTGGCATTCGCCGCGGTGGGACGCAAGGGCGCCACCCGCAAATCTGCTCGGCCGTCCGGCGATACTGTCAAACAGGCGCTGGGCGAGCTGCAGAAACGCGGCTTCAACCGCCTCTATCAGGCCGGGCGGGTCTATGAGTTCTCCTCGCCCGAAACTCTGCTTGATCTCGATTTTGCAAAGCCCGTCTACGCCCTCGTGGACCGCCTGACCATTCAGCCGGAAGCGCGCTCGCGGCTGGTGGATTCGATTGAAATTTGCTACCGCGAAGGACAGGGCGAGGCCATCCTGGAATTCGTTGGCGAAAACCCCGGTGGCCAGCCGGAGCGAATGCTTTTCAACGAGCGCTTCGAGTGCAAGAGCTGCGGCCGCGTTTACCAAGAGCCGGAGCCGCGCCTGTTCTCCTTCAACAGCCCCTACGGGGCGTGCCCGCGCTGCCAGGGCTTCGGCAATACGGTTGACTTCGACCTCGACCTGGTGATCCCCGACCGCGGCAAATCGCTCAATGACGGCGCCATCGAGCCGTGGACCAAGCCGCGTTACCGCTCGCTCTGGCAGGATTTGAAACGCTACGCCCGCTCGAGCGGCATCCCGCTCGACGCGCCTTTCCGCCAGCTCTCGGCGCAGCATCGAGCGCTGGTCCTGCAAGGCGATACGCAGGCGGGTTTTCCCGGCGTAAAGGGTTTCTTCGACTGGCTCGAGCGCAAGAAATACAAGCTGCACGTGCGCGTCTTCCTCAGCCGCTACCGCGGCTATGCCACCTGCCCGGATTGCGTCGGCACGCGGCTGCGTGAAGAGGCGCGCGCCGTGCGCATCGAAGGGAAACCCATCACCGAGGTCTGCGGCATGACTGTGACGCAGGCACGCCCATTTTTCGACGGCCTGAAACTGACCGAATCGCAGGCTCAAGTCGCGGACAAGATCCTGGAAGAGATCCGGCAGCGGCTGCGCTTCCTCGATGAGGTGGGGCTCGACTATCTGACGCTCGACCGGCTGACCTCGACGCTGGCGGGCGGCGAGGCCCAGCGGATTCAGCTCGCGACCTCGCTCGGCTCGCACCTGGTGGGCGCGCTATACGTGCTCGATGAGCCCTCCATCGGCCTACATCCTCGCGACACTCACCGTTTGATCAACATCCTGAAGACGCTGCGCGACCTGGGCAACACCATTCTGGTGGTCGAGCACGACCCGGACACCATCGCCGCGGCGGACCACGTGCTCGACCTCGGCCCCGGCGCCGGCGAGCAGGGCGGACGCATCCTGTTTGCCGGACCCCGCCAACAGTTGCTCGCCGATACGCGGTCGCTCACCGCGCGCTACCTGAACGGCGAGCTGCGCATCCCCGTACCGTCGCTGCGACACAAGCCCGACGGCAAGTTCCTCCGCATTTTCGGCGCGCGCATGCACAATCTCCAGAACATCGACCTGATGATCCCGCTCGGCATGACCGTGGCCATTACCGGCGTCTCCGGCTCGGGGAAATCCACGCTGGTCCACGATGTCCTCTACAAGGCGCTACAGGCAAAAAAAGCCGGAGGCAATATCAAAGAGTTCTGCGAGCGCATCGAAGGCGACCATCAGCTCACCGAAGTTGTGCTCGTGGACCAATCGCCCATTGGGCGGACGCCGCGCTCGAACCCTTCGACCTACCTGAAGGCCTTCGACGCCATCCGCGAAGTGTTTGCGTCCACCCCGGAAGCGAAAAAGTGCGGCTACAGTGCGGGCCACTTCTCCTTCAACATCCCCGGCGGGCGCTGCGAGACCTGCCAGGGCGACGGCACGGTCACCGTCGAGATGCAGTTTCTAGCCGATGTCGAGTTGGTGTGTGAGGAGTGCCGTGGCACGCGCTTCAAGTCCGGCGTCCTCGATGTGCGCTACCGCGACCGTAACATCCACGAGGTGCTGCAGCTCACCGTGCGCGAGGCGCTGGCGTTTTTCGCGAGCGTGCCGAGGGTCACCGCGAAGCTGAAGATCCTCGACGGGGTCGGGCTCGGCTATCTGCGGCTGGGCCAGTCGGCTACGACGCTCTCGGGCGGCGAGGCACAACGGCTCAAACTGGCGGCGCATCTTACCCGTCAGGCGAACGAGGGCGTCTTGTACATCTTCGACGAGCCGACAACTGGGTTGCACTTCGACGACATCCAGAAGCTGCTGACCGCCTTCCGCAAGCTGCTCGAGGGCGGCTCATCTCTGCTGATCATCGAGCACAACCTGGACATCATCAAATCGGCGGACTGGGTGATTGACCTCGGCCCGGAAGGCGGCGAGCGCGGCGGGCGGGTGGTGGCGACGGGCACGCCGGAGCAGGTGGCGCGGAACCCGCACTCGCATACCGGAAAATTCCTGGCGCGCGTGCTGAACGACCACGCCGGTGCGCGGCCAAACGCGATCCGATGATGTCGCTTGCGAAATGCAGCACAGTCCTGTTGCTTGTCCTGGCCTGCAACGCAACGCCTGCCGCCGCACAGGCCCCGCCAAAACGGCAGAAGGCCCCGGTGCGCAAGGCCGAACCGCCCGTCGATCCCCTGGAACTGCAGCTGCGGCAGGCTCAAGATGCAGTGGATAATAAGGACTATGCGGCGGCGGTGCCGCTGCTCCAGAGCTATCTCGCCCAACGCCCCGAAGATGCCACGGCGCACTTCCAGCTCGGCTACGCCTATTCGGCGCTCGAGCGCTGGGAGGAGGCCAAAAGCGAGTACGGCAGGGCCGTTGGACTCAATCCGAAACTCGCCGCGGCCCAACTGAATCTGGGCCTGGTACTGCTCGAGCGCGACCCGGCCGCCGCCGTCGAGCCTCTCCGTCAGGCGGCCGAGCTGCTGCCCGACCAGAGCCGTCCGCGATTCCTGCTGGGGCTGGCGCTGGAACGCAGCGGGAACTTGACCGGCGCGATTGAACAGTACCAGGCAGCCGAAAGTCTCGACGCAAAGGATTACGAGGTCCATTTTGCCCTGGGTCGGGCCCTGCTCCGCACAGGCCGCCCGGCTGAGGCAGAAGCGCGCTTTCGTGAAGCGTTGGCGCTGCACAGCGATTCAGCTCCGGCACGCCTGGGGCTGGCGAATAGCCTGCTGGCGCAAAAGAACCTGGACGCGGCGGCGGAAGAACTCAAGTCCTATGTGGCCCGCGAACCGCAGGACCGGAGCGCCCGGCTGCAGCTCGCTGCGATTCTGAGCGAACTGAAGCGGAACGACCAAGCGCTCGAGGAACTCGACCACGCCGACGCCAACGCGCCGCCCAGCCTGGAAAGCTACAAGCTGCGGGCGAACATTTACCTGCTCCAAAAACAGTTGACCCATGCGGCGGAGACCCTGCAAAAGGCGCTGCAACTTGCGCCGCAGGACGCCGCGGTGCACGGCTGGCTGGGCCGATTGTGGCTCGAGAAGCGCGATTTCGCCCCGGCCGAGCGCGAATTGCGACAGGCGCTGCAGCTCGACGCCGGCCTCACCGATGCGCTGCACGACCTGCTGACAGTGTACTACCTGGCCGAGAAATATCAGGCCGCGCTCGACGCGCTCGACCTCCTGGCCCGGCGCGAAACACCCAACGCAGGTTCCTGGTTTGTCCGCGCCACTTGCTACGATAAACTAGAGAGGAAGGCGGAAGCCGTGGCTGCGTACGAAAAGTTTCTGGCCCTTGACCAGGGCCACAACGAAGTCCACGAAATTCAGGCACGGCAGCGCGTCCGCGTGCTCACGCGGGAGCTCCAGCAGAAAAAGAGGTAGGATGGCCAGGCCCGGTTTCCCTTCGCGGCGCGTGATCGTTGCTGCGGCACTCTCCGCCATCC
>JBASRK010000141.1:0-1799 GCA_049273775.1 Candidatus Acidiferrales bacterium
TCGGGCGCTCAGAAACTCTGCGGCGCTCACGCGCGTAGATGAAAGGCAATGACTGAAGAAAAAAAGAAGAAAATACGCTGGTCGTCCGCCTGGGCCGATGCACGTGAGCTGATTTGGGCGCACCGCACGCGTCTGGCAATCGGCGCCGTGCTGATGATTGTTAACCAGTCAATGGGGCTGGTGCTGCCCGCGTCAACCAAGTACCTGATCGACGTGGTGATCGTCAAAGGGCGCACTGATATGCTTTGGAAGATCGCTTTGGCGGCCGGCGGCGCGACAGTGGTGCAAGCCGTCACCTCCTTCAGTCTGTCACAAGTCTTAGGAGTGGCGGCGCAGCGAGCCATCACCGAGATGCGCAAGAAAGTGCAAGCGCACATCGCGCGGTTGCCAATCAGTTATTTCGATTCGACGCAGACCGGCAAGCTCATCTCACGGATCATGAACGATGCTGAGGGCATCCGTAATCTCGTGGGCACCGGGCTGGTACAGCTAGCCGGCAGTTTCATCACCGCCGCTGTCGCCGTCTGCGTTCTGTTCTGGCTTAGCTGGCGATTGACTTCGATTACGATCCTCGTGCTCGGCATTTTCGGCGGCGCTCTGGCCTTCGCTTTCACCCGCTTGCGACCGTTGTTCCGCGAGCGTGGCGAGATTACCGCGGCACTCACCGGTCGCCTGGCCGAATCGCTGGGAGGCATTCGCATCGTCAAGGCCTACACTGCCGAGAAGCGTGAAGCACTGACCTTCGCGCGCGGGGCGCACAAGCTTTTCCGCAACATCGCCAAAGCAATGACCGGCATTTCAGCCACGGGCGCGTTCTCATCGCTGGTCATTGGTGCAGTCGGGGTGGTGATCATTCTGGTGGGCGGGCGCTCGGTCGTGACCGGGCAAATGACGATTGGCGACCTGTTCATGTACGTCCTTTTCACTGGGCTGATGGCCATGCCGCTCATTCAGTTCGCAGCCATAGGCACGCAGATCACCGAAGCCTTCGAGGGGCTTGATCGCATCCGCGAGGTGATGGATATGGCGACCGAAGACGAAGAGGACGCGGCCCGCGCGCCGCTGCCTGAGGTCCAGGGGGAGATTGAGTTCGAGAACGTGTGGTTCGAGTACAACACCGGTGTGCCGGTGCTCAAGAACGTTTCCTTCAAGGCCCTGGCCGGGTCGACCACAGCGCTCGTCGGTTCCAGCGGCTCCGGCAAGAGCACCCTCATCAGTCTCTCGATGAACTTTAACCATCCGCTTTCCGGGACGATTAAGGTCGACGGCAAAGACTTGCGTACGCTGCGGCTGCGCGACTTTCGTTCCTACCTCGGGGTCGTCATGCAGGACAACTTTCTGTTCGACGGGACCATCGCCGAAAACATCGCCTTCTCAAATCCACACGCCACGCCCGAGGAGATTCAGGTGGTGAGTCGCATCGCGCACTGTGAAGAGTTCATCGAAAACTTCGAGCAGAAGTACGACACGATTGTGGGCGAGCGCGGAGTGAAACTATCCGGCGGGCAGCGTCAGCGCATCGCCATCGCCCGCGCCATTCTCGCCGATCCGAAGCTGCTAATCCTTGACGAAGCAACTTCCAGCCTCGACAGCGAGAGCGAAGCATTCATCCAGGACGGGCTGCGCTCGCTCAGGCGCGGGCGCACAACCTTCGTCATTGCCCACAGTCTCTCTACCATCCGCAGCGCCGATCAAATATTGGTGCTGGAAGGCGGCGAGATCGTCGAGCGTGGTACGCACGAGGAACTGCTCGCGGCTGAAGGCCGGTACAAGCAACTCTACGACAAGCAGTACAACCT
>JBASRK010000174.1:0-13425 GCA_049273775.1 Candidatus Acidiferrales bacterium
ACAGTGAACGTGTGAGTCATGCCTTACAATATGGCAGGTTGCTGGCCAAAGCGATGTCCCCTCAAGCTATTGCAATATAAAGGTTTAGCTTGTTTCGTTTGCCCCGGCGGCTCGCCGTCGGGAAAAACAAGGGCAAAGGACTGCACTACCCTTCCTTGAGGCAGTGCCTGTTTGGTCAAGGGATAGGTATAAGTCAAGGCCGGCGACTGGCGTGGGGATATTTGGGGCTACCGCAGCAGGTCTTCCAGCTGAAGCTTTGCGTCGGTCTTTGCGTCGCGGTACTTCACGATGACGGGGGTGTACAGGGCGAGGCCCCAATCCTTCCCAGGATCCCGGGAGATAGCGCGGGAGCCGGCGACGACGACGGCGTTCTCCGGGATGATCAGCGGTTCCTGTTTGTCCGCGGTGTACACCTGGCCGCGCACCAAGTCATACACCGGCGTCGAGCGGTTCAGGATGGTGCCCGTGCCGAGGACGGCGTGCCGCTTCACCACTGTGCCCTCGTAAACGCCGCAGTTTCCGCCCACCAGGACGTCGTCTTCGATGATGACGGGCAGCGCGCCCACCGGCTCGAGCACCCCGCCGAGCTGCGAGCCGGCCGAGATGTGGCAGTTGCGTCCCACCTGCGCGCAGCTCCCGACCAACGCGTGCGAGTCCACCATGGTGGCGTCGCCGACGTAAGCGCCGACGTTGATGAACATCGGCGGCATGCATGTGACGCCCTTGCCGACGTAGCAGCCATCGCGGATGCTCGACCCGCCGGGCACAATGCGCACGCCGCTCGCGGCCGTAAAGGACTTGACGGGGAAAGTGGCCTTATCGAAAAAGGGCTGCCGGACAGGATCGACCGACATGTCCACGACAGCGCCCATCCGGAACCCGAGCAGGATCCCCTTTTTAACCCAGCCGTTCACCCGCCAGCCGCTTTTGGCCGACGTGTCAGGCTCCGCGGCGCGTGCGCGGCCGGCGTTCAGTTCCGCCTTGAAATCCTCGAAGAGACGAAAGTGGGCTTCGGTGTAGGTATCCGGCTTTTCGTCGAACAGCCGTTCAATCTCGGCTGGCAGCATGGACTGCTCCGACAAGTCCCAGCGCTTCGAGCTCAGCTCGGATTTTGGCCAGGTTCTCCGGCTTGGGAGGCACCAGGGGCAGCCGCCAGACTGGCTCCAGTAATCCCATCAGCGCCATCGCGGCCTTAACCGGAATGGGATTCGATTCCACGAAATTGATTTCCATCAGCGGGAGATACTTCTGTTGTAACTCGCGCGCCGCCGCAAAATCATTCTTCAGGCACGCCTGGGTGAGGCGAGTCATTTCGGCGGGGATTTCGTTGGAGGCCACGGAGATCACTCCGCGCCCGCCGAGTGCGATCAGAGGCAACGTGATGGCATCATCGCCAGAGATGACGCTGAACCGTTCGGGCACCTGCTGCACGATGGCGGCCATCTGGCTGATGTTGCCCGAAGCCTCTTTGACGCCCACGACGTTATCTATCCCGGCGAGTCTCTCGAGCGTGGCAGGCTCCACGTTTACACCCGTTCGCCCCTGTACGCTATAGACCACCATCGGGAGGGGCACGGCCGAGGCGATAGCCTTGAAGTGCTGGTAGAGACCTTCCTGGGTCGGCTTGTTGTAGTAGGGCGTGACCGAGAGGATGCCGTCCACGCGCATGTGCTGGAGTTCTTTGGCCAGCTCGATCACCTCCGCCGTGTTGTACCCACCGGCGCCGGCCAGGACCGGCACACGCCCCTTGGCCTCCGCCAGCGCAATCTCGACCACCCGCAGGTGCTCGGCGCGCGTGAGGGTGGGGTTCTCACCCGTGGTGCCGCAGGGCACGAGGAAGTTGATTCCCGCCTCGATCTGGCGCCGCACGAGGCGGCGCAGAGCCTCCTCGTCGAGAGAGAAATCTTGCCGGAATGGAGTAACCAGCGCGGTTCCGCATCCCTTGAACATACTCGCCTCCTGGTCCGGTGGGGCAGGCCGGCTCGTTCGCCTCCTCGGCGGCCTCGAGGGCCCGGCGCTCTGCTCCACTCAGCTAAACAAAACGTCCCGAAATTCGAAGAACCCCTTTTTGCCGATTACCCAGCGGGCCGCCTTCAGTGCGCCCCGGGCAAAACCTTCGCGGCTGCGCGCCGTATGGCGCAGCGTGATGGTATCGGCCGGTGAATCGAACCCGATCTCATGCGTCCCCGGGAGGGTGCCAGCGCGATTCGAACTCACATCGATCGGGCGAGCATACCCCGCGCTCTTCATCTCCTCGACCAGCTTGAGCAGCGTGCCCGATGGCGCGTCTTTCTTGGCGGCGTGGTGGATCTCCCATGCCCAGGCGCCGTAATCGGGCTGGTCGGCGAGCAGGCGGGCCGCCTCCGACGCGACCCGCAGAAAGGCATTCACGCCGACGGAATAATTCGGGCTCCAGACCAGGCCGATGCCGCTGCGCTCGACCGCCGCTTTCACGCGCTCCCTCTGGTCAAGCCAGCCTGTGGTGCCCACCACCGTGTTGACGCCGAGCGCCGCCAGGCGCTCGACGTTTTCGACTGCGGCCGAGCGGGTCGTGAACTCCACCGCCACGTCGATTCCGCGAAAGCTTTCAGGGGTCATCGCCTGACCTTTCGCGTTGTTCGACTCCTCGAGCTTGAGCTTCACTGCAAACCCGTACTCCGGCGCGAGCTGCTCGATCAGCCGCCCCATTTTACCGTAGCCCACGATAGCCAGATTCATCTCAGTCAAACACCGCCGGGTCGAGGTTCTTGAAGAACTCGCGGTGCAGCAGGCCCGCCGCCTTGACCAGATCCTCTCCGGCCACCACAAGGCTCAAATTCCGAAGCGAGGCCCCCTGCGAGATCATGCGCACGTTCACGTCCTGTAAGGCCCCGAAAACCCGTGCCGCGACCCCCGGCGTGTTGCGGATATTATCGCCGACCGCGCACAGGATGGCCTGATCTTTTTCGACGGAAACATCCGAGAACTGCCGCAGCTCTGCGCAGATCTCCTCGAGCCGGGCGCTATTGTCAATCGTGAGCGAGACGCTGACTTCGGAGGTGGCCAGCATGTCCACAGGCGTCTCGTAGCGGTCGAAGACCTCGAAGATCCGCAGCAGGAAGCCGTGGGCCATCAACATCCGGGCCGACTGGATGTTGACGACGGTGATGTTTTTCTTGCAGGCGATCGACTTGATGTCGTTCCGGCACGGGACGGGCGCGGCTACGATGCGCGTTCCGGGGACCTCGGGGCGCCGCGAGTTCAGGATCAGCACGGGAATGTTTCTTTCCGCAGCGGGAAGCAGCGTGGCGGGATGCAGGACCTTTGCGCCGAAGTACGCCAGCTCGGCGGCTTCGGCGAATGAGATCATCTTGACCCGATGTACACCCTGTACCAGGGTGGGGTCGCAAGTGAGCATGCCGTCCACGTCGGTCCAGATCTGAATCTCTTCAGCGCCCACGCCCGCGCCGACGATGGAGGCGGTGAAGTCGGACCCGCCGCGGCCCAAGGTGGTGGTCACGCCGTCCAGGCTGGTGCCGATGTATCCAGCCAGGACGACCACCCGGTTGTGAGCCAGCGGGGGAATCGCGGCCGCCAACCGGGCATACGTCTCGCGATACAGAGGCGCGGCCTGGGTGTGGCGCTGGTCGGTGACGATCACGCTGCGCGCATCCAGGTGCGCGCTGCAAAGCCCCAGATGGCGGAACGCGAGCGCAACGATAAGGCTCGAGAGCTGCTCTCCATAGCTGGCAATGGCATCGCTCGACCGGGGCGTCAGCTCGCCGCGGGCGGCCAGTTTTTCGACCAATCCCGACAATTCGCGAAAATGTTCCTCGATGATGCCGTCCAGCTCTTTGCCATCGGAGGCCGCAATCACCGGCTGGCTCTCCCGGCGGTGGTACTCCCGCAGCTCGCCGAGCTGCTCGAGCGCCCGCTCCCTGCGGCCCCGGGCCGCCTCGGCGCCAATGGCGAGCAGCCTGTGCGTGGTCTTCCCCATCGCCGAGACCACCACCACCGGCCGGCGATCCAGCCGGGCACGTACGATCGAAGCCACGCGTTCGATGGCGGCCGCCGATTCCAGCGACGTGCCGCCGAACTTCATGATGATCATCAGTCCAGGGACCCCTCGGAGTACATCAGCTCGGCATTGAGCACCGCGGCGCCAGCAGCGCCGCGGATGGTGTTGTGGCCGAGCGCGACGTATTTGTAATCCAGCACCGGGCAGGGCCGCAGGCGTCCGATAAACACGGCCATCCCGCGTTCCCGTTCGACGTCGCGCCGCGGCTGCGGGCGGTCGCGGTCCGGCAGATAGATCAGCGGCTTGCGTGGCGCACTGGGAAGGCGGCGCTGCTGCGGGACGCCCGTGAAATCCTCCCACGCGGCCAGGAGGTCCTGCTCGCGGTGCTTCTGGGCGAGTTCCACAGAGACGGTCACCATATGGCCATCCACCACGGGCACGCGGTTGCAATGCGCGCTGACCTTCGCCGGCAGTGGGCGAATTCCCTCGCCCGCGAATTCGCCAAGGATTTTCTGGGTCTCCTGTTGCATTTTTTCTTCTTCGCCGCTGACGAAAGGAATCACGTTGTTGTTGATGTCCATCGCGGCCACTCCGGGGTAGCCCGCGCCGGAGATGGCTTGCAGCGTGGTGGCGAGGACGCGGGTGATCCCAAACGGCTTGAGCGGCGCCAAGCTCATCGCCAGCACGACTGTCGAACAGTTCGGATTCGTCACGATCAGCCCGCTCCAGCCTCGCCTGCGTCTCTGGTGAGGAATCAGTTGCAGGTGATCGGGATTGATTTCGGGCACGAGCAGCGGCACATCGGGCTCCATCCGGTGGTTCCGCGAATTGGAAACGACCGAGTGACCCGCCTCCGCAAAAGCGGTTTCGATTTCGGTTGCCACGGACGCATCCATTGCCGAGAACATCAGGCGCGGCGCCCGGGCGGGACTGCAATCTTCCACCCGGAGTTCTGCCACTGACGCGGGTATGCTGCCGTCGAGGCGCCAACTCGTGGCCTCACCGTACCTCTTACCGGCCGAACGGTCGCTCGCACCCAGCCACTTGAGCTGGAACCAGGGATGGTTCTCCAGGAGTTTGACAAAGTGCTGGCCCACCATCCCGGTGGCGCCGAGGACGCCGACTTCAATCTTCCTCTCCATCCTTTTTCCCTATGAAGCAGCCAGCAGCTGCCTCACCATTCTCTGATAGATTTCCACAGCCTCGAGGAGCTGGCTCTTGAGGACTCTTTCCTGCAGCGAATGGGCCAGCTGGATGCTACCGGGCCCCAACAGGAACGGCTTGCCCCAGCTCTCTCCGAACGCCGGGATGTCCGTAGTGTACGAGACGACGGTTGTATCGAAACCCTCGAGCGAGCCCAGCCGCACCGCCGGGATGCACAGAACTTCCTTGACCTGGGCGCGCCCGGCCACGGCCCGGGCCACGGCTTCGCGAACCGTCGCCGTGTCATCGACCAGCCGGATCAGGATCTCCGCCTCTGCCGCATCGGCGATCACGTTGGGCGCGCGGCCCCCCGAAATCGTGCCGATATTGAGCGTGCTGCGCCCGAGTAACGGGTCCTCGGGCAGCGGCATCTCCCTAAGCTCCTGAAGGACATTGAGCAGCGTATCGATCGCTGACTCGCCCAACTCGGGATAGGCCGAATGGGCCATCTGGCCTCGCGCCGTGATCTCATACCGCAGCGCGCCCTTCGAGCCCAGCGCCAGTTTATTCTCCGTGGGCTCGCCGTTGATCAGATAGCGCGAGCCGCGAGGCGCCCGTGCGGCGGCCATCGCTCCGGCGCTGTTGCGTTCTTCCCCTACGACGAACAATAATACGAAATTCCGCGAGCGTTGCGCGAGCAGTCGCTCCGCCGCGCCGATCATTGCGGCAATGATGCCCTTGGTGTCGCAGGCTCCGCGTCCCCAGATATACTCGTCGTCCTCCCGCGAAGGAAAAAACGGCGGCACAGTGTCCATGTGCGTGGAGAGCGTAACGATCGGCGCGCCCCACTGCGCCACCACATTGAAGCGGTTCGGTGCGACTTCCATCCGCTCCGCCTGCCCCTCCTGGTGCTTCGCGAGCTCGGACAGGCGGTCGTAGAGAAAGTTACCCACCTGCTTTTCGTTCTCAGTAATGGACTCGATGTCAACGAGAGCTCGAGTCAGCTCGAAAACATTCATGGGTTCACGGCAAAGCGCTTCACGACAGGTTCAACTCGTTGCAAGCCGGGCGACGCCAAAAGCGCGGCGAACTTGAATGTCGTTTTCCACGGGATTCTTTCTTGACCACTCCGGACCAAAGTGTTTCTACACGGAGGTCCCTCAAGCTTGCACAGGCCTTCATCGGGGCCGGCCGATGGAGCGATATTCAATGCCGAATGCCTTCATTTGGGCTGGCTCAAGCAGGCTGCGCCCATCGAGCACCAGGGGCCGCGCCAAAGGCTTCGTGATGCCGCTTCGCCCAAGACGCCCGCGGCTTCGGCTCGACCCGGAATCCTATCGAAGGCTGTGCCGGCACGTGCTAGAGCGCGATAGGTGGCGCTGCCAGCTCTGCGGGCGCACCGTCGAGCTTCAGGTGCAGCACATCAAGCCGCGCAGTCGGCTGGGCGACGATGCCCTGCAAAATCTGATCGCGGTCTGCGCCAAGTGCCACGACGACTTGCATCGGCAACGCCGTGGCTAGGAAACCTGCGCTAACGCTGCCTGACCGTGCAGTCGAAATGAAGGCTCCGGCGGTGCCGATGGCAGCACGAACTGGCCCAGGCACAGGGCGTCATCGTGAATAACCGCTGGAATAGCGAGAATGCCAGTGCCAGGCGCTTTCGATGATCTGCTTCAGCCTGCTCCGCTTTGGCTGCCAACCAAGCTGCTGGGAGATTTTCTCGAAACTCGCTACCAGGGAAGGCGGGTCACCTGGCCTCCGAGGATATTCGACAGAGGGAATCTTCTTGCCCGCTACTGCCTCCGCGCAAGAAACCACCTCGCGGACAGAGTATCCCTTGCTGTTTCCGAGGTTATAGGTCGCTATTGTCCCGTCGGCGGTATGGTGCAGCGCTAGAACATGAGCCTGAGCAACATCTAGCACGTGGATGTAATCCCGGATGCATGTCCCATCGGGCGTGGCGTAATCGGTGCCATAGATTTCCACGTGCGGGCGTAGGCCGAGTGCAACTTGTAGAACCCTTGGCACCAGATGGCTCTCGTTGCGATGATGCTCTCCACGCTCGGCAGAAGCTCCGGCTACATTGAAGTACCTCAAAGAAACCGAGGCCAGTCCGTAGGCCCGGAAATAGTCTTCAAGAATCCTTTCTCCAATCAGCTTGGTCTGGCCGTAGGGATTGAGGGGAATTGGAGTGGATCCCTCGCGTATGGGCACCTCATCGGGAACACCGTAGACGGCAGCGGAGGAGGAAAAGATGATTTTCTCGACGCCGAATTCTAACATTGTGTCCAGGAGTGTCAGGAAACCAGCGACATTGTTGCGGTAGTAGCGAGCCGGTTCCCGCACGGACTCCTCTACCAGGGCAAGGGCCGCGAGATGGATGACACTGTCGATTTCAAACTTGGAGAAGACCTTCCTGGTTGCATCTTGATCGGTCAGGTCAGCTTCAAGCAGCGGTACATGATGTGGCACAGCGTCGGCATGACCTTCAGCGAGGTTGTCCAGCACCACCACCTCGAGTCCCTGCGTCACCATTAGCTCAACTGTGAGACTTCCGACGTAGCCCGCACCGCCGGTGACCAAGATTTTCTTCATGCAGGCGCTCCGCAGCCAGATCGTACCGGAACTTCGGTGGATTCTCCTATGGTTTTCACAACTTGTCGAAGAACTTGCATCTGTCAGGAGAATCAGATCACAGAGGCGAACCTCACTTTCTGGGCTCCCCACCTAGTATCTGCGTATCCTGGAAGGCTTTAGCCTGACTAGTACTGGATCGGATTATGCATCTCTCTGTTGGTCCTTCGATTGCCAGTGTGCCATGTTGCGGGCTATCTGGGCACCCGTTTGAGCCTCAACGACCCCTGACACCCCCGGGGCAAACTCTCCGGGGAGCCCCAGTCTAGCCAGGTAGCCCGCGCCAGTTGCCCTTGGGGGTGATAACGCCCTGGTGTGCGCTCGCGATTGACGAGGATCTTGGGCGGCGTCCCGTGGTGGTTCCTCGTGGTGGTCTGCTTCCCTGGATATCCCAGAACGTTCACCACGTTCACTGTGCTTTCTGCTTCGCGCCTTACGAGATCGGCCCCACGTGGGCCTTGTCCTCGCTGAAGCGGTATCCTGTGTCGACGCCCGCCATGCGCCGACGGCAGGAAGTAATGCTCGCGGCACGACTCCTGAGAGAGCGCCTCTGCAAGCCGAACTCAGTTAAGTTCTGAAGAAAGAACACACAAAGCCTTCCCACGGCTCTTGCGCTGAAAATGGGTGCAAATAGTAGCCCAGCGGGCTGAGGAAGAAGTTCACGAAGTTCACGATGTTCACGCTCCAAGGTGTGAAGTCCACCTATGCTACATTTCCCGTTTCCTTGCAGATCGGGCAGTTCGCCATCCGCGACCGAATCACAGGATCGTTCAGGTACTCGTTTCCGTAGGTTCTCACCAGTTTGTGGACCCGAAGCCGAGTGGCATTATCCAGAGTGATCTGCCAGCCCCGATTGGTTCGCTCCCGTGACGAAATCCCCAGCGAGGTGAGCACCCTACCGATCTTCTGGGGGCTTAGGCTAATTCTTTCCCCCACCCCTCGAAGGAATTCGTTGACGAGCTGCCCAAAGGCGCCCACGGTCATGCAATCGCGATCAGGGCTAAGGTGCATGACTGCGAAGAGCGTGGCCAGGACGGCAGACTGGGCCCGCGAGAGAGGTTCTTGGTTTGCGGGCTCATGCATTTCCAGGAAAAATGCCAGAAGCATCTCGCACCACGCTTTGTCGTGCGCAAAGGGGGCCGCCAGACTGCTGAGTAGATCGCGGGCTCGCGGTCGTAGCTTTTCGGAGCCTGGGATCACTGCGGGTCGGACCGACTTGTACTGCTCGAGACGAAATCCGAGCAGGTGCCGCTGGAGCTTTTCGGCGAGTTGTAGCAGCTGGGGTTCTGTTGGTTTCATCAGGTCGGTTCTACTGGTTTCCACCATAGGGACCTGGATGCACCGGGTATTCAGCGCGGGGTCATCAGGCGGCTCGAGCGAGCTGAGAACTTTCGGCCCGAAGCTATGACCCGTGCTGTGCAGCCGTTTCGCGAGCAGATTCCGTGTGGTGCCAGCCCTCAGCTGCCGGCGGTAGATGCGGCTGCCTCCCCTGGCTGCCCATTCGTTCTCATCGATCAGCAGGGTGGGATTGAATCGGCTGCAAGCCTCATATGTGGCTGCTGGCGTGATGTCGCTGACGAGCAAGGCCCGTCGGCAAAGGAAACTGAGGAATTCGAGCAGAGTGGTCTTTCCCGATGCGGGAAGCCCGACGACCGATAGGTATACGGCGGTCGGTAAACGATCCGCGATCCATGTGTACGGGATGAAGCTCGCCACAATCGCCCGATACACGTCAGGAAGGTCTAGGCAAAGGGAAATGGAATTGAACAGCCAGAACTGCAGTTCCTCGGAGGACTTATTCGGCAAGATTCCCCGGGGAAGTCTGACGTCGGCGAGGCCCTCAGAGCATCGTCCGGTTGGTACAAGGATCTTGCCGGCGTATTCAAAGCTGTGACTAATCTGGTGGCGGCCCTCCTTGAAACCTACCAGCAGGGTGCGCCCTGGCTCCTCGGGGTCCTCAATGAGCTCGAGCAAGGTGCCGTCAGTAAGCGCCGCGAAATCGACCTCTTCGTGCAGCTGATTGCGTTCGGGAAGACCACCGGTAGGGGCATCGCTGCTGCTAGTGTCCTGTTCCGTGCGCGACCCGGCGCAGCCGTTCTGTTGCTCGCAGGAGTTTTTGCCGTCGTTATCCATGTTTGCCTCCCCTGAGAAGGGACAACCGGGTCAAGCCATCGAAAGCGCGCGACCTCTTCGGGAAGGCCGTTGTCGGTGAGTGACTCACGGACCGCCGTGACTCGACACGGGGCACCACGGGGCAGTTTTCTCCATCGGCAACCAGCAGGCGTCCCGTCTCGGTGTCTCTGATCAACTCGATGCTTCGGCCATCAGAGAAAAGCTCGCCGGTGGTCTTGATAGGCGAACCCTGATCGGCCTTTGCCGCGCTGTGACTTCTCGTCGGAGAACTTTTCCGGGAGGGAGGGTTAACCTCGCGTTGGGCTTCGGCCATGCTGTCCTCCTGGTGGCAGTTTGACGACGACAACGACGACCACCACAAGAGGGAGACAGGCCGACATCGAGAGAGGCTGTCTCTGAGGCCGGGTCACGATGCCAAAGCACCGAAACCCTGCCCACGATCAGAAGCAGCTTAGCACCGGGGTGAGCGCTGTCAAGGGGGTGAACCGCTTAGGCAATCCCCGAAACGGTGAAACAAGTCTGGTGCCAACTTCCAGGCTACAACGCTTAGAGACGCGCCGACTGATTCCTGACTGGTCGCCGGCATCGTGATCGCCGTCGTGGTTGCTGAAGCCAAACACCCGTTGAGCTTTGAGAATGATCTGGACCTTGGGCGAGTCGTAGGGGTGCTCCGGGTGCAAGCGCTGGCCCAGAAAATAAATCACCGGGTCAATAAGTTGCGTGTTATCAGAGTGGTGTTGTAGTTCCCAGGGCCAACCTCTGCCAACCGAACGTCAACCCCATAGCTGAGAGGTAGGCGCCCGCAGCGCATGCCAATGCCACGTTCAGGCCGAAGTGGATCGCCAACACCATGGCCAGCACCGAGCCCAGCACGCTGGCGGCCGCGTTCATTGCCCAAGCCCATTCCAGCGTATTTTCCGCCGGCCAGGCCACTCCCACCAGGCCGTCATCCCGGGGCACTGAATCCCCGCAACCTGCTAGTGCGCGCAAACCCGTGGGGAAGGGCATGCCCATCAAAAATCCGAGCGGCACCAGCAACGCCGCACTTAACAGCAGCTTGAGCAGGATGTGTAGACCCACCAAGGAGACAAGCACCAGGGGCAGAATAAAGATGTGCAAAACCACTGCCGCGAAGATGCCACCCAGTACCCACCGGACACGCAACACCCGGGACAGCCACGCGCGGGACACCACGCTGCCGACCCCGCTAGATAGCAGCATAAGGAACACGACCACCGTAAGGGCGTAGGTGGGGTGCCCCAGGAAGAGCACGAAGCGCTGGATGAGGACAATCTCCACCGTGATGTATCCCAGTCCGACAGCTACGAAGTACAGCAGCGGCAGAACGCCGAGGCGACGGGCGCCGCCACCCACAAGCAGCGGGAGGATAAGAAACACGAGCACCGCGGCCACGGAAATCAGCAGCAGCATCCCGAGCACTGCGACTCCTATGTTGTTCTTCCAGTCCATGCTGGAGCCCGTGCGCTCCAGCATCGCACGCAGCGCCTGCTTGGTCTTGAAGGTAAAGAAGAAAAATGGAGCATTGTCACTGACGGGGGCGATGTTGTACGCGTAGCCAGTGGCAAACGACCGGGGATCTTCCGACTCGATCAGTTCGGAAAACGTGTTCCGTCCTGGGTTCGACGGCGTATACAGCGACACTAGGCTCGGGTGACCGGCAACGTGCACACGCAGCGCAGCTTCCTCCTCCGGAGTAAACGGCGATTTCTTGGCCAGAACGGTGACTGCCCGCCCGCTTACATCCAATGGTCCATCCGAGACCACAATTAAGTTCCGCGCTGTGTCCTCTACGCCCATGCGGTGCAGCGCTTCCATGGCTTGAGACACCACACGCAGCGCCTCCCGCGGCTGTTTGAACTCCCAGCGCGTGATGGCAACGAACCCATCTGGCTTCAGGTGATCGAAATATTCGCGAAACGCCTCAAACGTATAGAGGTTGTTCTCGCTCAGGGCGAGCGCACCCGCGGCGGTGGAGGCCCAGGTGTCCACCAGGGTCATTTGCAGCACGTCGTAGCGTTCGCGGCTGCTGCGGATCCACGAGCGGCCGTCTCCGACATGCATGTGCACCTCGGGGATTTGGTACAGATGATGGACGTAATCGGCGTATCGTCCGCGCATGATGGTGTCGGCGATGAGGGGATTGATCTCGATGCCGGTGACGTTTGGGCTGCCATTGGCCACAGCGCGCAGCACGTCTACGCCGCCCCCGGGGCCGATGATGGCGTAAGCGCCACGCGGGCGCAGCACGTTGGCCAGCGCCGAGGGCCCATTCATCAGATTGGTATCCGAAACGGTTGCCAGATCATGCGGATCGGCGTTCCTCATAGTGGTAGACGCATCAGCGTCAATTAGGATGGTCTTGTAGCCGACATCTTTGGTGACCATCACGGAGTCCACCACTTCGACACGCGAGATCGCGTTCCAGCGAGCGAAGACCACGCGGTCGCGGCGCTTGCCCTTGGCGTACACGATGTCGATGAGCTTGCCGGAATAGTTTGCCGCCAGCAGGAGCGCCAGCGCGCAGGTCAGGAGCGCGACCCATTTCCGCGGGCGCGTAGCGCCCGCCCAGATCACCGAGGCCGACGCCATGGCCAGGGCTGAAAAAACCACCGCGTTAGGCCCACCGAGCCAGTTCAGGAGAGGGACCACCGCCAAGCAGGAAAGCGCTCCTCCCACCAAGTCGGCGCCGTAGAGTTGCGCAATGTGATGGCTCTCGCGCGCAAAAACCAGCGAGAAAAGCAGGCCGGTCAAAAAAAAGGGAACCGCGGCCGCGAGGTAAATCACGCTCAGCTTGGCAAAGTTGGCACGCCCGAGCTGCAGCGAGACGGGTACGTGCAGCACAATCTCGAGTACGGCCACTACCGCGATCGCGTTGATGGCGCAGATAAATGTCCCGAGCCGGTGGATGGTCCACCGTGCCAGCCAGCCTCGCCAGATATAGGCGAACACGCCGCCCGCGCCCAGTCCAAGCAGCGCAATCGAGATGGCGAGAAAGGCGAAGTGATAGAAGAGCACGACGGAGAACAATCGGGTCAGCGCCAGCTCGAGGAGCAAACTGGCGAAGCTGACCAGGCCAATGGCCGCCAGCAAGTCGCGACCGCCGGTTTTGGCGCTTAAACTCATTGCACTTTGGCTTTGCGTGAGGCTTTCGAGGTTGAACCAGACCTGTGCATTATCGCCTGTTGAGGAATATCAGTTTACCTGCCAAAACTTTCTCCTGTCTAGATTGGAAAACGCCAGGGCAAGGTACCTCGCCTTGAACGGCTTGCGCATGGTTATGCGACAGGCCGGGCAGAGCGGATACCGTCCCGCCGCAAGAGTCTTGCCAATCGGTGACAACGCCCTGGTGCCCGCTCACGATTTGACGAGCGGACGGTTGGCGGCTTGACGCTACTTCTGTCGGACACGATAATGTTGGGAGTGAGGTCCCGCCATGGGCCGCATGAGCGCTGCCAGCGAAGGGGCAACGAGCGCTTGTATTCCACGAGGCCTTCTGA
>JBASRK010000146.1:0-5625 GCA_049273775.1 Candidatus Acidiferrales bacterium
GCCCTGGGCCAGCCGGCCACCGGCCCCGGAGCGCCGGGTGCTCCAGGTGCGCCGGGAGCATCGGGCACCCCGCCCGCGAATCCAGTTGGGCCGCAACAACCCGGCCAACCAGCCGCGCCCGGCACAACCGATACGGGGCCGCAGGGGCCGGTCTTCGGCGGGAACATCCTCGGCGTGGGCAGCAAGGTCAAGCGACACTCAATCAAGGTTTATGACGGCGGAACTACATATGAGGAGTGGGAGTTTCTCTGGGATCCGACCAAAGAGCAGGGCGCCGGCCGACCGGGGGCTCCGGTCGGCAATCCTCCGGGTCCTATCCAACAGCAACAGCAGCAGCAACCACAGCAACAGCCGCAACAACCTCCTCGACCATAGAAATACCTGGGCCTGTGCGAGTCAGCGGGCTTCGCGCTTGTCTCGTTGTGTCTTCAAAATTTTGAGGCGAGCTAGCGATCGGCGACGGTGCGGGTTTCTTGCCGCCGGCGGGTGTGTTCGTTGAGCCTCCGCGTGACGCGCTGCACGTAGTTGCGCGTCTCCAGGAAGGGTGGAACGCCGCGGAACTGCTCGACGCGGTCCGGCCCGGCGTTGTAAGCCGCCAGGGTCAGCGCGAGGTCCTGGTGATAGCGGGCCAGGAGCTCCTTCAGGTAGCGCGTGCCGGCATCAATGTTCTGCCGGGGGTCGAAGACATCGGCCACGGCCAGGCGCGCCGCGGTTTCCGGCAGCAACTGCATCAGCCCGCGGGCGAATTTGGGCGAGACCGCCCGGGGGTTAAAGTTCGATTCGACCGCGATGACGCTGGCGATGAGCGTCTGGTCCACGCCGTGTTTCTGTGCCGCGGCGCGGATCAATTCTGCGAAGGGAACGTCGAGCTTGGCGGCTGCCAAGGCAGGGAAAAATTCCTCCGGCTCGATAGCTACAAGCTGGTCGGCCGCTACTTCAACGCTGCCGCCAGCCATTTGCAGCCGGACCACAGATCCGGCGCGCTCGTGACCCGTGATGTGCAGCCGCTGGCCGTTGCGCAGCACGGCGTAGTCGGCGCGCGCTGCGGGCGTCAGCGGCAAAAAGAACACCAGCAACAACAAGATGTAGCGGCGGGCTTCAGCCCGCCATCTGGTCTGCGTGATTGTCATGCTGAGGCCGCGACTCTGCCGGGGACGAAGTATCCCTCCGTCTGCGGTAAACGCGGGCGCTCGGCCCGAGGGATTCTTGGCCTGCCCCGCAAGGCGGGACGGACCGAGAATGACAAGCTTCTCTTGCAGGCTCTCCAGCATTACCGTTGCCCTAGTGCGTAGGTCTCGATCGCCACAGCCACGCCGTTCTGGTCGTTGCTCAGGGTTTCGCGCCAGCCCAGCGCCTTGAGGCCCGGCACGCAGTTGCCCATCACCACCGGCACGCCGGCGTATTCCAGCATCTCGCGGTCGTTCAGGTTGTCGCCGATGGCCATCACTTGCTCGCGCTCGAGCCCCCGCAGGGCCGCCCATTCGGCCAGCGCAGCGCCCTTCGAGCAATCGGGATGGATCACGTCCACCAGGCCGAAATCGCGGCTCTCGTATTCGGTGACGGCAAGCGCAAACTCACTCGCAAGCGGCAGCGCCCGCAGAGTGTTCTCGACTTCGCGCATCCGCTTGACCGGCCCGCTGAACATCACCTGGATGGGGTCTTCGGTCAGGCAGGACTCGAGCGGGGTGGCCTGCGCGATGAATTCGCGGTTGCGCTCGAAATAACTCTTGCGGCCGGGGTCTTCCCAATCGACCTGCTCGAAAATCACCTGGTTCTCCCGGGGCCGGTCGAAGACTACGGCCGCGCCGATGCGGAAGCCGGGCGTGGCCTCAAGCACCTCGCGAGCGACTCGCCGGAGCAGCAAGTGGCGCACATGATTTGAGCCGTCTCGCGATTTGATCAGCGCGCCGTTGTTCACAATCAGTGTCAACGGGCCGGGCAGTTGCTCGGCGATGGGCCGGGCGAAATCGAACCGCCGACCGGTCACCAGCGCCACTTCAATTCCGCGGTCGATTGCCTGTGCGATGGCGCGGCGGTTCGCTTCCGGCAAATGCCACCGGCTGTCAAGGAGGGTCCCGTCAATATCAATCGCGATCAGCTTCACCCGCATAGCGCCATTGTAACCTGCCTACAGTTTCTGGCGGGCAGAGAAGGAGCTACCCGTTACATTTCTTATAAGACTGTTATACTAGGTCGTACAGCCGTGCCGAAAGTCTTTATTAGTTATAGCCACGACTCGCGCGAGCACGCCGATCTTGTTCTCGAACTCTCCAACCGACTCCGCAGTGAAGGGGTGGATTGCTACATCGACCAGTACGAGGTATCGCCACCCGAGGGGTGGCCTACATGGATGCTTCGTCAGGTCAGGGAGGCCGACTTCGTCCTCGTCATCTGTACGGAGACATACCGGCGCCGTTTTGAAGGTCTCGAAGAAGTAGGCACCGGCTTGGGTGCGAAATGGGAGGGCGCAATCATCACGCAGGAACTCTACGAGGTGGAGGGGAAGAATACAAGATTCATACCGGTTTGCCTTGCCAAACAAGACCTGCCCCATATCCCTGTGCTGTTACGTGGCGCCACGCATTACGCTCTAGATACCTCAGACGGCTACGACGAACTCTACTTCCGCCTCACTGATCAGCGCGGCGTAGTGAAGCCCGATTTGGGTGAGCCTAGAAAGCGGCCGCTGCCGGTTCCCGAACGCAAGCAAGATTTCTTCGGGCATTATTGGAATGTTCCGATTCCACCGAATCCGTTGTTCACCGGGCGCAAGTATGTCCTGAGCCAAATCGAGGAGGGCTTGAAAGGGGCCGGCGCGGTGGCGCTGAGTGGCATGAGCGGGAGCGGTAAGTCACAGACAGCGTCTCATTATGCTCACCTTCACCGGGATGAGTATCAGACGGTGCTGTGGATCCCGGGCGACTCGCGTGCTGCGCTTCTCTTGGGTTTGGCTCATGTGGCTTTGCTACTCGATTTGCCGCAAAAAGATGCGCGTGAGCCCGAGGTAGCTGCTAGTGCGGTCCGGCGATGGTTAGAGGCGGAGTCGAATTGGCTACTGGTTATCGACAACGTCGAAGATCTGAGCCTGCTGCCAGAGTTCCTTCCGCAAAAGGTCACGGGTCATCTACTGCTGACGACTCAGCAACAAGCTTTGGCCACTCTGGCGCAGCGGGTGGATATGCACGCAATGGAGCCTGAGGAGGGTGGGCTGTTGCTGCCCCGTCGTGCGAAAGTCATTGAACCCCAGGCGAGGCTCGATGCTGCGAAGCCGACAGACCGCCAGGCAGCGATTGAGATTTCTAGCGAACTGGGCGGGCTCCCGTTGGCGCTAGATCAGGCAGGCGCCTACATCGAGGAGACCGACTGTGGTCTCACGGAGTACCTGAAACTTTATCACACACACGGCGAGAAACTCCGCGGGCGGCGTGGAGGCGCTGCTCCAGGTCATCCCGAGTCCGTAGCAGTTTCCTTTGAGTTATGCTTCGAAAAACTGAAGCAGGTCAACATAGCTGCGGCGGAGTTGGTGCAGTTTTGCGCGTTCTTGCATCCAGACGCTATTCCCGAGGAACTGATAGAGCTGGGCGCAGCTGAGATGGGGCCACACTCAGAAGGGTTGGCCCGCGACAAGTTGAACTTTAACGAGGCCGTTGGCGCTGCACTGAAGTATTCGCTGCTTCGCCGCGATGCAGAAGTCAGGACGTTGAGCATTCACCGATTGGTCCAAGCCGTGCTGCGCGATGGTTTGGATAAGCAAACCGAGCGCAAGTTGGCCGAGCGGGTCGTGCGAGCCGCTGACCAAGCGTTCCCTTTGGTCCAATTCGCCAACTGGCCCCAGTGCGACAGGCTACTCCCCCACGCGCAAGCCTGTGCCGTGCTGATACAAGAATTCGACTTGGAAACTCATGAGGCAGCCGGGCTGCTCAATGATGCTGGTTTCTACCTTTCGGAGCGGGCGAGGTACGGGGAAGCCGAGCCATTGTACCAGCGTGCGCTGGGGATTCGGGAGAAGGCCCTGGGACTGGAGCATCCGGATGTGGCCATCGGCCTGAACAACCTGGCGGTGCTCTACCACAGCCAGGCCAGATACGGGGAAGCCGAGCCTTTGTACCGGCGAGCGCTGGGGATTTGGGAGAAGGCGCTGGGACCGGAGCACCCAAGCGTCGCGACGTTACTTGAGAATCATGCCGACCTGTTGAGGAAGATGAACCGGGCACCTGAAGCTGACCGGCTGGAAAGTCGCGCCCGCGCCATCCGCGAGAAGTTGGGCGGGGCACCGCCTACTTCGGGCGCTTGACGATTTTGCCGTCTTTCATCACGAAGTGGACGTGGCGGAGCGTCTTGATGTTCTCGAGCGGGTTCTGCGGAGCGGCGATGATGTCGGCGGCCTGCCCCGCGGCGATGGCTCCGCGGGCGCCCGTCATGCGGAACAGCTCGGCGGCGTTGGTAGTCATGGCCTTCAGAATGTCGGCCGGTGGAATTCCCGCGGCCAGCCACACGTCGAGGTAATCGAGCATCATGTCGGCGCGAGTTCTGCCAGGCATGTCCAGCACCGTATCGCTGCCGAAGGCCATCTTCACGCCGATGCGGTGCGCCCGGCGGAGGCGATCGAGGATCTGCTCGCCCAGGGCTTTTGGATCGGGGATCAGTCCTCCCAGGGTGCCCATGGCCACCAGATGCTCGAGCGGGAAGTCGGTGCCGACCAGCACGGTGCCCTTTTCCTTCATCAGGCGCAGCAGGTCGTCGTTGAGCGTGAACCCATGCTCAACGCTGTCCGCGCCGCCGAGGATGACGTTGCGCGCCGCCTCGCCGCCGTAGACGTGGACCGCCACGGTCAGCCCGCCGGCGTGCGCTTCACTCACCGCGGCGCGGATCTCTTCCACCGAATAGTGAAACACGCTGTTATCAGCCACCAGCTTGATGGCGTTCGCGCCGTAGTAGATATTTCGGCGCACGGCCTTGCGCACTTCGTCCGGAGTGTCGGCGTCGAGGTACTCAAACTGCCAGAACGGGCCGATCTCCGGCGGAATGCTGTGAGATTGCCCACCGAACGGGGCAATAATCTTCCCCGTATTGAAAATGGTCGGCCCGGGGAACCAGCCTCGGGCGATCGCCTCACGCAGGTCGGTATCGGCGTAGTTGGCGGCGTTGCCGATGTCCTTGATGGTGGTGAAGCCGGCCTCGAGCACGATGCGAGCGTTGCGGATGCCGCGGAGCAGGCGCATGCCGGAGGTTTCGCGCAGGTACGCGGCTTCGAGTTGGTCAAGCATCGGTCCGCCGAGAGTGAGGTGTGTGTGCGCGTCCATCAGCCCGGGCATCACCCAGGCATTCGAGAGGTCAACGACCTCCGCGCCCGGAGGAATTTGCACGCCGGGGCCCACGTCCACAATCTTTCCGCCGCGGACCAGGATGATCTGGTTCTTCGCCACTGTGCCGGTGGCGGGGTCCACCAGGTTGCCAGCGCGAATCGCCACCGTTTGGGCGACCGCCGGGCCCGAGAACAGCAGAAGCAGCGCCAGAAGTCTCGTGAACACGAATCCTCCTCCCACCAGAGCCTGCGGAGAGTATCATAAGTTGCGGAGCCTCAGCCGATCCGCCCACGAGGAACAGTATTCCTCCGAATCTGTG
>JBASRK010000147.1:0-12740 GCA_049273775.1 Candidatus Acidiferrales bacterium
AGATGGAGGATGGCGACCGCGGGTGGCTGGGCGTGACGATTTCTGAAGTGACCGCAGAAAAAGCCAAGGAGTTGAAGCTATCCGCTGAGCGCGGGGTGCTGCTGGGCGAGGTCGAGGCCGAGAGCCCGGCCGCGAAGGCGGGCCTCAAGGCCAACGACGTCATCACCGAATTCAACGGCCAGCGCATCGAAGGCACCGCGCAGTTCCGCCGGCTGATCCGCGAAACGCCGCCCGGGCGCGCGGTGCAGTTGACCGTCTGGCGCGATGGCCGCGCCCAAAGCGTCCCAGTGCAACTCGGCAACTTCCGCGGACAGATGAAGAGCCGTGTCCAGATGTTCGGGCCGAAGGACTTCGACTTCCACTTTGAGATGCCGGAGATGGGCGGCAACTTTTTCACTTCCCGCCGGCCGATGATCGGCATTGACGTCGAAGACCTGAACAGCCAGCTCGGCTCCTATTTCGGCGCGCCTGACGGCGAAGGCGTGCTGGTGCGCGAGGTGAAGTCAGGCACGCCCGCCGAGAGGGCGGGGCTCAAAGCCGGCGACGTCATCACCAAGATTGACGGCGAGCGCATCCGCAATGTCAGCGAGCTGCGCGAGAAGCTGCACGAGAGGCGCGACAAGAAATCAGTCAGCGTCAGCGTGCTGCGCAAGGGCGCGGAGATGCCGCTCGATGTCGGCATCGAGCAGCCCAAGCCGGCCGAGAAGAAAAAGACGACGATCAGCCGGCGCACAGTCATATAGCCGCCAGCGCAGTCCATCATTTTGAGAGAATGGCCCGTCCGCAGCGGCGGAGGGGCTATTTACGTCCGCTGGAAAAGCTTCGGGAGAAGCCTTCTGCGACTTTGCTCTTTGGTTCTTGCCCCTCTTGTCATAAATATCTGTTCGGTTAGACGCAGGGGGCAATTTCTTGCGAGTCAGCGGAAATATAAGACTCCGTAACTTCGGCGGCCGCCGCCAGATCTCTCTGCTCAATTCCCAAGTCTTCGAGCCGCTGTTTGATCACTAGAAAACATCCATAGGTGCCTCCGCTCGATTAACTGGGGCGGATTAATCTCTGGAAATAATGTCAGATTCTTCTTGACATGGCAAGTGAATTCACCTATTGTGGTTAACGGACTGAGGGAGTCATAAGGTAATCTAAACTAACGTGGGTTATCTAGAATCGGCCCTTGGCCACGACAACCAAGGAGGTTGACATGTTTGCACGCAGAGTTTCCATGCAGCTGAAACCCAATAGCGTTGCGGAATTCACCCAGAGGATTGAAAAGGACATTCTTCCCCTGCTTCGAAAACAGACCGGGTTCCACGACGAAATCACATTTGTCGGCCCGGGCGAAACGAAAGCGTTTGGAATCAGTTTGTGGGAAAACAAAGAGAACGCGGAAGCGTACAACCGTGGAACGTATCCCGAAGTGACGAAGATCCTGGCGAGAGTCGTTGAGGGCACTCCTCAAGTTGAGACCTATGAGGTTGCCAACTCGACCTTCCACAAGATCGCCGCTGCTGTAGCAGCCTAGGGCCGGCAAGTTTTTTCGTTCGGTGGGGGGGCGGGCCAAGCCCCCCCTCAGTTGTCCGGCGAAGGGCAAACTGGACGGGGAACGAGGTTTCCAATGTTTACGAAAATCATGCAGTGGGTTCCCATTCTGGTGTTGCTTCTGGTGGTGTCATGGCGCCCCTCCTCGAATTACCAAATAGCGCTGAACTTTGTGGTTTGTGCGGGCGCGGTCATGGTGGTCCTGGCTTTATTCTCCATCAAGGTACGAAATCGAGGCTCAGTACTGCGTCGATAACAGATCCAACCGCGCGAGGCGAGTCACTGTAAAGCTGTGAGCGTGGCGGTCCTGAGCGCCACTGCAAATACAGAGGGGACGCTGATGGCAGAAACAATCAACACGGGAACCATGCTGATCGAGGAAGGCGCTCTTATGCCGGAATCCTTGCGATTCGAAAGCGAGCCCTGGGCGTTTTTCTATATGGCTGGCGGAATCATTCGACAATTGCGGAAGGCGCTGGAAAACAGAAGGGTCAATGCGCCTCCAACGAAAAACGCTGTGAGGACGGCGCCATGAAGGACGACAGGTATCAAAGATCGAATCTCACGCGAACATCTAACTGTCGGCGCCAGTTGCTGCGAAACAATGGATCACAGTAGACGCCGAGGAGAACCCAAATGGCAGAGACAATCAAAACGGGGACCATCCTGATCAAGGACGGCGCATTCTTGCCGGACGCGCTGCAGTTCGAAAGTGAGCCCTGTGCGACTGGCTGGAGGTTGGTCAAAAATCTTGATAGCTGCGGATTGGATCGAAAAACCCACGAAGCAGGATGGACCTTTTTCTGCGTGGCTGGTGAAATCAAAGCAACCGTATTCGGTTTTGACGGACAAAGGACTGTGCGCAGAGCCGTGAAGCGAATCTTAGCGAATCTGAAATCGGAGAAGTTCAACGGTTTGGAAATTACGCAAGTTGAAGCGAAACGATTTCTGGGATTGCCCTATGCGAGTGTCTGCGCCCAGTCCCGACATATCCAGGAGAGCGCCTTCCTTTTGCAGGCCAAGGACCACCAGGAGTGGGACCGAGCAAGATTGGCTGCTGCCTGAAACGCGAGCATAGGGCTCGCAAGGGACAGCGAACCGCGTCAGGAAGAAATGGTCACACAGCTAAATGGCAACGATTTTGAATCTTTAATGTTTCGAATGAGGCATTCAAATGAAGATGATGCGCAGTCTAGTCATTTCCCTGGCTACGATCCTGACGATCCTGCTGTCAGCCCCATTGGTTCATGGGCAGGATCTTTTCAAGTATCGGAACTTTTCATTCGGAATGAGCTTGGTCGAGCTATCGAAGCAGGTTGGTTCACAACCGCTCCACACAAAGCTGATCCACAGGCGCCCGGCGATAATTCAAGAGGTGACCTGGTGGCCGCGGGAATCTTCTGGCTCACTGCTCCAAGCGGAACCTGTCTGGCAGGTTTTCTTCACCTTCTACAACGGCGAGCTCTACAGGATTTTGGTGACTTATGATCGGCGCGCCACACAGGGGCTAACTGCCGAAGACATGGTACAAGCTGTCTCGGCGCAGTTCGGAACTGCAACGAGGGCTGCTGCCGAGATCAGCTTCTCAACGAACGAGCTGTACAGGTCGACAGAAAAGGTCATCGCCCGGTGGGAAGATTCGCAGTACTCGATAAACCTGATCCGTTCCAGCTTCCTGAACTCTTTTGTGCTGGTCATGTTTTCGAAACGACTGGATGCACAAGCCGAGGCTGCAATTGCCGAATCTGTGAAGCTGGAGGGGCGTGAGGATCCGCAGAAAGAAATCGAACGCCAGAAGAGAGAGGCCGACAACCTGGAAGCGGCGCGACTCAAGAACAGGAAGACCTTTCACCCTTAATGTCGGTTTAGGGTAATGACGAGCTTACTGTTGGAATCTTCAGAATGGATTGAACGGAGGTTCGAGAAATGACTGTACATGTGACTCCCCTCCACGACCGCGTTCCGGTGAGGCGGTTGGAAGAGAAAGAAATCGCGAAGGGAGGGCATCATCATCCCGACACGGCCAAAGAAAAACCCCAGGAGGGCGAAGTGATGGCTGTCGGAGCCGGCAAGATCGAAAAGGGCCAACCGGTCCCGCTCGATGTGAAGGTGGGCGACCCGATAAGGGGGATTTGAACTCCCCAGTCTCTTGCTGCTTCACTATCGTCCGGCGGCAGCAGCACGCTTCCGCATTTCCTCGGGCGAGACGTCCTCCATGTGTGTTGCGACATACCAAACGTGTCCAAAGGGGTCCGTCAATCCGCCGGTCCGGTCCCCGTAGAACTGATCCGCCACCGGCCTTTGCACCTTCGCCCCAGCAGCAACAGCCTGGTTGAATACTGCGTCCACGTCCTCGACATAGAGAAGGATACTCACCGGTGAGCCGCCGAGCGATTCCGGGCTGCGGTGGCCCATTCCCGGCACTTCGTCGGCAAGCATGATGGGCGAATCGCCGATCTTGATCTCGGCGTGACCTATCTTCCCACTGGGGTCCGCCATGCGCATCAACTCCATTGCTCCAAACGCCTTCTTGTAAAACTCTATGGCGCGCGCCGCGTCCCTGACGATCAAGTACGGCGTCGCGGTGTGGTAGCCTTCTGGGATGGGTTTCACTCTGCTTGTCATGAATCCTCTCCTTTGCCTTGGGTCTGCGCGATGTCGTTCTGATGCTCGCGCACTTCAGAGCACTGGTTCTATCCTACATTGCCTTCCAGACTCCGTCATCCGTGTCCGGATGCCGAGGCACAATAGCTCAAGTTGCAAAAGAAACCCGGGCACCCCGCTGACAGCTGAGCACTGATCGCTGCACTTGTTGCGGTCACCGACCACCGGTCACTGCATTCACCGTTGGCCCTGCCTTTTCCCCTAAGTCCTTTGGAATCCGCACTTACAAAAAAGGGGGTGCTTTCCGCACCCGCCGAGCCAGCTTGATGCCGCAAATGGAAAACAGTTGGTTTCGCCTAGGGTCGCTCGCATGAGAAACGAGAGCCTAGAACATCATCTTCGAGGCAGAGGGACTCGGTGGATGAGAGTGCGGCTGAGGCCGGCTTTCTTATTCGCGGACGATGACGGCTTTTGAGGCGGGGACATCGAGGCGCACCAACCTGCGGCCGGCGTCGAAGTAGAGATTGATTTCCAGGTCGGCGGTACGCACGCGGAGCAGCTCGAGCGCGGCGCCGTCCACCTGCTGCGGGCCGAGCGCTTCGACCGTGATCATGCCGGGAGTCATCTCCTGCGGGATCAGCACGGGAAAGGTCTGCGCGCCGCGGGCGTTCCAATCGTAGAGGCGGCCCAGCAGAGCGTAGTGGTGGTAGAGATTATTGTCGAGGATGACGACCCGCGGCGAGCCGAAAGTAAAGTCCTGGACAAACGGCCTCGCGCCTTCGAGCTGGAGCGACATTTTCGCCATGTTGCCTTGGAATTCGACCGTGGCGGAGGCCTTTTTCTGTGACTGAGACGTCCACTCGTAGCGCCGCGGCGTGCCGTCGGGCGCAAGCTGCAGCCGCCCGCTGACCTGGGAGGCACCGCCGGGCAAGCGGATCTCGGTCGAGCCTCGCGCCGTCCACTGTTGCGCGTTGCCGTCTTCCGGTGAAATCCGAAACTCCTCGGAGCCCACCGGCTGGCCGTCGAGCAGAATGCGGAACTTGCCCTTGTCCTCGGCGAGCAGGGCCGCGCCGGGGCGCGGCTCCCGGGCAGAGGCGGGATCGGGTTTGCTGTTTTTCTGGGGCTTCGTCTTCTGCGGCGACACGCCAGGCGCCGCAGCGCCAACGGTCAGCCCGAGCAGGCCGGCGAGCGCCACGGCGGTCAGAGTTCGGCTCATGCGTTCACGTGTCGGGGGAAAGGATGCGGCGCGCCGCCGAGCTCGACGATGCCGAGGGCGAGAATCTGTTCCACGACGCGCCTGGCGTCGGCGGTGCTGGCAACGCGATAGTCGGCCTGCTGGTAGAACGGCCGCCGCTGCTCATAGAGTTGCCGGAAACTGGCCTCATCGCGGAACAGCGGACGGTCTGCCATGGTCACGCACCGGGCGAGGAGCTCTTCGACCGGGCAGTCGAGCCAGATGATAACGCCGCCGCGTCGCGCCGGCCCGTCAGGAGCACCCGACCCGCGCAGCAGCGCGACGTTTTCCGGCTGCGCAAACGTGCCGCCGCCCAGAGCGACCACGGTCGGAGCGTCCTGCTCGGCGGCCTCGCCGAGCGTTTGCTGCAATCGTTCGTGTTCGATGCGGCGGAACGCGGGCTCGCCCAGGCGGTCAAAGATTTCGCTGATGCTCAGCCCGGCGTGCTCGGCAATCCGCGTGTCCAGGTCCACAAAGCGCCAGCCGAGGTGCTGCGCCAATAGACGCCCGACGGTGGTCTTGCCGCAGCCCATGAAGCCGGCCAGGCAAATCAGTTTGCGCCGAGGTGCGGTGCTGGCAGGCGGCATAGCTTCGCGAACCGAACCGGCCGGACGGGAGATGGGCGCGTCAGTCGCGCCTACGGATTTTGATTGTACCACTGAAGGAGGAGAGCTCGACCTTGGCGTGCCCCTCGTTCACCGTGCCGAACAGCCCCTTGGCGAAGCGGGAGGGCAGGTGGCGTTGGCCGTGCGGGTCGGGCTTAAGCTTGGCCTCGTTCTCGACCTTGCCCTGCTGACCGGTGGTGGCGCTCAGGTCGAACGAGTCAGTATCCGAGAAGCGCACTTCGATCAGGCCACTGTAGTTCTTCAGGATGTAGATGCCGCGGCGCAGGAAATCGCCGTCGAACAGGATGTTGCCGGACGAGGTCTGCACGCGCACGTTGTCCATCTGAGGTTGCAGGAGCTGCACATTGCCGCTGATGGAGTTGACGTCAATGCGGCCGGCGCAGCGCGTGCAGAGCACCGAGCCGCCGATAGTCTTGATCACCAGATAGCCGTAAACGTCCTGGAACTGCAGGTCGGCGGCCACGGTGTCGAAAGTCATGTCGCCATAAACGCGCTCGACCACCACGCTGCCTGAGTCCGTGCGCACCTGAAGTTCACTCTCCTCTGGGACGGTGAGGGAGTAATCGGCTTGCAGCTCGGCGGGCGTGACGTTTTCCCCCAGCACGTGCGTGGTTACCTCGATGCGGTTTCCCGCCTGCTCGGTGTCCACTTCCACTTTGCTGCTGGCGTGGCTGCCGACGACCACGATTTCCGGCTTCTTCCAGGAGCGGACTTCGATCCGCCCGTGGGTATTGCGCACGGTGACCACTGGGCGCCCGGCGACCGTGTAGTGCTTTTCGATGCGGTGGGCCGCCGCCGGGATCGCCAGCGGCAACAGCAGCGCGGCCGCCACGGCGAGGGTGGTCGAGCGAAGGCGACTTGCGAGCTGGGAGCGAGTGATCATCAATCCCCCAAGGCGCCGCGTTCCACCATCATGGCCAGCAACTCCGCCTTCTGCTGGTAGGCCCCGTAGAGGTATTCGCGGGCCACATCGTTCTCGGGCTCTTCGCGTACGCTCTTTTCACACATGGCGATGAAGTTGTCAACTATATCGAGATTCTTGCGCAGGGAGTCGGTGACGACGGGGTTGTTCTGGCGCATGGCCAAAATCGTGCGGCGCTCCACGGTGGTCAACTGCGAATCGAGCGCGGCGGTGGTCGCGGGCGCCGGAGTGGACCTCGACATCTCGACTCGCCGCAAGTTGCTCTGCAAGGCGATCAGCCCGGCCGCGGCAAGCACAAAAGCCAGGTAGGCGCCGGCCAGGGCCGGCCGCGGGAGTCCTGCGAGCCATCCGCTGAGCCAGCTGGCGGTGTGCACCGCCTCGGCCGGCTCGCGGATCAGGCCTTCGCTTACCAGTTGCGCGCGCAGAGAGACCCATAGCCGCTCGGGAGGTTCCACCTGCGCGGCGGCCATGCCCCGGGCGGCAGCCTGGATGGCCTCCAGATCGGAGACCATGGCGCGGCACTGCCCGCACGCGCCGAGATGGGCCGCTGCATCCGCCGGGAGCGGTGCGGCCTCCTGCTGCTCGAAAACCTGTTCAAATTCCTGGCACTGCATGGTTGCCATCCTTATCCAAATCCAAATTTAGTCATCGCCGGCGGTTTCGCTTCGGGCCGTCTGGCGATCCTGGCGCGCTTTATCGCGCAGGGCTTCCTGCAACAGCTCGCGCAGGCGCATCCGCGCCTTGTGCAACTGCGATTTCGAATTGCCGATCGAACAACTCATGATTCCGGCGATCTCGTTGTGTTCGTACCCCTGGATGTCGTGGAGCACGAAGACGGCTTTATAACCCGGCGGCAACTGCTCGATGGCCCGCTGAAGGTTGACGCGGTCAATCGAACCCGTCAACCGCAAGTCGGGCCCGCCGATCTCCTTGCGCGGTCCGCCGGTTTCCTCGTCGGGCTCGGTGGTCTCCTCGAGAGAGGTTTCCGCCAGCGTCTTCTTGCGCAGGCGCATCAAGACGACGTTTACGGCGAGCCGATGGAGCCAGGTGGAAAAAGCCGATTCGCCACGGAAGGTGTGAATCTTGCGGAACAACTGCAAGAACGCTTCCTGACTCAGGTCTTCGGCTTCGGCTGTATTCCCCACCATGCGCAAGCACAGGGCGTAAACCCGCCGGCTGTGCAACCGGTAGATGCGTTCAAAGGCGGCGGCGTCGCCCTGCTGGGCCAACCGAATAGCATCAGCCTCAGGCAGTTCGCTGGATTCTGTTCGTCTCGGTCGGGCCACCGTACCCGTCGGGACGCATCCGTACTTTGGGATGCGTACGCCGCTCCATGAGTTGTCCTTGCCGTTCCTGGGGTGCTCGGCGGTTGCCTGCGGCCACCCTTGCAGCCTGCCGGCTAACCAGTCAAGCGGCTCTATTCTCTTCGGAAAAGGCCCGCCCGTCTATGGAGAACCGTAGGTGGCGCGCACGCGTGTCTTTTCCCGCGGCCACTGCCCGAACGCCTGCAGCTTTTGCTGGAAGGGCTGTACCTCTTCGTTGGGGAGAACGCAGAGAAAACACTTCAACACGACGACTGCCTCCCGCAAACAGGTGTTCAGGTCATAGTGGAGGAAGTCTAGCGCCTGCCAGTGAGCGCCCGGCTGGACTGAGGAGCCGTCGGCGAGCTCCCCTGCGGCCTCGCGGAACTCTTCCCGAAGGGCTTCGACGGTTTCCGCCAGGGCGCGCAGCTTGTGGAAGAACCTGGAGCGGCCGGAGAACAGTACCCGGTACAACGTGCCGCTCTTCCTGGCGCTGTGCTGAGCCGTCTCTCCGCGGAAGAATTCAGGGTTGAGCGCAGACACGTTGGGAAGCGTACCGAAATGCCGGCCGTGGTCTTCCATGGCGCGGAGAGTACTGAACAGGCAAGCAGACAGACGGTCGAACAGGTCAGCACAGACACCGGCCTGCTCCCTGGCGGGAACCAACGCCCCCTTCGCGCGCAGCTCAAGCGCCTCGTCGAGGGCGATGCTCAGCATCGAGTAGAGGATTTCGAGCCGGTTGGCGGCCGCTTCGAACAGACCGTCCTTTTCGGCAGGCAGCCAGGCGAGCCAATTTTCGCGCACCGAGCGCACGCGTTTCGGCCACAGCTTGGCCCTTAGGGGTCCCACCGTACCTCCGAGAGTCCGGCCATTATAGCAGACCCTTTCCCGGTCAAGTCCAATCCTTGACCCTCGCAGAAGCCGCCCGCTATACTGCGGCACGAATCACGGTATCGGCGTCCCGGAGGATCTCGCGGGACAGGCTGAAAGGATCTCCGCTTGCCCTTCGAACCGCTCGACCAGTACCTCCAGCGGCAGAAAAAGCTCGAACAGATCGAAGCGCTGGGTCACGATTCCTATCCGCACAAGTTCGATTGGACCGCGACCCCGTCCGAGATTCTGGAGAAATACGGTGCGCGCAAGGCGGCGGAGCTGGAAGCCACCCAGGTGCCGGTGCGCGTCGCCGGGCGGATCCTGACGCTGCGGCTGCATGGCAAGGCGGGCTTCGCCCACGTCCAGGGTCAGGCCCAACGCCTCCAGGTGTACGTCAAACTGGACGTGGTGGGCGAACGCGGCTTCCAACTGTTCCAGTTGCTCGACATAGGCGACGTCATCGGTGTCGCCGGGCACCTGTTCCGCACCAAGACCGACGAGCTGACCGTCTGGGTCGAGCAACTCACGCTGCTCACGAAGGCGCTGCTGCCCCTGCCCGAGAAGTGGCACGGGCTGGCCGACATCGAGCTGCGCTATCGCCAGCGCTACCTCGACCTGATCGTGAACGAGGGCGTGCGACAGATCTTCACCCGCCGGGCGCAGATTATCCGCGAGCTGCGCAGCTTCTTCGACGCCCGCGGCTACATCGAGGTGGAGACGCCGATGATGCATCCCATCGCCGGCGGCGCCACCGCGCGGCCCTTCATCACCCACCACAATACGCTCGATATCGATCTCTATCTGCGGATCGCGCCGGAGCTTTACCTGAAGCGGCTGGTTGTCGGGGGCCTGGACCGCGTCTACGAGATCAACCGCAATTTCCGCAACGAGGGCATCTCCAGCGAGCACAACCCCGAGTTCACCATGCTCGAGTTCTACCAGGGCTACAGCAATTACCGCGACCTGATGGATCTGAGCGAAGAGCTTCTGGCTGGCTTGGTGAAAAAGATCTGCGGCACCACCACGATACGTTATGGCGACCACGAGGTGGACTTCAGCCGGCGCTTCGAGCGCCTCCCCATGCGCGAGGCCATCTGCCGCTACTGGCCCGTTGACGCGAAGCCCGCGCCGGCAGTCGGGGAACTCGCCCGGCACGGCGGTGCGCGCGAAGCGGCCGCGCGATACAACACTTGGGCGAAGGAAAAGGGTGTCGAGGGGATCGGCGGAGCCGCCAAGTTGACCGATGGCGAACTCACCGGCGCACTTTTCGAGACCGTCGCGGAAAAGCACTTGATCCAACCCACTTTCATCTATGATTTTCCCGCGGAGATCTCGCCGCTCGCGAAAACGCGCGACGACGATCCCATGATCGCCGAACGGTTTGAAGTCTTCGCCGGCAAACTCGAACTTGGCAACGCCTTCTCGGAGCTCAACGACCCGGCCGAACAGGAGCGGCGCTTCCGAGAGCAGGTGGCGCAGGGCGGCGAGGAAGTCCCTAAGGAAGTGGATGTCGACTACATCCGCGCCCTGTGCTACGGCCTGCCGCCCACCGCCGGCGAGGGCATCGGAATCGACCGGCTGACCATGCTGCTCACGAATTCGCAATCCATCCGCGAAGTGATCCTCTTTCCCCTGCTGCGGCCAGAAGCACGTTCGGAAGCCGCAGCCGCTCCGGCGCGGGCTCCCGGCGCAAGAAAATGAAATTTGAATGGTTGGTGGCGCGACGGTACCTGCGCTCGCCGTACAAGCCCGCGGTGTTGCGGCTGGTGACGCTGCTCTCGGTGGTGGGTGTGGCTGCGGGCGTGGGGACGCTGGTCATTGCCCTGGCCGTGAACACCGGCTTCCGCCAGACACTCCAGGACCGCCTGCTCGGCGTCACCGCACACGTCAACCTGACGCGCCCTGGCGCCGAAGGCCTGCGCAATTACCGGGCGCTGTCTGCCCAGCTTGCGGCGACGCCCGGTGTGCGCTCGGTCGCTCCGGCCATCTACCAGACCGTGCTGCTCTCGGCGGGCGGGCGTGCCCGCGGCATCGTGCTCAAGGGCATCGACCCGGAGGCCGAGCGGCGCTCGAATGAAGCGCTCCGCCGGGTGGTCGCCGGCAAGTGCGATTTTTCCGCCGACGCCGACGGCATTGACGCCATCCTGCTGGGGCGAATGTTGTCCGACGAGCTGGGCCTGCGCGCCGGGGACTACCTCACGCTGACCAGCCCGCAGGGCCGGCTGACTCCATTCGGGATGATCCCGAGGTCGCGACGCTTCCGTGTGGCGGGAATTTTCGACTCCGGCTTCTACGATTACGACGCCAACTGGGGCTTTGTCACGCTGGCGGCGGCGCAGGGTCTGGCGGGCACGAGCGACCTAGTGAGCGTGCTCGAGTTCCGCGTCGAGCAAGTGGACCGCGCTCCCGGAATCGCCGCAGCGCTGCTGCAGCAGGCAGGGCAGGGCTACGCGACCTCGACGTGGATGGACGAGAACCGAGCGCTGTTCCGGGCGCTGCGCCTGGAAAAGCTGGTGACGGCGATCTTCATCGGCCTGATCACGTTTGTCGCCGGGTTGAATGTTCTGGTGGTGCTGGCGATGACCGTTAGTGACAAGGCGCGCGACATCGCCGTACTGATGGCCATGGGTGCGCGGCGAGAGCAGGTGCGCAACATTTTTATCCTCCAGGGCCTCGCCGTTGGCGCCGTGGGCACGCTGATGGGACTGGCCGCGGGCTACGCGCTGGCCTGGGCCGCAGACTCTTACCGGCTGATCCCACTCGACCCGCAGGTTTACGCGGTGCCCTTCGTGCCGTTCCACGCCAACGGGTTCGACGCGCTGTGGATCGCTGCCGCCGCACTGGCCATCAGTGTGGCGGCGACCTTTGTGCCGGCGCGCGCCGCAGCGCGCATTCTGCCCGTCGAAATCCTGCGGTATGAATAACCCTCTCGCGGTGGTCCTTTGACAACCTGCGCTAGAAACAGCCCTTGCGGGTTCCCCCGCTGAAGCCACAGTGGGCGCGGTTTGGCGAGCATCGTGCACGAATACCGGGTGGAGCAGAATCCGGCGTGAAAAACCGCGGTCAGAGGCCGCAGTGGGTCATCCGGTTCATGCTATAATCGCTGATTCACCAATAGCTTGCGGGGAGGATGCGAGATTCGCAAAAGAGCCCGGTCGCCCCACCAGGCAATCGGTGGGCGAAAATGTGCAACCGGTTAGGCTTCCAGGAACGGTAGGAGACGAACCGGCGCAGGATGACGCCAAAACCCTTCGATGCGGCATCCAACCTGGTGAGAGGCTTGCGGCTCGAGATTCGATGCGAGAGGGGTACAGCCCAGAGCTAAAGATGACGGCGCAAGGCGCAACAGCGAGAATGACCTCGGCCTCCCCCGCGGCCAGCCCGGAGAGACGCGACGGCGGCGCGCCCGGGGCTGCGCTCGAGGCCCGTGGGCTGCGCAAGGTCTATGGCTCCGGCGCCGCAGAGGTGACCGTGCTGGCCGGCGTGGACCTGGCGGTGCGCGAGGGCGAAATGGTGGCCATCGTGGGCCCTTCTGGTGCCGGAAAGAGCACGCTGCTGCACCTGCTGGCTGCGCTGGACACGCCCACGAGCGGTACAGTATACTTCGGCTCGAAAGCGCTCGAAACGCTTCCAGACTCGGCGCT
>JBASRK010000163.1:0-11142 GCA_049273775.1 Candidatus Acidiferrales bacterium
GCGGGCGGAAAAAATTCGCCCGCATGAAAAGGTAGAAAAGAAAAAGGATGACGACCGTCGGGACAGCCTGCAAGAACAGCTCGCCGAGTTGTTGGAGTAGCTCCATCGCTCACTTGCGGGAAGAGGCTGCCCGCCCTAAAAACTCAGCCCGCACACCAGAAGGCGCCCCACGCCTCTGCGGACTTCGCCGGGCACTGGACAAAAGAAGAAAATTTATAGCATCCGTCCCAGGTTCCGTCAACGACCGGCTCGGAGATGTGCCTAGCTCGAGGAACCAGTTGAAAGTTGAAAGTGGCGAGTGGAGGCCCCCTCCCCCCAGGTGTTTTTTGTAAGAGTGGAATCTAAAGGACTTTAAGTCCAATGAATTTGTATCAGTGCATTCTAAAGGACTTGCGGGCGCGTTTTTCGTATCAGTGCATTCCAAAGGACTTACGGTGTTGAACGCCGAATGCCCCGGTGGGGAGGCGAGGTCGGTGCGCAGAAACATAGCATCGAGAAGCGCGAACATGATCAGATCATCAACCTCGGAGATTAAAAGGATGCACCCGCTGCGGCGGGGTCTTGGTGCAATTTACGATACATGTTACCACAACGCCGCTCGAGCGATTGCGCGCATTGCGCATTTTCTTGACTTGGAAGGGAAGCATTCAAAGAGATTTTTCCAGGGTCGTACCTAGCCATTTGGGCGATGCGCCCACTTTTCGCCCACGCTAAGCTGGGGATTGTCCGGGCGGGATGCCCGGCTGGACAATCAAACCCTGGAGGAACCCATGCAGCACGAATCGTCTGTGTCAGGCACGTGGCGAGCGCTTTCCAACGAGTCTGCGAGCGCCATTGAAAAAGCGGGGCGCGCGGTGGTGGCGGTGCACGCCCGGAGGCGCATCCCGGCGAGCGGAGTCCACTGGCGGCCCGGAATCGTGGTGACCGCCGACCACACGCTGGAGCGTGACGAGGAGATCACAGTCACGTTGCCGGACGGCCGCACCGCAGCGGCGACTCTAGCCGGCCGCGATCCCACCACGGACCTGGCTATCCTCAAACTGGAAGGTCTGGACCTGCCGGTGGCAGAGATCGGCGACATTGCAGCCCTGAAGGTGGGGCATTGGGTTCTGGCCGCGGGTCGCACATCCGAGGGCGGCTCGAGAGCCAGCCTGGCGCTGGTGGGTGTGGTCGGACCGGCCTGGCGAACCTGGAGGGGCGGCCAGTTGGACCACACAGTGCGCCTCGACCGCAGGCTTCACCCCAACTTTTCGGGCGGGCCGGCAGTGGACGATCAGGGGCGCGTGCTCGGGATCAACACGTCTGCGCTATCCCGGTACGCAGCGGTCGTGATACCCGCCTCGACGGTCGAACGCGTATCCGCAGAGCTCGAAAAGAAGGGGCACATCGGGCGCGGCTATCTCGGCGTCGGCATGCAGCCCGTCCGGCTGCCGCGGAAGCTTCGCGAGTCGCTGAAGCTAGCGAGCGAGACCGGGATCATGATTGTGGGAGTCGAGCCCGAGAGCCCCGCCGAGAAAGCGGGCGTGACGCTCGGAGACGTGCTCGTGGCGCTGGACGCGAGTCCCATACGCGACATTGACGACGTGCAGGCTTACCTTGCCGGCGAGCGGATTGGCAAGCCGGTGAAAGCGTCTATCATTCGCGGTGGAAGATTGGTGGAAGTTGTCATCGCTGTGGGCGAACGCCCAGCGGCGAATTGAGCGCGCCAGGAGTGAGCCAGTTTCGGCCCGTGCGGCGGCGGCCGAGTTTGCCGCGGTCAGGAGCAGCCGAGAGATGCCGTGATCAAAGTGTTTGTGTGTGCCAACTCAACCGTTGAACTCGCCGGGCTCGAGGCACTGGTCCGGTCGGCTCCCTCGCTCGAACTAGTCGGAAGCAGTCTGGGGAGAACCGGCCTGAGCCAACAACTCGCCGATGCCCAGCCTGATGTGCTGCTGGAGCGCTCGGTCCTCGATGACCTGGAAGATTCAAAATTGCCGGACCTGGATCCGCAACCCGTCGCGAGGGTCGTGCTGGTGGCTGAATCGGAATTCACCGCGGCCCTGGCGGCAATTCAGGCAACGGATTCGGCGCTTCGCGGGCTTCTACCCACCTGGGCGAGTGCGAGAGAGATTGAAACCGCCATCGAAGCGGCAGCGGCAGGACTGCTCGTTCTCCACCCTGATGTGGCGGAGCACCTGGCGACAACATCGGGCGTCCCATCCCGTGCGTTAAACGCCGCACCCGGGCAGCAACTGTCGCCGCGTGAGAGCGAGATACTGAATTTGCTGGCGGCGGGCCTGGGGAACAAGGAAATCGCCTGGCGGCTCAAGATTTCAGACCACACCGTGAAGTTCCACGTCACATCCATCTTTAACAAGCTGAACGCTTCGAGCCGCGCTGAAGCCGTCGCGATCGGAGTCCGCCGGGGTCTGATTATCCTGTAGACGCGGTCGTTTCGCGAATGGCAATCCTTAATTGACACCCGGGCGCCTGCGCGAGTAGGATGCGGTCCATCCCCGCAAGTTGTCACCGAACCGACTCGTCAAGGAGAATGTCCATGCCAAGCCATGAGCAACACATTCGGGCCGTCGCTAGGCCAGCCCTACTGCTGGCGCTGGTTGCTTTCGCCGCGCTGCTGGTTTCGGTTTCTCTCCCCACCAGCGGGGCCCAGCAATCCACTCCCTATACGCAGCCGCGCTGGATGGCCAAGCTGCGAGCGCTGCAAGCCGGCCAAAATGGCACGCTTTCTTCCAGTATCAAAGTTGGCGCGAATGTGGATGTCAGCAATGAGCCAGGTCCCCAGAGCGAAACGTTCGTCGCCGTGGACACCGTAAATCCGCAGATTCTGGCCGGCGCTTCCAACGAAATCTTCCGGAATCCCCAGCGCACCTATTTTTCCGTGGACGGGGGAGGGACCTGGTTCGCCGCCGACCAGCCCCTGGTGGATGAGCAAGGCACGACGTGGTCTTTCGCCTCGGACCCTGGCGTGTGCATCGACACGCGCGGCACGATTTTTTTCTCGCAGTTGTTAATCGCCAGCGTGGACAACAATTTCAAAGGCGACGCCATGATCGTCAACCGCACCACAGATTTCGGTGCCTCCTTTTCCCCCGGCGTTATTCTGAAAAAGGACCTGAATGCCGGCGTGCTCGGCCGCTTCGAGGACAAACCGCTTATCACCTGCGACACCAACCTGGCGAGCGGGTTCCGCGACAACGTCTATGTCGCCTGGGACACCACCCAGGGATCCGGGACCAGTGTCGTCAACTTCGCCCGCTCGACCGACGGCGGGGTCACGTTCACAACGCAGCGGATTGACGACCCAAATGCCGGGACCGGTGCTGCCGAGATAGGTGCCATTCCCGCCGTCGGGCCGAACGGCGAGGTGTATGTTGCCTGGCTCGATGTCACGAATTCGCGACTGCGCATCGATCGCTCATTCGACGGCGGCGTGACTTTCGGCCGCGATTCGACTATTAGCGCGCTGATCATCCCGTTCGACACGGGAATACCCTCCATCAAGGTGCGCCGTGCCTTGGTTTACCCCACTCTCGACGTGGACCGCAGCAATGGCCCTCACCGTGGGCGGCTCTATGTCGCGTGGATGGATCAGGCCAACCAAACAAGGGTTTTCATTGATGGGGCCGAGACTGATCTGTTCTTCGCCTTCTCGGACGATCATGGGTTTCATTGGAGCACGCCGATTCGCATCGCCGATGACGGTGTCGGGGCCGATCAATTTTATCCCTGGCTCTCGGTGGATCCGACCGATGGCTCCGTGAACCTCAGTTGGTACGACACGCGCAATGACCCGGCGCGCCGCAAGACAGACATCTTCTATGCGCGCTCCAGCGACGGCGGGCTGACGTTCAGTCCCAACGTGCGCGTCACCACGGCTTCGACCGACGAGAGCTGCCCGCTGTGCGAAGACCTGGTGGCCCAGACCGGCCTTACGTCTTCAACCATCAGCTTTTGCCGGCAGAGTTGTGCGGCAGAAATCCTCAATCAATACGGCGACTATACCGGGAACGCCAGCTTCGGGGGCATCTCACATCCGATTTGGACGGATCGGCGCACAGGCGAACCGAAAAACGAGGAGATCTTCACGGCGGCGATTTCCGCAGCGAAGAAAAAATAACCGGCCCAGCGCCGAACCCATTTCCTTGCCTTTCGACCCTCTCGAAATCTGAGCGTCGTCGAGTAAGTGCAAAGGCTCTCGATGGTCACAGAGTCGAGGATGTTTTCCAGAATCGACGCTAAATGGTGATTTAACTCAGAATTCCTACTTTAGCTGCTCCCAGACCAATTCAAGGGTTTGTAGCACTCCGCCAGCCGGCTTGTTAGAATGCGATGGTTTGATGGCCCTGCCGGACGCCCATGCCCGCGCTTGGCCTTGTTGCTCGCCAAGAAGGAGAATTTATGCCTGCCTTCCCCGGTGTCGACTTCATCGGCTTCGACTCTCTGCTGAGCGATGAAGAGAAGCTGGTGCGGCGGACGGCCCGGCAGTTTGTGGATGAGCAGGTGCTCCCCATCATCGAAAAGCACAACCGCGAAGGCAGCTTTCCCATGCACCTGCTGCCGCAGGTGGCTGAGCTGGGCTTTTTCGGAGCCAACCTCGCTGGCTACGGCTGCGCCGAGATGTCCAACGTGGGCTATGGCCTGGTGATGCAGGAGCTCGAACGGGGCGATTCGGGCCTGCGGAGCTTTGTTTCGGTTCAGAGCGCCCTGGTGATGTATCCCATCCACGCCTTCGGCAGCGACGCGCAGAAGGATAAATGGCTGCCGCGGCTGCAGAAAGGCGAGACCATCGGCTGCTTTGGGCTGACCGAGCCGCAGTTCGGCTCAAATCCCGGCGGGATGCTGACGCGCGCCGCGCGCCGCGGCAATTGCTATGTGCTGAACGGCGAAAAGATGTGGATCACAAACGGGTCGCTGGCCGACGTGGCTGTCATCTGGGCGAAGACCGAAGACGACATGATTCGCGGCTTCCTGGTGGAGAAGGGCACGCGAGGGTTCAAGGCCTGGGACGTGCACGGCAAATGGTCGCTGCGCGCTTCGGTGACCTCGGGGCTGGCCATGACCGACTGCGAGATCCCCGCGGATAACATGCTGCCAAAAGCCGAGGGCCTGAAGGGCCCGCTGAAGTGCCTCACTCAGGCGCGCTACGGCATCGGCTGGGGCGCGGTGGGCGCGGCGATGGCGTGCTACAACACGGCGCTTGAATACGCGAAGACGCGCAAGCAGTTCCAGAACCGGCCCATCGCGTCGCACCAGCTCGTGCAGGACAAGCTGGTGTGGATGATCACCGAAATCACCAAAGGGCAGCTCCTGGCCTTGCACGTCGGCCGGTTGAAGGACCAAGGCCGGGCGGACCACACGCACATCTCCATGCTGAAGATGAACAATGTCTGGATGGCGCTGGAGACGGCGCGGAAGGCCCGCGACATCCTCGGCGCCAACGGCATCGTGGACGATTACTGCATCATGCGGCACATGAACAACCTCGAGTCGGTGTCCACCTACGAGGGCACGCACGATATCCACAAGCTTTTGATCGGCGAACGCATCACCGGGATTTCCGCCCTCTTCTAGGCGCGGGTTCCCGGTAACCACCTTGGATTGCAAGAGGAGCAGCGTCTGATGCGAGACCCAACGAGCGTACAAAAGAGCACTCCGGCTTTCCGCAAACTCGGAGCGGCCTGCGGTGTCACGTGTCTGCTTCTGGCAGCGCTCGTCGCCGGCGGCTCGGCGGCGAGCGCCGCGGAAAAACCCAAGGTGCGCGCCATCACGGCGTTTGTGCGGCTGGACCGCGCCAAATACCAGACGCAGATTGCCGAAGCGCTGGAACTGCTGCGCAAGGCCCGCGCCGCCTACCAGCAGGCCGGCTACGAGGTCCAGAGCATCCGCATCTCCACGCAGCCCTTTCCGGAGTACACCAAGGGCGCTTCGCGGGATGAAGTGCTGGCGTTTTTCCGCGCCTACGACGAGCTGGCCAAGAAAGAGGGTTTTGACGCGGCGATCGGCCCGGCCATGCTGACCGACAGCGACGACCCCGCCCAGGCCGAGCTGCTGGGCGAGATCCTGCGCAGCACGACGGCGCTGAATGCCTGCTTGGTGGTTGCCGGAGAAGACGGTGTGCATTGGAGCGCCGTGCGGGCGGCGGCGAGGCTGATGAAGTTCCTCTCCGAACGCACAGCGCACAGCCAGGGCAATTTCAATTTTGCGGCCACGGCGCTGGTGCCGCCGCTGACGCCGTTCTATCCCGGTTCGTACCATACCGGCTTCGGCCACCAATTCGGCGTCGCGCTGCAATCGGCCAACGTGGTCGCCGAGGCCTTCGCCGGCGCGGCGAACCCCGATGCGGCGCGGTCGGCACTCGCTGCGGCGTTCACCCAGCACGCGACGGCAATCGAGGCCATCGCCAGCCGCCTGGACCGGGATACCGGCTGGGGTTATGTGGGGATTGATTTCTCGCCGGCGCCGCTGAAGGAAGTCTCCATCGGAGCGGCCATCGAGAGCTTCACGGGGGAAAAATTCGGCTCGGGCGGCACCCTCACGGCTGCGGCGCTGATTACCGAAGTCCTGCGCAGCATCCCCGCAAAGCATACGGGCTATTCCGGGCTGATGCTGCCGGTGCTGGAAGACGCGCGCCTGGCCGAGCGCTGGAGCGAGGGCCACATCACGCTCGACGCCCTGCTGGCCTACTCGGCGGTGTGCGGCACCGGCCTGGACACGGTGCCGCTGCCGGGCGAAGTGACCGAGCCGGGCCTGGCCCGCATCATCGGCGACATGGCCAGCCTGGCGGTGAAGCTGCGCAAGCCGCTTTCGGCGCGACTGTTGCCGGTGGCGGGCAAGAAGCCCGGCGAGTGCACCGAATTCGACGACCCTTTCCTGGTGAACGCCACGCTTCAGCCATTGCCGTAGGGAGGCTTGGTGCGCTGTGCCGAATTGATTATGATTGGGCATCTTCTTTCATAGGCAGGCGTTCGGAATCCCGAGGCGTGGCGGGAGCAGCGGGAGGCGCGCCTCGACAGGTGCAATCGAGAACGCACCCCTTCGAGCAGGAGCGACGATGGAAACCCAGTTGAGCTTGGAATTCCTGCGCGTGGTGGAGCAGGCAGCCATCGCCGCGGCGCGCACTATGGGCCAGGGCGACCGGCACAAGGCCGACCAGGTGGCGGTCGAGGCCATGCGCCAGGTGATGGACACGGTCCGGATGGACGGCACCATCGTCATCGGCGAGGGCGAACGCGACGACGCCCCCATGCTCTACATCGGCGAGAAGGTAGGCGCGGCGCACCGCGAGAAGAACACGCATTATCCGGCGGTGGACATCGCCGTGGACCCGCTCGAGGGCACGAACCTCTGCGCCACCGGCGCGCCCAACGCCATCGCCGTCCTCGCCGCCAGCGAAAAGGGCGGGCTGCTCCACGCTCCGGACCTTTATATGGAGAAGATCGTCGTGGGGCCGTCGTGCAAGGGCGCCGTCGAGCTGGACGCGCCGGTGATTGACAACCTGCGGGCGATCGCCAAGCGGCTGGACCGCGACATCGAAGACCTGGTGGTGATCGTGCTCGATCGCCCGCGCCACGAGAAGCTCGTTAACGACATTCGCGCTGCGGGCGCACGCATCCGCCTGATCGGCGACGGCGACCTGTCGGCGGGCATCTCGGCCGCGGTCGTCGGGGCCGGGGTCCACGCCGTGATGGGCACCGGTGGGGCGCCCGAAGGCGTGCTGACCGCCGCGGCCCTGCGATGTCTGAACGGCCAGATCCTGGCGCGGCTGGTGGTCTCCAAGCCGGAGCACGAAGAGCGGCTGGCCAAGATGGGCGTCAAAGACTCCAAACGCATCTACGACACTGAAGACCTGGCCCCCGGCAAGAAGATCATCTTCGCCTGCACCGGCGTCACCGAGGGCAACCTGCTCCGTGGGGTCAGGTTTTTCGGAGAGGGCGTGCGCACGGAGTCGCTGATCATGACGCTGGACGCGCGCCAGGTGCGCTTCATTGATACGGTGCACCTGGACAAGCGGCCCGACGTAAAGGTGCGCTTCGCGTAGGGAGAGCCGCGCTTCGTGCGTCATTCTGAGCTCGCCGCTTTGAAGCTTCAGGCGGACGAAGATTCCTTCTGCGGAATGCTCGGTCCGGCATGACATGAGGGGAATCAGGGAACACCCCCCTGGTTTCGCGCGTATCCTCTGCCAGCGGGGAGGCAGAAATGTCCACAACTCCGATGCAACCGCCCCGAAAAAGCAGCAACTGGCTCTGGTGGCTCCTCGGCATCGCCGGCGCTGCCGTGGTCCTGTTGATTGTAGGCGGGCTGCTGATCGCCGGGATTGTCTTGAAAAACGTGCGTGTGAACCGCGCGACTCGGGAAGTGGAGGTCAGCACACCGGCCGGCGATCTTCAGGTGCGTAATACACCGACCAAAGATTCCGGATTGCCAGTTTATCCCGGAGCCGTGCTCGACGAGCCGGGCAAGAATGTCGAACTCAATTTTCCTGGAGAACAATCGGTGGGGATCACTGTCGTGCAATACCGTTCGTCAGATTCACTGGCCAAGGTGGACGCCTGGTATCGCGAGCGCCTGGGGTCTGACTTCGAGCGGGACGGTCCGGGCAGCAAGCATGGCAAGCTCGACGAGCGCGGGGTGGACGTCGGGACGGACGGCGTCGCCTACGTATCGGAGAAAGGCGACCTGGTGCGCTTTGTGGCTATCAAGAAGAAAGGCGGCGGTGTCGAGATCGGGCTCGGCCGGATCGGCAAGCGGGAGCCGCAATAGCTCGCACACCGGAATCATCCCGCAGAAAAAAAGCAGCAGCGGCGCCCCCGGTGCAATCCGGGAGGTTGCGCCGCCGCTGCTGTGTGAGACGGGTCGCGCCGCGTCTCAGCGGTGCCCCGCGATGCCAGGGTGGCCGGGGCGCCGCGCCATCGACGGTATTTTCGAAGGCGGCCCGGGGCGCACCTGACCGTTGCTGCCGGCCACGTGGTCGCTGATGGCCTGCAGGCGCTTGAGGATCGATTGCCACTGCTCCCAGTCCAATTGCCGCAGGAACGGCCGGAGGCCCTGGATGAACGGGTCCTCCAGCAGCGCCTCACCGTTCGATTCCGGGACGAAGAAGCGGTTCAATCCCACCCCAAGCGCTTCCGAGATTTTTTCGAGCGTGCCGAGGCTCGGCGTCATCTGGCCGCTTTCGATCCGCGAAAGGTACGAGCGGGAAACGCGAGAGCGGGCCTGGAGTTGACTCTGCGTCATGCCGCGGGACTCGCGCAACTGCCGGATGCGCTGCCCGATGTTCTCCACCGTCTCGCGGTTCGGCCACTTTTCGAATAACTGCCGGTCGTCGCCCGGCAATTCCTGCGGCGCCGGCGGCGGGATGAGATATTCCACCTTGGGCGGCAGCATGCGCAGGCAGCGGCGGCAGTTCCCCGTGCGGGTGCGGTACTGCACAAGTCCGCAGACCTTGCAGCGGACCACTTCGCGATCCATGTCCATTTGTGCCTTGTTCCCGTTGTTTTCCGACACCGGCTCCTCGCAGACTCATCTGGCATACGGATGGGGGAGGAACTTCTAACGGGGGGAAGGCAGCAACTGGCGCCCGGACATTCTGCAGGTTTACGGCGACCCATGTCAAGGCTTTTCTTTCATTCTTGGGAAAAAACGCCGCGAGTCCGGCCGGGTTGAAATGGATATACTGGTGGCCGAGAAGGACTCCTTTCGCGAGGACCAGTGATGCCGAGTCGGGACGATGCCTGGGCTCTGCTGTGCGAGTACACGCAGAACGAAAACCTGCGCAAACATGCGCTGGCGGTGGAAGCCTGCGTGCGAGCCTATGCGCGCAAGCTCGGCGCCGATGAAGAGCTTTGGAGCCTGACGGCGCTGCTGCACGATTTCGACTACGAGCGCTGGCCCAACGACGCCCACCACCCCACCCAGGAGCATCCCTACGAGGGCTCGAAGATCCTCCGCGAGCGCGGCTATCCCGAGGAGATGATCCGCGCCATTCTCTCCCATGCGGACTACAGCGGCGTGCCGCGGCAGGCGCCGCTCGAGCACACCTTGTATGCCTGCGACGAGCTGGCCGGCTTTCTCACCGCCTGCGCGCTGGTCAAGCCGGGCAAGAGCATCTTCGAGGTAGAGATCGATTCGGTGAAGCGCAAGCTGAAGGACAAGGCCTTCGCCCGCGGCGTCAACCGCCAGGACGTCCTCCGCGGCGCCGAGGAACTGGGCGTGCCGCTCGAGGAGCACATCGGCTTCTGCATTGAAGCGATGCGCGGCGCCGCCGACCGCCTCGGCCTCGAGAAAAAAGCCGGCGCCTGAAGCTCAGACTTGATCTCCACACCGCGAGCAGCGGATAGCGCTATGCTAGAATTCTGAGCTGAGTTGGATATCGGGAGGGCTGAAGCCCGCCCCTGCACGGGAATTCGATGATCATCAGCCGGGAAGATGTGTTGCGGGTGGCCGAGTTGGCCCACCTCGAGCTGTCTGAGACCGAGGTGGAGACTTTCCAGCGCCAGCTCGATTCCATCCTGACTTACATCGAAAAGCTCAAGGAACTGGACACCACGCAGGTCGAGCCGATGGCTCAGGTGCTCTCCGGAGTGTCAGCGACGGATGAGATCGCCCTGCGGGACGACCAGCCTGCGCCGTGCGAGGTGGGGGAAGAGGTCCTCAAGGGAGCGCCCGACCCCAGCCCGCCATATTTTCGCGTCCCGAAGGTGATTGAACGTTGAGCGCGGCGGCCCAATGGACGATTGACTCAGTCTGGGCAGCTCTCGGGGCGAAGAAAATCTCCGCCCGAGAACTGACCAGCGAGTTCTACACGCGCATCGAGAGGCAGAACCCAGCACTCAACGCATTTTTGACGCTCTCGCCGGAGCGCGCCTTCTCCCAAGCGGACCGCATGGATGCCCGGATCGCCCGCGGCGAGCCTCTGCCTGCGCTTGCCGGGGTGCCGGTGGCAATCAAAGACGTGATCAGCACGCGAGGCGTGCGCTCGACCTGCGGCTCGCGCATCCTGGAGAACTACATCCCACCCTACGACGCCTGCGCTGTGGAGCGCCTGGAGCGCGCCGGGGCTGTCCTGCTGGGCAAGACCAACTGCGACGAGTTTGCCATGGGCAGCTCGAACGAGAACTCGGCCTACGGGCCGGTGCGCAACCC
>JBASRK010000165.1:0-12031 GCA_049273775.1 Candidatus Acidiferrales bacterium
GCGCACAATCGAGAAACCCCCGCCACTGAAGGGGCGGGCTACACGCTCGTCTTGGTGTTGCCTGCTGACGGCTGCCCCGGCGCGGGCGGGCACACGGGGAGCTCAATGCGAATCGTCGTGCCGTAGCCTGGCTGGCTCTCGACCGCAAGCGTGCCCCCGTGGTCGCTCACCACCGACTGCACGATGGCCAGCCCCAGGCCGGTCCCGTGCTGCTTGGTGGTGTAGTACGGTGTGAACAGGCGTGCGCATTCTTCGGGGGTGAGCCCGCCCCCGGTATCGGAGACTTCCACGCGCACAGCGCCGTTTTGCGATTGCGTGCGGATGGTTAGTGTGCCGCCGGCAGGCATCGCGTCCATGGAATTCAGCACCAGGTTCTGCAGCGCGCGGTGCAGCAGATCGGGATCGGCCTGGATGGCCGCGACGCCCTCATCCAGATGAAGTTCCGGCGTGATAGATGGCCGGCCGATGGCGCTGAACTGCGCCTCAAACAGTTTGACGGCGCCGCGAACCGCCTCGTTGATATTCACCGGCTGCAGATGCGGCGCCGGCATCTTGGCGAAATCACTGAACCGGCCGACGATGGCGTTCAAGTTTTCAAGCTCGGCGCGCAGGGTGGCGGTGGATTCCAGGAAGACCTCATTAAACTGCTCGGGAGACTTCTCACGGGCGCGCAGGAGGTTCTCGACAGTGAGCTGCAGCGGGAAGAGCGGGTTTTTCAGTTCGTGCGCCAGCCGCCGCGCCAGATCGCGCCAGGCGGCGACGCGCTCGGCCTGCACCAAGCGCTCGCGCTGCTCGGCGAGCTGTCCGGTCATGTGGTTGAAGGCGCGGGCGAGCTGGCCGATTTCATCCCGCGAGCGGACCTCCACTCGCGCTTCCCAGTTGCCGGCGGCCACTTCGCGGGCGCCCGCGGCCAGCCGCTCGACCGGCCGTGTGAAGCGCGCCGCGAGCCACCAGCTCAGCGCCAAGCCCAGCAGGATGCCCGCGCCGCCAACCAGCACGGCCAGCCAACCAATAAAATTCGTGAGCATCACGAGCTCGCGACGCGAGCTGCCCACCAGCAGGATGCCCAGCAACTCGTTCTGCCGGCCGGCAAGCGGGATGGCGTGGAAGGTCTCCGCGCCGGCCGGATCGTCCGACCATTCAATCGTCTGCTCGAGCGCGTGCACTCCGCCGACGGACTTGCGCACCTGCTCGATCAGGGGCGCGTATCGGTCGGCCTGACCGACCGGCCCCGACGCATCGGTGAGTGCAGAGAAAACATAGGCCGGCTCGAGGTTTCGGTAGAGCAGCGCGCGCATACCCCCCGGCAGCACGAGCGAGGCGAGGAACTCCTTGTCCAGACGCTGCCCGCCGATGATGTAAAGGTTTTTTTCGCCCACCCGCACCGTGCGAACGGCCGTCAGCGCCAGGGCGACGTTGTCCGGCAGCTCCTCGCGCCGCAGGAAGGCGCTCTGCGATTTCCAGTCTTTTTCTCCGGTGACCCAGTCGACCTTGTAGCCGAAACGAGCCGGCCACTGCGCCGATGAAATCAGCGTGCCATCGTTGGCTACGATCTCGACAAAGTCGAGTTGGTGCGATGCGGCCAGGCCGCCGGCGTCGCGGACGTAAAGGGAAGGGTCGGCCCGCGTCTGGGCGAGATCGATGGCCATGCGCACCGTGGCTTCGGTGTCGGCGATGCCTTCGACGCGGTGGACCACCTCCTCGCCGCGCCGCGAAAACTCGCGGCGGAACTGCGCCAGCAGAGCGTCGGTGCGCTGGCGGTCGAGCTGCTCAAAGGCGCGGCGAGCGTAGGTCGAAACACCCCAGGCCACCAAGGCCACTGCCGCGACTACCGTCACCGAAAAGATGGTGGTCAGCTTGGCGCGAAAGCTCACGGCTTGTCTCCGCTTGCGTCGGCCTGGGACGACGTGTCAAGCCACAGGTCTTCCAGCCGCCAGCCGCCCGAGCGCCGCGGCATCCAGTTTTTCACCCGAGGGCCGAGACCATATGTTTCCGCCACGTGCGCCAGCGGAACCACTCGGAAGCTTTCCACCAGCGCGCGCTCGGCCGCATAGAACTGCTCAGGCACTGCGCCCGCCGGTGGCAGCGACTCGGGTGCACCGAGCGAAGCCAGCAGCGAGTCGAGCGCCACCCGCGGGTCGGTGGAAGCCAGGCGCAGGCGAATCAGTCGCACATCGGCCCCCGCCGTTGCGTCCGAACGCGCCCCTGAAACCTGCACCGAGATCCCCACGGCGCGCGCATTGACGGCGACGCGCTCGGCGACGGCGCGCGCCAGCGCCTCATCGGAATCATAGACCAGGGCCAGTGGCGCCGCGGCAGAAAGTTCGTGGCGCAACCGCTTCGCGCGCTCGACGTCCGCTGCCACAGGAAACAGAAAAGCATACCCCGAGAGCCACTGCGGCAGAAGGCCTCCGGCTGCCTCACCCTGCTTCTGCAGCAAGATGTTCACGATGGAGCCGCGGTCAATCGACAGCGCCACGGCCTGGCGGAGGCGCACATCTTGTACGGCGGAACGACGCAGATCAAAGACCAGAATCAATAACTCCGCCGGTACCGCAGTGACTTCGACCGGACCCACACGGCTTGGAACCAAGCGGAAGCCCCGGCCTTGCAGTTCGGCTTCGAGCGAGCGGCGGATCGCGGTCACGTTGACAGGCCCGAGCGAAGAAAGATTGCGCACGTTTAGCGCGACCGCCTCGCCCGGCGAGAGCGCCGCGGCGATTTTGGCTGCGAGCTGGCGCGCACCGTCTTCCAGCGCATCGGCCCGCAAGACGCCGGGGAGACCCAGGAGTAGCAACGCAACAAGGATGTGGATGGGCAGGCGGAGCTTGCGTGGGACAAATTTCAGATCGCGGTTCACGGGAACGCCCGGCCATCATAGCACAGGCAGGCTGAACGTCCCGTCGCCCTTCGGCGGGGGTTCAGGCCCGACTTGGATGCTTGAACTCCGTCGCCGGAGTCAAGTCACAAGACCGCTGCTACCCGGCGGCTCCCCGCTGCGTCCAAGAAGAAAAGGTGCGCTGCGTTCTTACGTCCAAAGCCTTGCAACCTTGCAGCGCGGAACTGCGTATCTTAAGGCGTGCGCATCTGGCGACTAGATGATAGGATGCGCGATTCCAAACCCGCAGGACTTCAACCTTTCGATTGGGTGGGGAGGGAGATAAGAGTGTCGAAGCGGATGCCGTTCTTGTTGCTGGTGTGCGCGCTGATCCTGGGAGCGCTCGCGCCGGCGCTGTTGCCGGCGCGTCTCTTGCAGCCTGGAGTCGCCGCAGCTTCTCCGCAGGAGACGCGCCTGATGCGTTATCCGGACGTCTCCAAAGACCAGGTGGTGTTCGTCTATGCCGGCGACCTATGGATTTCGCCTCGCGCCGGAGGTCCGGCGCGCCGCCTGACCTCACACCCAGGCGACGAGCTCTTCCCCAAGTTTTCACCCGACGGCAAGTGGATCGCCTTCACCGGCGAGTACGACGGCAACGCTGACGTTTACGTCATCCCGGCGGAAGGCGGCGAGCCGCGGCGCCTGACCTTCCACCCGGACAGAGACCTCGTGCTGGGCTGGACGCCGGACGGCAAGAAAATCCTCTTCCGCTCGGTTCGCGCCAGCGCCCCGCCGGATTTCACCCGCCTATTTCTGGTATCGCCGGAGGGCGGGATGCCCGAGATGCTGCCGGTGCCGCGGGCCAGCCTGACCAGTTTCTCCCCCGATGGCCAGCGCATCGCCTACACCTCCACCTCGCAGGAGTTCCGCACCTGGAAGCGCTATCGCGGCGGCTGGAGCCCGCCGATCGGCATCTACGACTTGCAAAAGAATGCCTACGAGGAGCTGCCCCGAACGAATGGCATGGACATGTTTCCGATGTGGCACGGAAACGCGATCTACTTCATCTCCGACCGCGACGGGACGATGAACCTCTACCGTTTCGACCTCGGCAGCAAGCAGACGCGTAAGCTGACCAACTACAAGGAGTACGACGTCAAGTGGCCCAGCGTGGGCCCGGATGCGATCGTGTACGAGAATGGCGGGCTGCTCTATTCGCTGGACTTGGCGTCCGAAAAGACCAGCAAAATCCCCGTCAGCGTGGCAACCGATGCGATCACTGCGCGGCCGGAGATCAAGTCCGTCGGGGACCGCATCCGCACCTTCGGACTTTCGCCCAGCGGTGCGCGAGCGCTGTTCGAGGCCCGCGGCGAGATCTTCACCCTGCCGGTCGAACACGGCAGCCCTCGCAACTTGACCGAAAGCCCCGGCGTGCACGAACTCAATCCGAAATGGTCGCCGGACGGCAAATGGATCGCGTATCTCTCGGACTCCACCGGCGAGTATGAGATCTATTTGCGGCCACAAAAGGGCGGCGACGAGGTGCGGGTGACCTCCGACGGCGGCGTGTACCGCTACGGGCCCAAGTGGTCGCCCGACAGCAAAAAGCTGCTCTTCTGGGACAAGAAGCTGCGGCTCTGGTACGTGGACATCGAAAAAAAGCAGCCGGTGCAGATCGACCAGGGCGAATACGACCAGATTAACGGGGGCGACTGGTCCCCGGACAGCCGCTGGGTCGCCTATGCGAAGACGGGGCCGAATCTGTCCGATTCGATTTACCTCTATTCGCTCGAGCAGAAAAAGACGTTCCAGGTCACCAACGGTTTCTACGACGATTCCAATCCGGTCTTCGACCCGAACGGCAAATACCTCTATTGTCTCTCCCAGCGCTTCTTCTATCCGAGCGCCGGGCGGTTCGACGACCGGTTTAATTACTACAGCACGACTGGAATCTTCGCAGTGACGCTGAAGGCCGACGAGGCCTCGCCCTTCGAGCTGCAGAGCGACGAGGAAAAGGGAGCGGACGAAAAGAAGAAAGATGCTAGCGAAGCAAAGCCCGCGCCGGGCGCCGAGGGAGAGAAGCCGGCCGAGAAGAAGCCCGAAGTAAACAAGCCGGAGGAGAAGAAACCCGACGAGAAAACTCCGAAGCCCATCCAGGTGGACATCGAGGGGATCGGCCAGCGTGTCGTGCAGGTGCCGGTTCCGTCAGGCATTTACCGGAGGCTCGAAGCCCGCAAGGATAAGATCTTCTACCTTGCGACCCCCATCGAAGCGACTCTGGCCGGCCAGCCCGGCCCGCCGCGGCCGCGGGCCACCCTCCACCTGTTCGACGTCAAGAAGCGTGAAGACAAACCCCTGCTCGAGCCGATCAACAACTACGATCTGGATAAAGACAGGAACAAGGTGATCTACCACTCCGGAGAGACGTACGGTGTGGTGGACGCAGTCCCCGGCAAAGCCAAGGTCGGCGAGGGCCGGCTGAACACGGCCAGCCTGCAGGTCCTGGTGGATCCCCGTGCGGAGTGGAAGGAGATTTTCCACGAGGCCTGGCGGATCGAGCGCGACTTCTACTGGGACCCCAATATGGGAGGGCTCGACTGGGACAAGATCGGCAAGCGTTACGAAGCGCTGCTCCCCTGGGTGGCCCACCGCAGCGACTTGAACTATATCATCGGCGAAATGATCGCCGAGCTGAGCACCTCCCACACCTATGTGGGCGGCGGCGATGTGCCCGCTCGCAAGCGCATCGGCGTCGGGCTGCTGGGGGTGGACTACGAGGCGGACCACGGCTTCTACCGGTTCAAGAAGATCTATCGTGGCGAGAACTGGAACGAGGAGACGCGCGCGCCGCTCGCCGAGCCGGGTTTGAAGGTGAAGCAGGGCGATTACCTGATCGCCGTGAACGGGGTGACCGTTCGGGCGCCGGCTGACCCGTCCGCTTACTTCCAGAACCTGGCCGGCCAAGTGGTCACCCTGAAGGTCAACGACAAGCCCGCCACCGAAGGCGCGTGGGAGCTCAACGTCAAGCCAACGGGCAGCGAAGCGGCCCTCCGCTATCTGGACTGGGTGGAGTCACGTCGCAAAATCGTGGAGGAAGCCACAGGCGGACGCATCGGCTATATGCACGTGCCCGACACCTCCATCGCCGGGATCATCATGTTCGACAAATACCTGAACGCCCAGATCGGCAAGCAGGGCATCATCGTGGACGAGCGCTACAACCACGGCGGGCGGATCCCAGACTTCTACACTGAGAAGCTCCGGCGCCAGCTCCTCTCCCTGCTCGCTCCCCGCGAAGGCAAGGACCTTCCTTGGCCGCCGGTAGCCATCTACGGCCCGAAGGTCATGCTGGTGAACGAGCTGGCCGGCTCAGGCGGCGACGCCTTCCCCTGGTTCTTCAAGCGTGAAAAGATTGGCCCGCTCGTGGGCACGCGCACCTGGGGCGGGTTGATCGGCATCGCCCGCGAAATCCCCCTGATGGATGGCGGGGGCGTGACCGCGCCGGAATTCGCCTTCTGGTCCGCAGATAACGGTGGGGAATGGATCGTGGAGAACCACGGTGTGGACCCCGATTACGTGGTCGAGCAGCGGCCCGACCTCGAGGTCAACGGGCACGACCCGCAACTCGAACGGGCCATCGAGCTGGCCAAGGAAGGGCTCAAGAACTACCAGGCCCCGCCGCCGCGGCCCAAGTACCCGAAGAAGAACTAAGCGCGAGGACCGCTAGCCGGGTGGCTTCCCAGCCGACGGGGGCGGCGGACTCCGTCTGCTGAAAAAAGCCACCCGCAAGGGATTTAGCTAGCGGTAGCTCAAACTCATCAGATCCCTCGCGCACGCACTCGCCGGACCCCTGCTGCGGCGAAGCGCCGAGCGGCAACCTCTACGGCCGGCTGTTGGGCTTGCGCTGGGACGCCGCGGGCCTCGGCGGGTCGCCCGATTCGTCGGGGTCCTCTGGCTGGGCCGCGGCGTTGCCGCTGAACGCCGAGCGCATCACGTCATTAGCGAAGAAGAATTTGCCGTCGCTCGGCACCATCATGATCTGCAGCTTATCGGAGAGCCGCTCGGCAATAATCTTTTGAATCAGCAACGGGTTCTGCTTCAACACGAGCGCTTCCATCTTCATCCGCTCGGCGTCGGCGGCCGCGGTGACGCGGATGCGGTTGGCCTCCGCGTTGGCCAGCAGGCTGCGACGCTCGAATTCGGCTTTGCTGTCAATGACCTTGGCCGCAGCAGCGGCTTCGGCATTTTTCAGTGTGGCTTCCTTGCGCGCCTCCGCCTCCAGCCGCGTCTGCTCGATCTGCTTCTGCTTGAGCGGCAGGGTGTACTGCATGGCGTCGGATTCGCTCTTGGCCTCGAGCACGCGGATCTGCGCGGCACCTTCCGCCCGCTTGATGTCTCGGGTCTTCTGGGCTTCGGCTTCGAGTTCGGCGATGCGCACCTGCTTCTGCCGGATTTCGGTCTCGGTGCCCAGCCGCTCGTTTTCCTGTTCCTTCAGCAGCAGACCTTCGAGCCCCCGCGCGTATTCTCCGGGAAGTTCGATATCGCGCAGCAGCACCTCCTTCACCAGGATGCCGTCCTCGGCGAGCCGGGCGGAGATGGCCTCGGCGGCGCGCTGGCGCAACTCCTCGCGGCGCGTGGCGAAGACCTCGCGCACGATGTAGTTCGGCGCCACCTGGCGAAAGATCGTGGCCACCACCGGCGCAACAATCTCCTCGTCGATGGGCTGAGGCAGGTTGGCGTGGATGGCATCGAGCCGCTTGGGATCAAGCCGGTAGCGCACGGCCACCGCCAGGCCAATCGAAAGCCCTTCGCGAGCCTGCACGCGTAGCACCTCGACCTTTTTCTTCGGGTCTCCTGCGACGGCGGTGGAAAAAACGTGGTCGCGAATGTCGTAAATGACGACGCGCTCAATCAGCGGCAGAACGACATGCACGCCGGGGTACAGCGTCCCCGGGCGCACGCCAGAGAGTTGGCTAACGCGCACACCGGCGCTGCCGTCCGCCACGACGACGATGCTCAGGCCCAGCAGCAGCGGTAGCCACGCCAGGCCGGCCAGTTTTCCCGCCAGGTTCCAGCGGATCGGGCGGGGGAGGGGTTGGACGGGCTCGGCACCCTTAGCCAGCAGGCGCCGGAGTTGCGTCGCGAGGTAAACGTCGTAGGCGATAATGGCTGCGGCACCAACAAACAGCCCGATACCCGCCGCGAGCAACACGTACTTTAACATCAGCATGGTGGTTCCTCCTTTATCGATTGAGCCCCGCTTTGAAAGCTCGGGGCAATCCCTTGCTGTGCGCCCCAGGCCAGCGGAATGCCGCCGTTCGGAAAACGGGACCGGCCGCGGCGCGGACGCGCCGCGGCGAGTGGGGCAAAAGGTGGAAGGCGCCGAACAGGCACAGCCACATCAGAACCAGCGCAAGCGGCAGCGAAAGCGCCATCACTGCCGCCAGACCTGCCATTGCCATCACGGTGTCCATGTGCGTCGCTCCGTCACGATCTCGAACCGCGCTAATTCTGTCCGCCGTTCGCTGCGGCCCCGACCGGCGCCGATTCGGCCGCACCTGCTTCGGCCGCAACTGCGACCGGCGCATCGTCCTCGCCGAAGAGCCGGGCAAGCTCGGTGGTGCGGTCGGCGTGCAGCTCGACGATGTCTCCGGGGCGAGCCAGCTCGAAAAGCTCTTCCATGTCGCGGTTGCGCATGCGAATGCAGCCGTGTGAGGCGCGGCGGCCGACCGAGCCGGGCTGGTTGGTACCGTGGATGCCGTAGCCTTTCTGGTTCAGGCCCAGCCAGCGCGTGCCCAGCGGATTATCCTTGCCCGGCGGGATCACCACGCCCGGGGCGTAGTAGGTGGGCTCTACCAGGCGCTGAGTGATCTTGAATTCGCCGGACGGGCTGGGGCTGATTTGGGCGCCCACCGCGACGCGGTAGATCTTTACAACGCGGCCGTTTTCGACGAGCGCCAGTTTGCAGTCGGGGATGCTGACGATGATGCGTCGCTGCGAACTGGTTGCGCCGTGCGCCGCGAGGGTGGCTCGATGGGTTGGCTTTTCCTGCGCGATTGCTTCTGCTGTCGCCGTCAGCAGCGTGGCCGCCAGCAGCACCCACTTGGTTCTTGCTGTTGCTTTCGAGCTCGCTGCGCTGTTTCGCCGCATCGCCGTTTCCCAGTCTGCTGCATTCCAAGCAGGCAGTTTGCACTCTCGCGTCCACACCGTATCTAATTGATACTAAAATGTTTACTGAAGGCAGTCTGAAGACGAACACGTGGTGGGTCACACACGCTGTGGGACGGCAAACGCAGGGGCTAAGGGCGGGGCGCCGGGGCTAGGCCACCACCCGCGGACACTTGCGCCGTGGATCGGGCGCCTCGGCTATACTGAGCAACGGAGGAGCTGAATATGGCGCGCGACTCGGGGATAAGAATCGGCCGGATCCTCGGCATCCCGATCTACCTGCATCCCAGCTGGTTCATTATTTTTGCCCTGATCACGTTTTCGCTCGCCACGCAGTTTGCCAACCAGCACCCTCGCTGGAGCCAAGCGCAGCACTGGAGCCTGGGAGTGCTTACCAGCCTGCTGTTTTTCGGCTCCGTGCTCTTCCACGAGCTGTCGCACAGTGTCGTGGCCCTGCACTACCGCATCCCGGTGGCCTCGATCACGCTGTTTGTCTTCGGCGGCGTGGCGCGGATCGACCGTGAGCCTTCGCGTGCCTTGCAGGAGTTCAACATCGCCGTAGCCGGCCCGGTATCGAGCTACATGCTGGCCGCGGGATTCTGGCTGCTCGGGCGCCTGTTTCCCTCGAGCGAAATGTTGGCTGCGCTGGCGGGCTGGCTGGCGCAGATTAATGCCGGGCTGGCGACGTTTAATCTTGCGCCGGGCTTTCCGTTGGACGGCGGGCGAATCCTTAGGGCGCTCGTCTGGGGCCGGACCGGCGATTACACCCGCGCCACACGCGCCGCCTCGCGGGGCGGGCAACTGCTGGCCTACGTCATGATCGTCGCGGGCATCTGGCAATCGCTGACCAGTAATTTTGTGGGCGGGCTGTGGTTGGCGTTTATTGGCTGGTTCCTGCTGACCGCGGCGCAGGAAAGCTACGCGCAAGTGGCCATCCGCGGGGCGCTCGAGGGGCTGCGGGCGGCCGACATCATGAGCCGGGAGCTGCCCGCCGTGGGGCGAGCGACCTCGCTCGAAGAGTATGTCCACGAGATGCTGCGCACCGGCCGCCGGTGCCACCTGGTCATGGAGGACGGGGAACTCCAGGGGTTGATGACTGTGCATGCGCTCAACCGCGTCCCCCGCGAAGACTGGGCGGTGACGTCCGTGCAGGCGGCAATGGTGCCCCGCGCTCAGATCCGTTGGGCGGCGCCCGAAGAGCCCGTGCTCGCCCTGCTTGAACGCATGCAGAACGAGGACATCAACCAGATGCCGGTGGTGGCTGACTCGGGGAGCCCCGGGGCGGGGCGTGTGGTGGGCATTGTCACTCGCGATTCCATCCTGCGCGTCATCCGCACACGAACGGAGATGGGCGCGCGCGCCACGCAGTGATTCCCTGGCTGGTGAGTCGATGATTCGGACGGGCCCACCGGGCGGCGGGCCGCACAACCCAGGCGGCGCAGGTCAACGATCGGAAGCAGCCCATAACTGAACATCCTGAACGAAGCCGGCTGCTTCTCAATCCGCAAACTAATTTCGAAGCGAAGTGCTCGGCTAGTGCAGCAAGGCGTTGACCTTGCGCATCTGGCGGGCAAACTGTTCCGGGTTGTACGCCGAAGGGTTTTCCACCTGTTGAAAGAGACCATTGATGGCGGCGCGTACCTCTTCCGCGTTCGCGAGCTTCACGTTGCGGCTGTAGGTGATGAACAGAGCGTCGAGGGCCATCGCCGCTTGCTCGGCGGTGCGTTCACCCTGGCCCGCGATGTTTTCGGCGTCGGCGGAGATCCGCTGCAGCAGCCGCAGGGTCAGCCAATCCCGTACAGGCCGCACTGTCGCAGCCCGGAGAAATAGAGCGCGGATTCCCGCAGCGTCTTGCTGGGGACGGTGCCGGTATTGATGCAGGCGCCGCCGAGAAGTGTGCCGCGTTCGACTAGCGCCACTCGCTTGCCGAAGTAGGCAGCCTGCGCTGCTCCTTTTTCACCGGCCGGGCCCGAACCGATCACCACCAGGTCGTAGGATTGCAATTCGAGTCCCCTTTGGGCTTGCCGCGGCCTCGCCGGCGGCTGGAGCTCAATTCCTCGCCGAAGTGCCGCTCAGCGCCGTGAGCTTCCCCGATGCGCCGATGACGCTGTCCCAGTCGAGCACCTGCACCTCGACGGTGTCGCCCGAATCGAAGCTCGCCGGGCCCTCCGGCAACAGGATGAGCGCGTTGGCCTCGGCCGAGGTCCTTACCAGCACCGAGCACTGGTTCGCCAGAGGAATCGTCTCGAAACCCTCCGACGTGAGCGCGAGCTGCGCAAGGATGATATAGCGGCGTGCGGCCTTGGACTTGATATGGCCACGCAGCGTCGCGCGCAGCGACGGCAGCTCGATTGAGCGCCGGCCCGCGAGCCGTAGCAGCGCCGGCCGCACAAATTCGTAAAAACCTACGAACGCGGCGGCGGGGTTGCCAGGCAGCACGCACACCGGCAGGCCGTCCCAGAGCCCGAAGCCGATCGGCTTGCCGGGGCGCACCGCCACCGCCCGGAACCGGAATTCCGTCCCCAGTTCGGTTAGCACACCCTTGACCAAATCGCGCTCGCCCACTGAGGCTCCGCCGGTGGTGACCAGCATATCGGCGCCGCTGCGCGCCGATTCGAGCAGGCGTCGCAATTCGCTGCGGTCATCCGGCGCGGTGCCGCAGAGCCTGGCTTCGGCGCCGCACTCAGCGACCAGGGCCGTGAGCGTATACGCATTGCTGTTGCGGATCTGGCCGTGGCCGGGGGTCGTACCGATATCCACCAGCTCGCTTCCGGTGCACACCACGCCGACTCGTGGCCGCCGGTAAACTCGCAGTTGCGGCCGGCCCACAAATGCCAATAGCGCCAATGTTGCTGGGCGCAAGACTTCGCCGCGACTCACCAGCAGGTCGCCGCGGCGAACGTCCTCTGCGGGTGGAAAGATGCAGTTGCCCGCTTGGACAGGCCCGGAGACGATGATGGTATCGCCCGAGCGCTCGATCTGCTCGTAGGGAAGGATTGCATCTGCGCCGTGCGGAATAGGGGCGCCGGTGGTGATGGCCAGGGC
>JBASRK010000172.1:0-22966 GCA_049273775.1 Candidatus Acidiferrales bacterium
GCCCTGGATCGTGCCAGAGGTGATTTGCGACTGCCCCCAAACCAAGCTCGCCATTGCCAAGCAAATCGCCGACACCAACACCACACCCCAGAATTTCCTCATCGGAATCCTCCGCAGAAAGAATGCAGCAGATCGACCGGCAAGAACGCCACTCCCTCGGTACCCCCTACCTTTGGAAGCGAGCGGTAGAGTATAGCCAGCCTCACCCGAAATGCAACCGGTAAACCTGTGGATAATCAAGCGGTGCCGAAATATTCGTGAGGGGTGAGCGAAAGCCGCGGGAAAGATTCCCCGACGGCGGTTGCCCTGACTGGAGTGGAAGGGTTCAGGTCAAGAGCGCCTGCAGGAGGCGATCAGGACATCTGGTAGCGCGGCGGAATGGGCTCGTCGCGTTGAAAGGTGATGTCGTCGAAGGTAGCGGCGAGCCCATGCCAGCCTGGTGTATTCGTCGGTTCAACGCGCACCACATGCGCAGCCGTGGTCATCCGCACGCTGCCCTGCCCAATCGGCCGGTCCACCAAGGCAACTTCGAGCTCAATGGGCGTGCCGGCCTCGATCCAGCGTGGACACAGGAAGTAAATGCCGCTTGAGCTGATGTTCTTGGTGAGCAAGGTCACCGCGCTCGGCTCGCGTTGTCCAGCCACCCGCTTCAGCCGCAGGGGCAGGCTGAGCGCGGCGCGAGGATAGGCCCGCCGCTCGTCCACCACGCCCACCGCGTGCGTGGGCACACGCGCAAATCCCTGAGGAGCGGTCTGCCCGGCCATTCTGCCGATATCCGGCCAATCCATCTGGCCTGGACCCAGTGGCGCGGGCGAGGCTTCAGCCTTGGTCTTACGAGATTCAACTACCTTCATCTGCTTTGGGTTACGGGCAGCGCGCATAATTCCCCCATTCACTCCTAACGCTTCTGGCGCCGCACCATCCAATATCGGCTCCCACTACAGCTCGCGTCAATCCACGCCCGCAGCAGCGTGCCGTAATGAACAACGCTCAGACAGGGGGCGTCCGGGGGACAAGAAAAACTGTTTCATGAGGAGTCAGAAAAGCGAACCGAGCGCCCAGCCCAGGGCGCTCCGCCGATTGGGCGGGCGGAAATGGCTGCCGTCAGGCAGAAGGAGGGCGCGGCCCAGGCGACGGAAGTTGACAGCGTAGTTGACGCGCACCGTCTGTTCCAAGATGGGCACCTGCCACCGCAACTCGATCCCGGTGGAGGAGCGCAGGGCGCCGTTGGTGCCGGCCAGCAGCGCGGGCCGGTCGGGACCAAGCCATCCGGGGAGCAACCAGCCAGAGCCGGCATCAAAGAAGGCCGCAGCCTGGGTGCGCGGCATGAGGGGCAGGCGAAATTCCGCGTTGGCCGTTCCAACCAGGTCGGCGCCCGGCGATTGCGCGCGGTAGGTGGGCGCGGCGCCGCTGTGGTCGGTTCGGACCAGGGCGTAGGGGCCGAGTTCGCCCGTGCGAAAGCCCCGGACAAGCTCTTCGCCCGGGTAGGCGCGCGCGTACAACGGCAGGTCGCCCCGGTAGCTCGATACTCCTGCCAGATAGCCGCGGAAGGCCCAAGCCCGCTGCGGCGAGCCCCGTTGCGGGCCTGCGCGGATCGGATCGGCGACCAAGCGGGCATATTCAACCGACCCTCTCAGCAGATTTTCATTGCCTCCGAGCCAGCCGCCGGACACCGATGTGCTGGCCTCCAGGCGCTCGCGGCCGGTGTTACGGGATTCGCTCAAGCCCACCGAGCGGCTCAGCGTAGTGGCGCGGAGCTGGTTGCCGGGCAAGCCAGAGATCCCCGGCGGCAGGAGAAGATCGTATTGCGACGAGGTGCGCGAGAGTTGGTAATTGGCGCCCAGGGTATCGTACAGCGTGACCGGATAGGTCCAGCCCAGCCCGAGACCCGAGCTGCGGGAGGTAAACGTACGCCTGCGGCCGATGGAGCCGGGGAGATTGGGCCGCACAACATTTTGGAACAGGCTGAAGCCGAGCGACGCCCGCGTTCCGAGGAAGCCTTCTTTGGCAAGGCCCAGCAGCACTATCAGGCTGTCCGGGCCCCCTTCCAGGTGCGCGGTGATCAGCTCCTCGGCGCCGAGCAGGTCGAACACGTTGTAGACCAACCCGGCCGTGCTTCCCAGACCCGCATGCCCGCCGACCAGCGACGCTTTTTGTCGGCCGATCTCCTCGACGTGAATGACGACGTCGGCGGCGCGCTGCGCCTCGTCGAGGCGGACGGAAATATCCTGCCGCTTCACCGGGCGGATAAAACCGGTGCGGGCCAACTGCTCGAGCCCCAGCTCGAGTTTGTCGGGATCAAACGGCTCGCCTTCCTTGAGCAGAATCCGCCGGCGATAGTAGCGGTCGCTGAAGCGTCGCTGGCCGGTAAACTCGAGCCGCCGCACGAGGTAGGGTTGCGCCTCCCGCAGGCGAAAAGTGACTTGCACGGTGCCTGCGCCAGAGTTCAGGCGCGGGCGCGCTTCCACTTCCGGCAGCGGCGGGCGGCTCTTCGATCCGCGGAGGATGCGGTGCTTCAATGACGGGGCGACGCTCGCCCGGGCCAGCGCGTCGCGGGCGCGTTCCAGCTTTTCCTGCGAGTACGGCTCGTCGGTTTTCAGGCTGCGCAGCACCGCAAGCACAGTGGCGGGCTCGCCGGATTTCTGGTCGGCCAGCTCATTTTGCACTTCGATAGCCCCGAGCCGGTAGAGCTGCCCCTCCTCGACAGGAATGAAGATGTGGAACCGCGGCGTGGAGCGCCGGCGCGGCCAAGGAAGCCAGTGCCGCACACGGTCTTGGCTGACTTCTGTGGTGGGCTGGCCCAGGCGCGCTTCCGGGTAGCCGTGGTTGCGGTAGAAGCGCGCCAGGCACTCCAGGTCATCCGCGAGCCGCTGGCGCGTATAAACATTCTTGTCGCGAAGTTCCGCGAAGTGCGCGTCCGGGGCGACGCGCTTCATCTGGCGGCGGAGCTTTTTCTCGGAGAAGGCTTGGTTGCCGACGAACGCAACGTGGCCGACACGTATGCCCGGGCCGTCGTGAATTTCAAACGTGGCGCGCACTGCGGCCGTGGGGACTTCCTCAAGGCGCAGGCGGACCTGCGCCCGGGGATGTCCCAGGTCGGCCAGGGCCGCTTCGAGCGCGCGCGCCGCTCGCCACAGTTCGGTGCGATTCGCCGGCGCCGCCAGCTTTAGCCGAATTTGCTTCTCCGCCAGCAGCGTGCCGGCGCGCTCGCGGGAAAGCGCATGCGACCCCCGGAAATCCACCTGGGCGAGAAATGGCCGCTCTTCCAGTGCAAACACCAGGCGCAAGCCCGACTCCTCGATCCCGCCGGTAGGAAGCGGCAACGCCAATCCCGCGGCGTCCGAGTTTCTTGCGTTATCTTCCGGACCGACCGCGGCCGCCCGCGCTTCGGCCAGCAGAACCGCCATGGGATAAACCTCGGCAGTGACCGAATCGAACCAGCCCAGCCGGTCGAGCGCGCGCACGTCGTCTTCTACCTGCGTCGGATCGAGCGCGTGGCCTTCGCGGGAAGTAATGTGCGCGCGCAGAGTTGCCGGGGGAATGCGCCGCAGCCCGGCAAACTCGATTTTGCGGATGACGCCGTCAGGGATTGCCGCGGAGGACGCCGCAGGTTCGGGGCGCCGGCGCTCGCCGTGGCCGGCGGAATGTGCCGACAACGCAAACATCGGCAGGGTCAGCAACAGTGCGGCGAGGAAGCGAACGCTCATGACACCGCCCGATGCGGGAACGGATGTCTCGCCGGCCGGGCGGGTTGCCTCGGCTGCGCCGATAAGGATAACGCGATAGAGATGGCCGCGAAGGACAACATCCCGGTCCAATATGGCACTCGACCCACCGGCAACCGGCGCCTATCTTTAGGAGTCGAGAAAGCATTGCACAGCATCGGATAATCCGGCGTCCCCGAACTGAAGAATGTATTCGAATCGGAACAACGCGATGGATATTCAGCCGAAGAAATGCCAGGCGCAGCGTGGACGGCTGGCGTGCGAACGCAGGAAGGCCAATGAAATTTGACTGCAAGAATCGGATAGCGCTGCAACCCCGCTTGTCTTTGTCTATGAGTCTTGGGGTGGCGGACAAGATCGGGCATGAGCCAGGCTCGCCAAGCTCTGATCCCATCGCGTCTCTATTCGCAGCATTGCCGGCGCGGCGAGTGAGCGCCCAGAGGCAGCATGTCCGCGCCTGAAGTCCCGCTTGGCTCGGCGGCTTCGCCGTGGAAGCAGCTTCGGCCCAACGTGTCGCGGGCCAAGCTGATGACGGCCTTCGCGGCGGTGTACGTCTTGTGGGGCTCCACGTTTCTGGCCATCCGCTTTGCTGTCGCGACGCTGCCGCCGTTTCTGATGGCGGGCACGCGGCATCTGGTTGCGGGCGCGATGCTCTACCCGCTAGCCCGGCTGCGCAGCGGCGAGCGGCCGACCAGAGCCAATTGGTCTGCGGCCGCAGTGATGGGCGCGTTGCTGCTTTTCGGCGGAAATGGGGGCGTCTGCTGGGCCGAGCAGATCGTGCCGTCAGGCGTGGCCGCCTTGCTGGTGGCCAGCGTTTCGCTTTGGATGGTCATGATTGACTGGCTCCGGCCCGGCGGCGTGCGACCCACAGGGCGCGTCATTGCGGGATTGATCCTGGGCTTTTCAGGACTGGCGTTTCTTGTCGGCCCGTCCAGGCTGGCAGGGAGCGGTCGGGTGGATCCAATCGGTGCGACCGTGCTGCTGCTGGCCTCGCTTTCCTGGGCCACCGGCTCGGTTTTTTCGCGGCGCCTGCATCTTCCTCGCGCTCCGCTGCTGGGCACCGCCATGCAGAGCCTGGCCGGGGGCGCGCTGCTGATTTTTGTCGGCCTGTTGAGCGGGCAGGGAGCGCGGCTCGATTGGAGCGGCGTCTCGCTCCGCTCGGTGCTCGCGTTGGGCTACCTGATCGTCTTCGGCTCGATGCTGGGCTTCAGCGCCTACACCTGGTTGCTGAGCGCGGCCTCCCCGGCGCGGGTGAGCACCTATGCTTACATCAACCCGGTGGTGGCGGTGATTCTCGGCTGGGCGTTTGCGGGGGAACGCATCACGCCGCGCATGCTCGCGGCCACGGCGGTCATCATCGCCGGGGTCGTGCTGGTCATTACCGCCCGACCGCGGGCCACCGCCGCGGTCGAAAGTCCCGTCGCAGCGCCCGAGAAAGCCAGGGTCTGACGCCTTCGGGATGCGCGCCACCAAGAAATGCGGCGCGCTATGGCCACTGAGAATAACAAGAAATGCTTGGAATCAGCTCTGAAATTTGACCGCAAGAATCGGATAGAATTGCTCTCCGCCTCCGCTTATCCTTGTGCTGGATGAGGACCGATATGCAGAGAGCAAGCAGGCATGCCACCAGCAGCGCACTCAGCCCGCAACAGTGCTGGCGCGCGGTGCTGGCGCGCGACACGCGGATGGACGGCAGCTTTGTTTACGCCGTGCGTTCGACCGGCATCTATTGCCGGCCGTCGTGCCCCTCGCGGCGCGCCGGGCGAGCTCAGGTGCGGTTTTTCCCGCGGCCCGAGGCGGCCGAGCGGGAGGGGTTTCGTCCCTGCCGGCGCTGCCGACCGTGGCGGGCCGGGCGCGCCCTGCAGGCGGGACTCATCGAGCGCGTCTGCCGGCAGATCGAGGCGCACCCTGATGGCCCGCTGACGCTCGCGGCACTCGCCGAAAATTCCGGCGTCGGGCCACACCACCTGCTGCGCGCCTTCCAGCGCGCCACGGGGATCACACCGCGGCAGTATGCCGACGCGCTGCGTCTGCGCCGGCTCAAGAAACGATTGCGAAAAGGAGATGACGTGACCACAGCACTGTACGAAGCGGGATATGGTTCCTCGAGCCGACTCTACGAACGCTCCGACGCACAGCTCGGTATGACACCGGCCACCTACCGCCGGGGCGGGCGCGGTATGCGCATCGGCTACACGATTGTCAATTCGACGCTGGGGCGCCTGTTGGTCGCCGCAACCTCCCGCGGCATCTGCGCTGTTTACCTGAGCGATTCGGATGCCCGGATCGAAGCCGCACTCGCCCGCGAATATCCCCGCGCAGAAGTGCGCCGCGAGACGAACGGACTGCGGCAGTGGGTGCGCGCTCTGGTGAATCACTTGAACGGCCATCAGCCAAAGCTCGATCTGCCGCTCGATCTCCAGGCCACGGCCTTCCAGTGGCGCGTCTGGCAGGAGTTGCGCGCCATCCCCTACGGAACGACGCGCTCGTACAGCGAAATCGCTCGCGCCATCGGTCGGCCGCGGGCAACGCGCGCCGTGGCCCGCGCCTGCGCCACCAATCCCGCGTCGGTGGTGATCCCCTGCCACCGCGTCGTGCGCCAAGACGGCCACCTCGGCGGCTATCGCTGGGGTTTGGAGCGCAAGCGCGCCTTGCTCGAACGCGAGAGCGGAGCAACCCGGTGGCACGCCGCTCGCGACAAAGCACAGCAGAACTAACGGTGCCCGATGTGGGGCACAGCCGCGGACGGCTAGCCTTGCGGCTTGATCTTGGTGGTCCCTCGCGGCCAGTGCGGCTTGAAGCGGGAATCGGAAATGCGGGTATTCCGGATGGCGTTGGTGTAGCGGATGACGAAGTAGTCGCCTGAGCCGGTCTCGAAGAATTTCTGCTGCGCCGGCAGCCAGGTGGCCTCGTCAATCCACAGTTGGATCTTGGAGATCTGACTGCGCACCTCGTCGGACTTCGGGGTCAGCTCCAGCAGGACAGTCTTCTGTTTATCGAGGATCTCCTCGCCCTGGACGGTCACCAAATAGTTTTTCTTCAACTCTGTGCCCGAAGTCCCAAACCCCAGCAGCAGGAATTGGTCCACCAGCGAGCGGTGCTTACTCAGGTCGTACTGCTCGACGCGACTGATCCTGGGGTTATAGACGTAGAGCTCGTTGCCATCACGCAGGATGGTGCGTGGGTCGGGCTGGGCCAACTCGATGCGCATCTTGTCGTCGCGGCGGACCAGGATCTGGCCGGTTTCGGTGGAGCGATCGTTCACCACGACGGTGACCTTCGTGCGCTCGAGGTCAGCCGTGAGGCTGCGGAATTCCTTGGCCCCGGCATCGAGTTGCTTCAGGATGCTCTCGAGCGTCCAACTCGTCTGATTCTGGCTCGCAATCCCGGAACGCGGCGCACTGCCGGCGCGGACGCCGAGGCCCGACCCCGCCGGGATCAGAGCCACCGCCGCTGCCAGCAAAATCTTGGGCCAATTTCGCTTCAAGTGCTTCTCTCCGCGCTCCGGTGGACACCGCGAGCGGGCAACCTGTGCATCCTACTATAGCGATTGGATGCCCGGGACTCTGCAGGCGTTTCGTGCGGCGAAAGACAAACCATCCCTGCGGGCAAAGATTCTTCGTCCGCCACGGTGGACCCGGAATCCCGGCCGTTGACAGCCCGTCAGGGCTTCACGGAGACGTCGTAGTAGGCTACGGTGCCATTATCGCCGCGGATGGGCTCGATGCGCAGGATTTGGAAATTCCGCCGCTTGAGGTCGCCCACATTATTGCGCACCGCCTCGTGGAGTTCGTGTTCCAGCTCGGGCGTGCGCACCGGTGAGGCGAGCAGGCGGGCATCCACGCGGTAGGTCTTCCTGCCATTCGAAGGGTCCTCCTCCAGCAGCGCCACCAGGGCGGCCGCGGGCGCCGGCCCGATCGGGGGCTGATCGTGGAACCAGGAGGGCGGGGAGAGCAGGACGAATAGCACGATAGCGGCGACGGCCACGTCGTACGGCCAAGTGCCGCGATCATAGGACCAGAACACGGTGCGTACAATCACATGCCAGATCGTGCGCATCCTAATCGGCGGGAATGCCATCCACGATCACGCCGTCGCGCATGTGCGCGACGCGATCGGCGTAAGCGGCGGCTTCCGGGTTGTGCGTGATCATCACCACGGTCTGGCCGAGTTCCTTGTTCAGTTGACGCAGCATCCCCAGCACGGTTTCAGAATTCTTCGTGTCCAGGTTGCCGGTGGGCTCGTCCGCCAGCACGATTTTGGGCTCGTTGATAATGGCGCGGGCAATGGCCACGCGCTGCTGTTCGCCGCCTGAGAGCTCCGCCGGGCGGTGGTGCAGGCGGTCGCCCAGGCCGAGCATCTTCGTGACTACCTCGAACCGGTGTGGGTCAAAACCGTTCCCGTGGATGTGCTGGGCGATGGCGATGTTGCCGTAGGCATCGAGCGTGGGCAGCAGGTTGAAGCGCTGGAAGATGAAGCCCACTTTGTGGCGGCGCAGTTTGGTGCGCTCGGCGTCGCTCATTGTCACCAGGTCGTTGCCGTCCACCAGCACGCGTCCCCGGGTAGCCTGGGCCAGCCCGCCGATCACGTAGAGCAGCGTGGATTTGCCACAGCCCGACGGCCCCATTACCGCTACATACGAGCCGGGAAACACCTCGAAGTTCACTCCTCGCAGGGCCGACACTTCCAGCCTGCCGGAACGATAGACCTTCCATAGATTCTCGGTTTTTAGTAACGGTTCCACGCCTGCTTCCCGAGTGGGGAATATTACCTGTTGTGGTAAGCCCGCCTCGTCCACCCTGCGGTCGCCGCGAGCGGGCTCAGGGCAACCCCCATCGGTCCCTCAGGGCGAGGCACGGAAGGCCCAATTATTGTAGCTGCGAATCGCATTTCTGCCTAGCCGGAACATGGTTTCGTGGTGAAAAACTGCACGCCGACGGCCAGGTGCTGCCCCGGGCAGCCCCGAGCGAAGCCAGCGCCGAATCAACAACTTGAGATCGCACCTCAAAGTGTTGGACATGGATGCCGCGGCCGCTCGGTGCAGGAATGATCTGTCGGTGTCGCCGGTCGCAGCCAGGGGTTCACGTTGGGCGAAACAATTAGTCGTAGGCGAGGGCTTCGATGGGGTCTTTGCGGCTGGCGAGCCATGCCGGGTAGGAGGCGCCGAGCAGCCCGCCGATGATAGCGATCGCTGCGGCGCGCAGGATCCAGCCGGCAGTGATCAGGATGGACAGGGTGGGGAAGGCGGTGAGGAACGCAGCGCGCGCGGCATAGCTCATGGCGATGCCGGCGGCGATGCCCAGCCCGCAGATCAGCGAGGTCTCGCTCAGCAACGCCCTGACGATATAGCCCTTCGACGCGCCGAGCGATTTCAGCACGCCGATCTCGCGGGTGCGCTCGACCACGGTGGTGTACATCGAGAGGAAGATCACCAGAAAGCCGATGGCCACCGCCAGCGCAATCATCGAGTGGACGAAGGTCTCCACGCCCGGAAGACTCGACGAAGTCATCAGCGACAGGAAATCCTTGAGCGGGCGGATCTCGTACCGCGGGAAGATTTGCTTCATCTGCTCGATGACCGCGGTCGTGTGTTCAGGCCGGGTACACTTGATGAAGAATACCGAGGCCTTGTCGCGGGCGCCGGAGAGCTCCTGCAGGGTTTGCAGCGGCACAAACAGGCGCGCACCCTTGCCGTGCTCGACGATCCCGACGACGTGGAAGTCGTGGTCCAGCACGTGGAGCGTGCCGTCGAGCTGAACATTCTTGGCCTTGGCGGCCCAGTCGTCTACCAGGATGTCATTAGGCTTGGCCATATCGTGCCCCTGGAGAAACACGAACCCCCCTGAAACGCTGCGGAAGCTGGGCGGGTCGATGCCGTAGATGATGTCCACCCCGCCCGTGGAGCTGAATTGCAACAGCACCGGCGTCACCGCCTGCACGCGCTTGATCTCCTCGAGCTTTTCCCGGATCTTGATGGGCATGGGCGCGCCGCTGAAGGCCAAGAAGACCGACGCCGAGGGCGGCTGCAGCATGATGTCGGCGCCGATGCCCTCGATGCGCTTGGCGGTCTCCTGCAGCAGCCCGCTGGTGAGCCCGACGATCACGATCACCAGCGACACCTCGACACCTACCGCCAGCACGCTCACCACAGTGCGCACCGGGCGGTGCAGAACGTTGCGCCAGATCATCTGCCCGATCACGGCCGCGACTCTCCGCCGCCTTCACCGACGCGCACCAGCTCGGTGCCCGGCGGCTGCTCGAGCCGGAAGCGCTCGGCGGCGATCTCTTCGTTGAGCGTCAGGCGCGTGATGCGCACCTCGAGCTGATAGTCGTCGTGCGGCCGCCCGAGCCAGATGTGCCGCGGATAGCCCGCGGCCGAACCCGCCGCGCCGGGCCCCGTCCCACCGGACGGGGCGGGCTGCCAGTCGGCGTAGCGGACCTCGGAGACCAGCCGGCCGCCCGTCCCGTACAGTTGGACGCGGGCCACACTCAGGTCGCTGCGGTCAAACCAGACCTTGCGCACAATCTCGAGCACTGACATCCCCCGCAGCACCGTGAGGATGTAGTAGCGCGCAGTTTCCGCATTGAATTCCTCGAAAAGTACTTGCTGTCTCGTGTCTATCTCCGGCCAGAACAGCGCATCGAGCAGGTGCTGCGGGCGAAGGTTTTCGATGGGCTTCTTCGCCGGGCGTTCAAATGCCGCCGGACCCATGATGAACTGGTGCTTTGACGGGATGAAAATGCGGAACGTTTCGCCGTCGCTCACCATGTCGAAGATGTCTTTTGCCACCACCGGCGCCTGGCCGATCATCCGGATGTGCGCAGGCTTCTGCGCCAGGACAAAGCCCTTGACGTTGTGGTACTCCTCGATGACGCCGCTATAGGACGAGCCCGCCACCGGCAGCAGCTCCACCGTGGCGTTCAGGCTGCGCACAGCGCGCGCCTGCTGGTTGTACTTTTCGATGAGCTGCGCAGAGCTCGCCTCAAGCGCCGGCCGCATCTCGGCCGGCGGCACCACGTGTTTCTTGCTTGCCGCGCAGCCGCCCGCCAGGAGCGTCACCGCTGCAAGCGAAAACATCCAGAATGGGCACCGATCTCTCAGTGATCTCCTCCTCGCAAAGAGAAATAAAGCAAGTTAACAGCCAGTTTTCGGGGTGTCAACGACCCAGCGCAAGCACGGTTCTACTGCGGTCGGGCGACCTCGACGGGCAGCTCGTCGAGCCCGGGCCGCAGCCGGCGGATCACTTCGCTGGCCCACAGCCGGTTCGTGAGCAACGTCAGGAAACCGTTCTCGAAGTCGCACACAGCGCAGAAAAAATAATTGGCGAAAGCGGGGTGATAGGCATCCACGCCGCGACGCGCCAGGTCCCCTTCGAGCGCCGCATCGCCCGCGGCGAGCTGTCCTCCGGCGCGGGCGCCGAACGTTTCGTCCTCGAAGCGTCCCAGCAGCGCTGCGAGCGGCTCGGGCCGCGGCGACGCGATGACGATGCAGCGCCGGGCGGCTTCGCGGTAGGCGATCTTGTGCAGGCGGCAGAACTCGCGCAGGCGGTCCAGGTGGCTGAAGAAATCGAGCGCCCAGGGCTCGGTGCCCGCCAACGCCGGCAGGACTGCGCCCCAGACGCGGGCCGCGTCGGCGCCGCGTACCGGCTCGCGGCTCTCCCGGTCCAGCAGTTCGAGCCCGACCGACTTTACATCCGCGCCCAGGTCGAGCGGCTCGACTTCGAGCCGGTAGGCAGGCGGCTCCATCGTCGATCTACTCTTCGGCGGGCTCGCGACCGGCGAAGCGCTGCTGGAACTCAGCAGACTGCTTGCGCAGTTCCAGCCAATCAAAGAAGGCGTCCGGAGTGTCGAGCCAGATCTTGAACCACTGCATCACCTCTTCCTTCTCGGCGCGCTTGGGCGCTTCCACCCGCGGATTGCGTGCAATCATCTCGGCCCGGCGGCGGCCCAGGCGCGCCACTTCAAGCACGCGCTCGGCGGCGGCGCGTTCGCCCTCGGCGCGGAACTTCCGCAGCAGCTCGTCGAGCCGCACCAGGCACATCTCTGCCTCTTCCAGGCTGGCGAAGTGCAGTAGATCGCGAAACTCCTCCTCGTAGCGCCCTTGAGTATCGGCGCGAGTGGACCACACCACTCGCAGCCCGGTCGTCTTCAGCACTCCGGTGATATAGTCGGGCGAGGTCTTCCCCGCCGCGCCCAGCCGCGCCATCAGTTGCCGGCGGATCTGTTCGACCTCGGCGGGAGTGAAGCGAGGGACCCCCAGCTCGCGCGCAATCTCAAGGATCAGGCGCTTCTTGGTGGGTTGCGCTGCGCGAGTCATCGAGACCTCTTGGCGGCGGGCTTGTTCGCCTGCGCGTCTTCGGACTCGCGACCGTGCTCGCGATCGTTCTCTGCGAGCTGGCGGCGGTAACGTGCCACATTGAGATTGTGCTCCTGCAGCGTCCTGCTGAAAACGTGCCCGCCGCGGCCGTCGGCAACAAAATAGAGATACTCCACTTGGGCCGGATCGAGCGCGGCGCGCAGCGAAGCCTCTCCGGGGCTCGCAATCGGCCCGGGCGGCAGGCCGGGATAGCGATACGTGTTGTAGGGCGAATTGAAGCGCAGGTCGCTGGACGCGAGCGAGCCGTTGTAATTGCCGGCGAGCTCGAGCGCGTAGATCACGGTGGGGTCGCATTGCAGGGCCAGACCAAGACGCAAGCGGTTGGTGAAGACGCCGGCAATAACGGGGCGCTCGGCAGGCACGGAGGTTTCGCGCTCGACCAGCGAAGCCAGCGTCACCACCGCGTCCACCGAGGCCGGGTCGCGGCTCGCGCCCGCCCCGGGCAGCGCCTGCCAGGCATCGCGAAACCTCCCCACCATTGCCGCCGCCAATTCCCGCGGGGTTCTGTGGCGCGGAAAGTGATAGGTCGCCGGAAAAAGAAAACCTTCGAGGCCGGGGGCGCGGGGCGCGAGGTCGCGAATCGGCGAGGGATCGCGAGCGGCATCGAGAAAGGCGTGGCGGTCGGCGAGGCCCTGTCGCTCCAGCAGCTCCGCAATGTCAAACATGGTGAATCCTTCCGGCACGGTGACCGACATCTCGTAAACGCGGCCCGCGGCGATCGCGTCGAATACTTCGAACCCGGTGGCGGGGCGATTGAAAAAGTACTCCCCGGCCTGCAACGTGCGCCCGGCCCGCCAACGGCAAAGCGCCTCAAATGCCAGGCGGCTCCTCACTACTCCCTGTTCGGCCAGCAGGCGCGCAATGGCCCTGCCAGAGGCGCCTCGCGGCACATCCACGAAGACCCCCTCCTGCGGAAAACCCTGGTAAGGCACGTACAGCGCGTATGCAACCCACGCCGCAGCGAGCACCAGCCCGAGCAGAAGGATCACTGCGAGGCGGCGCATCTCAGCTCTTGCCCTGTTTTCGCTTGCGCCGGGCAGGGGTATTCACGGCGCCGAGAATTCCGGAGCTCACGGGCTCGGTCCGGGCATGCCGGCGTTCCAGATAATCGCGCAGAATCACCGCGGCGGCGAGATGATCCACGTCGCTCCCACGCCGCTTCCCGGAAACGGTCCTGCCGGCGGCCAGCATCTGTTCCGCTTCCCAACTACTGAGCCGCTCGTCCACCAGCTCCACCGGCAGGCGCAACTGCCTTTCGATGCGCGCCGCAAATTGCGTAGCCTCGGCGGCCATTTCACTCGAGGTGCCGTCGAGATTGAGCGGATGGCCGACGACAATGCGCCGCACTTCGTGCTGGCGCACGATTTCCCCGAGCCGCCGCAGGTCCCCGCGTCGGTTCGTGCGCGCCAGGGTTTCGAGAGGCTGCGCCGTCAGTCCGAGCGGGTCCGAGAGCGCAAGTCCGATGCGTCGCCGACCGTAATCAATGGCGAGCACACGGCCCGCGAAACCCCTCGCTGGGAATGGGGAAGCACGCAGGGAAGCATTCATCCACCAGAATTATACCGTGAAATGCGGGCGGCCCGCAGATACCAGCGGTGCTGCACAACCCATGGCCGTAGACATCCTCTCGCTAGAAAAAAAGTGCGCTGGACGATCGCGACTTGAGCGGCGTTGTAGAGGCGCCCGCCACGGCGTGGTGCGCCCCGAGAGGGAAATGAGCATCTTGTAGGGGCGAGCCTTGCCTCGCCCGGCAGCTCCTCAATCGGAATTCAGGACGGCGTCGGTGACACGGGCGACTTGGACCATTTCAGCGACGTCGTGGACGCGCACGATATGTGCGCCGCCAAGAATGGAAGCTGCAACGGTCGCGGCGGTGCCCCAGATGCGCTCTTCGGTCGGCGCAGCCGCACCGCTGCGGGCGAGCGTCGCTCCGAGAAACGCCTTGCGAGATGTGCCCACCATCAGCGGGCAGCCCAGCGCCGCGAGCTTTGGCAGATGCGCCAGAAGCTGGTAATTCTGCTTGAAACTTTTGCCGAAGCCGATGCCGGGGTCAAGAACGATTTGCGTCTTTTCGAGGCCGGCCCGGCGGGCGCGGGCGAGTGCAGCGCGCAGGCCGGAAGTAACATCGCGGAGGACGTTGCGGGCGAAGGGCCGCTTCTGCATCGTCCGTGGCGTGCCGCGCATGTGCATCAGGATCATCGGCAAGCAGTGTCGCCGCGCCATTTCGGCGAGCGCCGCGTCCGAGCGCAGCGCCGAAACATCGTTGAGCATTTCGGCGCCGGCGACCACAGCGGCCTCCGCCACGGCCGACTTCTGCGTATCCAACGAGATAGGAATCTTCAGCCGGCCGCGGAGCCCCATGAGCACCGGCAAGACGCGCCCGAGCTCTTCCTCGGCCGTGATCGAAGCCGCGCCCGGGCGGGTGGATTCGCCGCCGATGTCGAGGATGTCTGCGCCGGCGCGCTCGAGCGCGAGGGCGCGCTCAATGGCCTCGCCGGGGCGCAGAAAAAGACCGCCATCCGAGAAGCTGTCCGGGGTGACGTTGAGCACGCCCATGACCAGCGTGCGCTCGCCTAGCTCGAGCGTGCGCGACGCTAGGCGCAGGCGGAATTTCCTGCGGCGAAACATCAGCGCAGAGTAAACCACAGATGAACACGGTTGAACACAGCGAGGGGCGGGGCTATTCGAGGTCGAAATCGCGCAGGGGCTTTTCGACCGGCTGGTCTTTGGCCTTCTTGAGCGCTTCCTCAAACTTGCGGGTCAGCACGTCTTCTTTTTTCTTCTCAGCTTCCCAGGACTCGCGGAATTTATCTTCGCGCCGCTGCGCCTGTTCTTGCAGGATCCGTGCCGCGTCGCTGATATCCACGTCCGGGGCCGTCCGGGGCGGAGCCACGTGCGAGAGCACCACCGCGAGCTGCGGGTCCACGGTGAGCTTGGCCTGGCAGCAGGGGCAGGTCACTTCGACGGGTGGCGCGGGCTTTTTGGCCATGGCGGTATTCTACGCCAAGTCAGCACTGGCGAGAGCAATTCAACGCCGAGATTCCTCGTCCGCCTGCGGCAGACTCGGAAAGATACTTGGAGGTGTGGCCGGATTAGCAGAGGCCACGGCCGGCTGGTTCGTTATCCCTTGGTGAAGCCGGGGGCGGGGCGCAGCTCGGGCCGCGGCGCGGGCTTGGGTTCCGCGCCCGGAAGAGGTTGTGGCGGCGAAGGCGGCGCGGGCCGGATCTTCTCCGGCAGCGGCTTGCCCTCGAGCAGCAGCTTGAGTTCGGCGGCGTCGAGCACTTCGCGTTCGAGCAGCGCCTGGGCGATGCGCTCGAGCGCTTCGCGGTTGTTCTGCAGGATGCCGCGCGCGCTGTCGTAGGCCTTGTTGACGATCTTCTTCACTTCATGGTCGATGCGGATGGCGGTGTCTTCCGAGTAGTCGCGGTGCTGGGCGATCTCGCGGCCCAGGAAGATGGCTTCTTCCTTCTTGCCAAACGAGAGCGGCCCCAGCTCGCTCATGCCCCAGTCGCAAACCATCTGGCGGGCGATGTCGGTGGCGCGCTCGATGTCGTTGCCGGCCCCGGTGGTGATGTGGCCGAGGAAAATCTCCTCGGCAGTGCGACCCCCCATCAGCACGGTCAGAATGCCTTCGAGGTAGCCCTTGGTGTAGGTGTGCTTGTCGTCGATAGGCAACTGCATGGTAACGCCCAGGGCCATGCCTCGGGGGATGATAGTCACCTTGTGCAGCGGATCGGCACCGGGAGTCATCGCGGCCACCAGGGCGTGTCCGGCCTCGTGGTAGGCGGTGTTCCGCTTCTCCTCCTCGGAGAGGATCATGGACTTGCGCTCAACGCCCATCAGGACCTTGTCCTTGGACATCTCAAAATCGCCCATGGTGACGAACTTGCGGTTTTGCCGGGCGGCCCAGAGGGCGCCTTCGTTCACCAGGTTGGCCAGGTCGGCGCCAGAAAAGCCCGGCGTACCGCGGGCGAGCACCGAGAGGTCCACGTCTTCACCGAGCGGCACCTTGCGGGTGTGCACCCGCAGAATCTCCTCGCGACCCTTGATGTCCGGGCGCGGCACCACCACTCGCCGGTCGAAGCGGCCCGGGCGCAGTAGCGCCGGGTCGAGCACGTCGGGGCGGTTGGTGGCGGCGATCAGGATCACGCCCTCGTTGGATTCGAAGCCGTCCATCTCGACCAGCAGAGCGTTCAGCGTCTGCTCACGCTCGTCGTGCCCGCCGCCCAGGCCGGCGCCGCGGTGGCGGCCGACCGCGTCAATTTCGTCGATGAAGATGATGCAGGGAGCGTTCTTCTTGCCCTGCTCGAAGAGGTCGCGCACGCGGCTGGCGCCCACACCGACGAACATCTCGACGAAGTCTGAACCGGAGATGGAGAAGAAAGGCACGTTCGCCTCGCCGGCGATGGCGCGGGCCAGCAGCGTCTTGCCCGTGCCCGGCGGGCCCACCAGCAGCACGCCCTTGGGGATGCGCCCGCCCAGCTTCTGGAACTTCTGCGGGTCCTTGAGGAAATCGATGATCTCCTGGAGCTCTTCCTTGGCTTCATCGATCCCCGCCACGTCTTTGAACGTGGCCTTTTTCTGTTGCGCCGTGAGCAGCCGCGCCCGCGATTTGCCGAAACTGAGCGCTTTATTTCCGCCGGCCTGCATCTGCCGCATCATGAAGATCCAGAAGCCGACCAGCAGGAACAGAGGGGCGGCGTTGAGCAGGAAGGTCAGCCAGTCGCCGCGGGTGACTTCCTTGACGTTGAGCCGCACGTTTTTATCCCGCAGTTCCTTGACTAGATCCGGGGAAGCCTCCTTGAAGATAGTTACCTTGAACTTCTGAAAGCCCTGGACGGCCACGCGATACTCGCCCTGTGCTTCGTAGCTATTCGGGGAGAGATACAGCGTGACTTCTTTGACGTTGTTGGCGTCGAGTTGAGCCATGAACTCACCGTAGCCTGGCTCCTGTTCCTTACCAACCTGGCCGGTGTTGGAGACCATCTTCCACAAGAAGACGCCCAACAGGATGATGATCATCCAGAAGACAATCGTTTTGGCTGTCGAGTTCGAGTTCACTCGTTACCTCACCCGCCGGGCCCTCCGGCTCGACCTGCGCGCCCCCTTACCCGCCACGGCTGCGGGACGCTGGGCGCCCTCGAGCAGGCCAACGTACGGCAGGTTACGATACCATTCGCGCCGTCCAGCCAGGCCGTAACCCGCTAAATACTTAGATGCGGCGGCGAAGCCGAAGTAATCGGGCCTCAGGTCCACTTTGCGATCCTGCGGCTTATCCACCAGAACGGCCACCCGCAGGGAGCGGGGCCGTCCCTCCTGCAACCGCTTGACAAGGAAGTCCAGAGTCACGCCGGAGTGCAGCACCGCGTCCACCAGAAGGACGTCGCGCCCTTGTAAATGCGGCTGGTGGCTGAAAAACACTTCTCGGCGGTCGTAGCCGCCCAGCTTGACGTCGCGCATTTCCGAGCGCACAAAATGGCAGACCACCGGACGGGAGATGCGCCGCACCAGGTCCGCGCCAAAAACGAACGCGTTCTCCAGAATGATCACGGCGTCCACGGTGCGCCCGGCGTAGTCCCGCGAAATCGTGCGGCCCAGGCGTGCCACCTGGGACGCCAGTCGTCCCGGAGAATAAACGACCTTCAGCCCGGCCTTCACAGCGCTTCCTCCGCGATCACCAAGCCCGTTCGCGTGTCCGCGCGCGGAGCAAATTCCGCGGCCACCGGCAGGCCACGCGCCCAAACCAGCGACCCACCGCTGGTCAATACCGGCCACCCGCGGCGCTCTCGCGCGGCCACGCGGCTCTCCAGCAGCAGCCGCTTCAGCTTGCGGACACGCCGCCGTCCGTGTGGCCGATAGGAATCACCCGGGCGCCAACTGCGGAGAACCAGCGGCCAGCGAAGCCGTTCTGCGTCGAGGGCTTCCGCCTGCATCTTAGTGTCGCTCGCGGCCGGGGGCCAGTCAATCACTTTCAGGCGGAAGCGTCGCCCAATTTCCGGGATTGAAACAGTAGCCGAACTCTTGTCCGCCAGCTCCACCACATATTGATACGGCGCACGGGTGAATTCAGTTCCCTCGGCGCCTGTGCGGGATTCGCCCCGCGCAGAGAGCGAAAAAATCAGGCGATCGAAACTCCGCTCCACGACGACGCCCCCGGGAAGATGCACGCGATGGCCGCTCAGGCAGCGAGTCGCCAGATGAATCACCTGCTCGACGTGCCGGGCGGTGAGTTGGCGCCGGTCGCCCTTCAGCTCCTCGACCATTCGCCGGATCAGCCGTTTGGTGAGCGCAGCAGTCGCGCTCGAACGGTCTGCTTTGCCGGCGTCTCCTGAAGCCAGTGCTAGTGGCGCCAGTAAATCCGGGATGCGGATGGCTGGCCCGACCGCGGTGTGTTCCACCAGGGCCTGGTGACGATCAGCGACCAGCGCCATCCAGAAGGCTTCGTCTTCGCGGGCGAGAGACGCCAGCCGATTCAAGTTCGGCACCACGGCCGGTTGGAACTCGCGCTGAAGCTGCGGCAGCAGCGTGTGTCGGATGCGGGCGCGCAGGCGTGTCCTGTCCCGGTTGGTGGGATCCTCGCGCCAGGCCTGCCCCAGATCGGTGAGGTAATCGCGCAGTTCCTCCCGGCGAACGTCCAGCAGAGGCCGGACCACGTGCCCGGCGACCGGATAGATTCCGGCAAGCCCCGTCGGCCCCGTGCCACGAAGCAGATGGGCCAGGAGCGTCTCCGCCTGATCGTCAGCCGTGTGAGCGACCGCAACACGGGTGACGCGGCTGGAGTCAACCGCCGCCGCGAAAAACTGATAGCGCAGCCGGCGCGCTGCGTCTTCGAGGTTCCAGCCGTGCTCGCGGGCCTGCGCCGCGACGTCCTCGCGCACCGCGACACACTCAAGCCCGTGCTCGGCGGCCAGCCCAGCCACGAACTGTTCGTCCCCATCTGACTCTGCGCCGCGAAGTTGATGGTTGAAGTGCAGGACCAGCAGACGGATCCCCCATTCACCTTTCAGCGCGTCGAACAGACGCAGCAGCGCAACCGAATCGGCGCCACCCGAAACAGCAACGCCCACGATCTTCCCCGCGCGCAGCATGCGGTGCCGCCCGATGGTTTCGCGCACGCGTGGAAGGAATTTCGGAATCATTGCCGACGCCCCGGAAGGCTTCGCCAAGCCTATGTTAGCAGCCGCGAGGAGTGCCGCACAACGCAGAGGAAACAGCATGCTGAGTGACTGACCGAAAGAGGAACTGCGACTTGGTGCCAGGGCGAATGCTTCCAAATGAAAAGCCCGGCGGCCTGCTTCCATGGCCCACCGGGCGCGCATGTTGTGCCGCGGCTAGAGCTGGTTGGACATCTGCTGGGCCATCAGATCGCGGCTGTAGGTGATCCGGCGGTCGAGCGCCACCGCGGCGAAGTAGGCGCAGCCTTCCCGCTCGCGCTCTGCCCAGCTGGCCACAGCAGGCGCCAGCCTCCCGAAGGAGCTTCGCAGCAGGCTGAGAAGGCCAAAATAGCTGCACACGGCGCGAAGCTCCCTGCCATCGTCGCCGGGTTCAGGGCACAGCCGGACCAGTTGCAGCAGCCGCTCGAACTCGTCGCCCCGCACGATGCGGTTTTCGATTCCGGCCACTTCCCGGGCGTGCTCGGAGAGGTTTTTCTTGCTGGAGGCGGCAATCACCGAGCGGCAGTAGGAGACAAAGAACTGCAGCAGGGCTGCCACTGAGATCACGAGAATCAGCGCGGCAATCATCGGTTGGTGGCCGCCACACGGTCCGTAGCCAGCCGCGCCTCCTCGGGGATCCTACTGAATGTATACGCCCAAGCAACCGGGAGCCAGAGCGACATTAGATGAGCAACATATCTCCAAATCGGAAGCTCAGGATACAAATTGCGGAGGGCATAGCTCGCCGCAAACGCGCTGAAGTATACCCCCAGCGCCAGGACGAGCTGGATCAGCCGCGTGCGCGTCTCACGCAGCTTCATGATCGCGCCCCACAACAGATAAGTGAGCACCACCCCGACGAAATAGAGATTCTGCGAGAGCTCCACGACAAACCGCGTCATCAGCCTGTCGCTGGAACTAACCACCACCTGATACGAAACCAAGGCCGTCAGGCCCAACAGAAGGATTGCGCCCACCCGCAGGTATCGGTGCACTCCCATTTCCTGAAAAACCTGGGAGTAGAGACCCATTAAGGCGAAGTAGAGACAAATGGTCAGAACGGCATCCGAGAGGTAATAGAAATAAAAATACAGCGGGGAAGTGTAGCCGAAACGAAGGGAGAGAAAAATGCGCCCGAGGCTGAGTGCCAAGGCCGCCACCATATAAAAATTGAGTGTGAAATATCGCGTGAGGCAACGCGAGCGGATTGAACACACAATCACTGCAGCCTGCGCCAGTAGACACGCAGACCAAAGTCCGTAATCAATGAGACCAAGCACGCCTTTTCCTCTCAGCGCCCTGGTCCACTCAGTGGCGAGGCGGTGCTAACGCCTTGCTATCTGCTCCAGGGCGATGGGGGAATTGGCCCCGTGCCATTCGACCACGGCGAGGGTGGAATCGGCCCTGTACCGTTCATCCATGGGGACGGCGGAATCGGCCCCGTTCCGTTGGCCAAAACCATAGGTCCGAAAGCCTTTGCCGTCGCCAGGTTGCGCAAACCCATCGCACCTGCTAGCACGAGTAGCACTAGCACGACCACCGTCAACCACTTACACATGCACCCTCCGAGAAACTAAACGGAGGGATTATAGGCGGCCGGCCCCCCTAAAGGGCCAATTTGATGGGTTTGTGTCTAAACGGTAAACACCCCCGTGTCGTGGCCAGTCAGGGGTACTAACCCCCCGACAGCGCCAGCCAATTCCTGATTGTCAGGATGAGGGTACGGCTCGAGATCGCCGCCGTCAACGGTACCACAGTACTATCGGGAAAGGTCGGGGAGGGGCTGGGCCCTCCCCCCGTCGTGGCACCCCGTCGAAACAAACCCTCGCGCTGTTATTGGTGGCTTGACACTCTCGCGAGCCAGTCCTTAACATGGGAAAACCAACCCCGTGCCGGCGTAGCTCAGGGGTAGAGCGAGGGTCTCATAATCCCTAGGTCGTGGGTTCGAGTCCCACCGCCGGCACCACGGTTCGCCCATAGCATTCGAACAAACGAGTCTGCATCAACCACATATCCCTTTCGCTATCGCCCTAACTGTCCGGACTCTGGACAACCTTCGGGCGCCGCCTTATCATCGGTGGTGGTAACTGGCAACGAATTATGACCAGCGCCGGCCCGAGGTCTCGGGCCGATGTCTGTACTCGGGAGGTGCGAATTTGCGTAACCGAACGCTTGGAAGGGCCACGTTTCTCACGGCAGCGCTGTGCGGGTTCCTGCTGCTTGGCAGCACCGCGCCCGCGCAGGCGCGCGACCGCGACGATAAATGTGCCCAGCGCATCCACAAGGCCGAAGAGAAACTCGAAAAGGAAATCCGCCGCCACGGTGAACACAGCCGCCAGGCGGAAAAGCGCCGGCGCGAGCTCGAAAATGCTCGCAGGGGCTGCCGCGGTGATCGCGATCGCGATGACCGGCGAGACCGCGATCGCCGCTAGCTTGCGCTTGTCTCCGCGGGCCGCGCAAGCCTGTCGGGTCTTGAACCCGACCTATAGGCGGATCCTCGCGATGAAGTCCGCCTTTACGCCGTCCTCGTAATCACCGCGCCGCCGAGTCGGCGTTTTGGATGTCTTTGGCTGTTGGTGGAAATCAGTAACTTACGGTGATACGGACCGCATCGTGGGTTCGAGTCCCACCGCCGGCACCACTCATCTTACAAATAGTTAGCGCGTCGGGGTGTCCGCGTGCTCGCCGTTGAAAGACCACCTTAAAACCAAGAAGATATCATTTGCCGCAGACTGCGAAACCCATCAGCAGTGAAGAAAGTTCGGAATGCGCTCCTCAGCCGCCTTCTTCATGCGGCTCTCAGCCCGAATTGTTTGCGGAGATTCTTGTCGAAGAGCTTGGAAGGAATCAATTTCCTCAAGCGGTTGAGGAATTTGGCCTCCCGCCCCACTGTGGATCCAATCAGCGTGTAGCCAGCATTGTTAACAAGCGCATCGATTCGCCCGGCTCGGGACAGGAGCGAGCGAACCGCCTCCTTCGCAGACTCATCGTGCGGTACATCCAGTTGGAGGAAGTCGACGTTCCGGATGGGCTCACCACTGGGGATATTCCGAACGGCGCCAAAAACGCGATAGCCGCTTCTTGCCAGAAGAGCAGCAGTGGCCCGCCCGATCCCAGAAGATGTTCCCGTAATTAGAGCTACTTTCTCCATAGGAGCCTCCGTCAGCGCCATACCTCCCATGACTGCTTTCTGTTTGTCTCGTTTGATTGGATGATTCAGGCGGTCGGCGAGATACACCAGCGGCAGATTGAAATGCCGGCGCGTCTCACTGCCGGAGAGTTTGACACGCTCCCGAGATGTGGTTCAGGATGGCCCGCCCTGGAACCGTTCGCGCAAAAGTGCTAACGCCCGCAAAGACACTGATCCTGGTCAATCCGGTGGCCGGCGGCGGTCGGGCCGAGCGCGCCCGGCCGCACGTGGCCGATTACCTCGCTCGCCAGGGATTTCGAGCCGAATTCGCCCAACCTCAGAGCGCCCAAGATTTGCAGCGGCTCGCCCGAGAAGGCGTCGCGGCTGGCTATGGCGCGATCGTGGCGCTCGGCGGCGACGGAACGTTCCAGCAGATTGTGAAGGCAACGCTCGGCTCGCAGGTTGTGCTGGGATTTTTTCCCGCGGGCGGCGGAAACGACATCGCCGCAGCGCTGGGCATCCCCGGGGATCCGGTCGCGGCGGCGCACGTTTTCCTTCACTCCGCGCCGCGGCGCATGGA
>JBASRK010000183.1:0-12258 GCA_049273775.1 Candidatus Acidiferrales bacterium
GGCCGAACCCGCCGCGCCCGACCGCGGGCGCATCCTCGAGCGGCTGGTCCGCGCGGAGCTTTTCGAGCAGGTCCTCCAAGCCCGCTACCTCGGCACAAAACGTTTTTCGCTCGAGGGCATCACCGCGCTGATCCCGCTGCTCGATGAGATTCTCGAAGGAGCCGCGGGGCGTGGCGGGGTTGAGGCGGTGCTGGCGATGAGCCATCGCGGCCGGCTCAACGTCATGGTGCATATCGTCGGCAAACCGGCCGCCGACGTCTTTGCCGGGTTCGAGGACGTGGATCCGCGAAGCGTTCTGGGCTCCGGCGACGTGAAATACCACGTCGGTGCGACTGGCGAATATCAGACGCGAGACGCCCGCAAGCTGCGCATCCACCTGGTCTCGAATCCCAGTCACCTGGAGGCGGTGGACCCGGTCGCGCTGGGGCGGGCGCGGGCCAAACAGGCGCGCCGCGGGGGAAACGGCCCGGCGGAGGTGTTGCCCATCGTGCTGCACGGCGATGCGGCTTTTGCCGGGCAGGGCATTTGGGCGGAAACGCTGAACCTGGCGGAACTGAAAGGGTATGCGGTTGGCGGCGCGCTGCATGTCATTGTGAACAACTTGATCGGCTTCACCACACGTCCCGTCGAGTTGCATTCGTCGCGTTTCGCATCGGATCTCGCCAAGCGCCAACCCATCCCCATCTTCCACGTGAACGCCGAAGAGCCCGACGCAGTGGTGCGCGCGGCGCGGCTGGCGCTCGAATACCGCTACACTTACACGAGCGATGTGGTGGTGGACCTGATCGGGTACCGGCGGCACGGCCACAGCGAGGTGGACGACCCCACGATCACGCAGCCGCTGCTCTACCGGAAGATCAAGGACCATCCGCCAGCGTGGCAGTTGTACGCGAAACGCACCGGCGCCGAGCCGACCGCGACCGTTGAGCAGGTCCGCGCCGAGTTTGAAGCCGCGCAGAAGAAGGCCGGCACGATGCAGAAAAATCCCGTGCTGCGCGAGTTGCCGGCCTATTGGTCGGCCTACAAGCGCGGGCACTACGACGCTGCCTATGAAGTGGACACCGGCGTGGCTCGCGAGGAGCTGGCGGAAGTCGCGTCGGCGCTGACGCACTATCCCGAAGGCTTCGCCATCCACCCCAAGGTCAAAAAACTGCTCGAGCAGCGCGCTGAGATGGGCCGCGGCGTCCGGCCGGCAGATTACGGCATGGCCGAAGCGCTGGCGTTCGGCACGCTGCTGCGCCAGGGTACGCCGGTGCGGCTGAGCGGCCAGGACACGCGCCGTGGCACCTTCAGCCAGCGCCACTCGGCGCTGGTGGACATCGAGACTGAAGAAGAATACGTGCCGCTCGAGCACGTCGCGCCGAGCCAAGCGCGGTGTGAAATCTACAACTCGGCGCTCTCGGAGGCCGGCGTGCTCGGGTTCGAATACGGCTACAGCCGCGACTACCCCGAAGCGCTGGTGCTCTGGGAGGCGCAGTTCGGTGATTTCGCTAACGGTGCGCAGGTGATCATCGATCAATTCATCAGCGCAGGAGAAGATAAGTGGGACCTGCCGTCGGGCGTGGTCCTGCTGCTGCCGCACGGCCACGAGGGTCAGGGACCGGAGCACTCAAGCGCCCGGATCGAGCGCTACCTGCAACTTGCCGCGGAGGATAACATCCAGGTTTGCCAGCCTTCCACCGCGGCGCAGTATTTTCATCTGCTGCGGCGGCAGGCGCTGCGGCCGTGGCGCAAGCCGCTTGTGGTCTTCACCCCGAAGAGTATGCTGCGGCATCCAGACGCCGCATCGGGCCTCGAGGAGTTTTCGCGCCCGCGGTTCCTCACGATGGTCCCGGAGACGGAAAACGAGCCCGCCGGGCGCGTGCTGGTTTGCAGCGGCAAAATCGGCCACGAACTGCGGCGCGAGCGCAAGCAGCGCAAGGATGCCGCGACCGCGATCGTCTTCGTCGAGCAGTTCTATCCCTTTCCCGAGGAGGAACTCGCTGCGGAGCTCGACCGGCACGGAGCCGCCCGCGAAATCGTGTGGGTGCAGGAAGAGCCGGCCAACATGGGCGCGCTGTCGTACGTCTTGCCGCGACTCGAACGCATCACCCGCGGCCGGCCGGTGCGCTCGGTGAAGCGCTCGGCCAGCGCCAGCCCGGCCACCGGCTCGGCCAAGGCCCACGAGCTCGAGCAGAAAACGCTCCTCACTCTGGCTTTCACCACTGGCAAAAGCTGAACCTCAACTCTAGCCAGCGGCGATGGCATCAGCGGGCTTGCATGCGCAACGGGCCCAACTCGTCTGCCGGCCCGGTCTTCCTATGCTAAAGTAGGTTTCAGGCGGAAGGCCCGTAGCTCAGTTGGTTAGAGCGCTACCTTGACACGGTAGAGGTCTGCGGTTCGAGCCCGCACGGGCCTACCATTCCCCTTCCCAACTAATTCTCTAAGCGCCGCGTTCAGTGCGCGGACGATTCCAGCAGCTCGGCCAGGTACCGCTTCCAGACGGCGGCATAGGTATGCGTCCCGTGGCCGCGGGTCTGGTCGGTGACGGGCAGCAGGACGAAGCGGCCGCGCTTGACTTTTTGAATCTTCCGCTCCGCGATGCCCAGTTCGGGCGGGTTGATAAGGTCGTCGGCGGAATTGATAGCCAGAACGGGCGGCTGGATGCGATCAAGCGCCGCCGAAGGGTCGTAGTTGCGCGAGGCGTCGACCTGGTAGAGCAGGTCGTTGGCGTCAGTTGCAGCCCACCGGGCTTGCACCCAGTCCTCCAGGAATTTGTCGGCTTCGGCGGGCGTCGGCGAGGCCTTCTGCATCTGAAGCGGGCTGCTGCCCATGATTAGCAGGATGTATAGCGCCGCCCGTAGGCCGCGGGGCTGCGATTTGTAGTCGCCGTTCTCCCATTCCGGGTCCGTGCGGATCGAATCCATGATCATTTTGCGCATCATGCGGTTGCGGCCGGCGATCTGGACGGGTAGACAGGCGAGCGGGAACAACGCATCCATGAAATCGGGATACGTCTCGGCCCAGACCCACGAGTGCATGCAGCCCATCGAGGTGCCCATCACGAGGCGCAGATGGTTGATGAGCAGACCGTCGGCGAGCAGCAGGTATTGCGCTCGAACCATGTCGTGATAGTCGTATCGCGGGAAGCGCGTGCGGAGACCGTCGCTTGGCTTGCTGGAGCGACCGTGGCCAATCGAGTCGGGAACAATGATGAAGTAGCGGCTTGCGTCCAGCAGTTGTCCCGGGCCGAAAAGCTCTCCGGCGAACTGCGGTGAGAGGAACTGCCGCCCCGAGCCACCGGTGCCATGCAGGATCACCACGGCATTGGTCACGCGCCCGCTGGCATCTCGTGCCGGCGCACCCAGGGTGGTGTAGTGCAGGCGGAGTTCCGTCAAGACTTCGCCGGAGTTGAAACGGAAATCGCGGACGACGAAATCGCCCTCCTGTGGCGCAACCTGTACCGCCTGTGCCGGCGTGTTCTGCGCCAGCAGCGGCGTTGTGACGCCCAGCCAAATCACCGCCGCCAAGAGTTTTCCCATTCGCTCGCTAGGCATCGTGCCCCCTTTCAGTCGCCCCGCAGAATCTTTGCACTCTAGCACGTAGGGGCGCAGCCTGCCGCGGCGGGTGCGCCTATCGGCAAAGAGCGAAACTGATAGAATTCGGCCGCTGAGGGAAGCTCTCACGTGTCGTTCGCTCAGGCAGTGTTCTTGTTTGTGGCTGCATTCGTGGCCGGCGCGTTGAACGCCGTGGCCGGCGGTGGCAGCTTCATTTCGTTCCCGGCGCTGCTGTTCACCGCTATGTCGCCGATCAACGCCAATGCCACCAACACCGCCGCACTTTGGCCGGGGACCGTCGCCAGCACCGGCGCCTATCGGCGCGAATTGACGGGAGAAATCCGCAAGCTGCTGGCGCCGCTGGTTGCCGCGAGCCTCCTTGGCGGCTGGCTGGGAGCAGGTCTGCTGCTGCGCACGCGCCAGGCGACGTTCATGCGCCTGGTGCCCTGGCTTCTGCTGGTCGCTACGTTGCTGTTTGCCTCGAGCGGCAGGGTGTCCGCATGGATTCGCGCCCACAGCGTTCGCCTGACCGGCTCGACCCGGCTGGCGATGGCGGGTGGGGTGCTGCTGCAACTGCTGATTGCTGTGTACATCGGGTTTTTCGGCGCCGGCGTGGGCATCCTGGTGCTGGCCATGCTGGCGCTGATGGGCGTGCAAAGCATCCACGCCATGAATGGAATGCGGGTCCTGCTAGTGAGCGTGGCCAATGCCGTGGCGATTATTGCCTTTATTGTGGCGAGGGTGATCGTCTGGCCGCAGGCGCTGCTGATGCTGGTGGGCGCGATGCTCGGCGGCTACGGCGGCGCTTACTTGGCACAGAAAATGGACCCTCGGCGCGTCCGCCAGTTTGTGATCTTCCTTGGCTTTGCGATGTCGCTCTACTTCTTTGCCCGCCCTTGAAGCGGTGCGATCTCAGGGGCAAGTGGCGCGCGTGACGAACCAGCACTTGGTGTAGGGCGAGGTCTTGAACAAATTCAGCAGCATGGCGACGACCTTCGTCTGCGCTGGCTGCGAAGGATGCGTGCCGTCGAATTGGAAGTCGGCCTGCACCCGGACCAGGCCGTCGGAGCGGGCGGCGGTGCGGTTGGCCCAGAAGTACAGCCCCCAGGCGACCCACGGCGCGAAGCTGTTGTAATGCAAGTCGCCGGCGCGGAAGGCTACTTCCGCCACAGGAGCCGCGCCACTTTTGCGCTAAAAAACCAGTGTCCTCGGTATCGCTCGAGGTGCAGGCCCGCGGCGTTGCTCCGGGCGGTTTGGAGCAACTCTTGGCGCAGACGACGCCGCCCCGGGGCTCCGCCGCGCACCGCCGCGGACCCGAGCCAGTCTTCCAGCCGTCGCCTTCTCTCGGAAACGGAGGCGTCGAGCAGCTTCAGTCCGCTTTCCCGGAACAGACCGAGCAGATCGGAGAGTGTCAGCAGATGCGTCGGCACCCCGGCCGAGCGCAACTGTTCCAGCCGGTTGAGCTCGGTGCTCTGCGCGAAATCATCCGGAGCCACCGCCTCGAGCACTGCAATGCGGCCGCCCGGCCGCGTGACGCGGCAGATTTCGGCCGCGGCCTGCGGCGGCGCGGGAAAATCGGGGAAAGAAAAGGCGCAGGTCACCAAATCAAAGGTTTCATCGCGGATGGGAAGCTGCTCTGCATCGGCTACGGCGAAGTGAACCGGCGCAGATCGCCGCAGCCGTCTTGCGCGATGCGCCCGGAGAACCATTTGCTCCGCCAGGTCGAGCGCATAGACGCGACAGCCGTAGCGCGCCAGCTCAAGCGCCAGCGTCCCGGGCCCGCAGGCGAGGTCGAGCACCTTCTCCTGCGTTTGGGGGTGCACCCAAGCCACGTCGTTCCGGGTCTCGCGCCACAGACGGGAGAATACAAAGCGGGCATACGGCGCCGCGAGGCGGTCAAACAGGCGCTGGAGGCTGGCTTTGGGTTCACGCAGGGCCATGCACCGGGATTATAAGCCCACCTTGCTGGGCGGCAGTGGTTCGTTCAGATACACGAAGGAGTGAGACAGCGTGGGAGCGTTCAGAGCAAGTAGGGTGTATTCATCAAATTTATAATCAATGACTTACAGCGAGGGTCCGGCCAGGCGATTGGCGGCTGATTGGGGCTGGACATTCGGCCCGGCCCCGTGCTAGTATGGGGTTGCGTTTGATGCTCTTGGAATTCCTTTTGACTCGTTCAATGGGGCTGCGAGGACAAACCTGCAGCCCTTTTTTTACGGGCTAGAGGCACCCCGAAGACCGGGCACCAAAGCACCAAATAGCTTAAACAAAAGAAGAGGAATCGCAGTGAAAGAACAAGGTACAGTGAAGTGGTTCAACGCCAGCAAAGGCTACGGGTTCATCCAGCGCCAGTCCGGCGAGGACGTCTTCGTGCACTTCTCCGCCATCCAGGCGGAGGGCTACAAGACGCTCAACGAGGGCCAGGCCGTTGAATTCGAGGTCCGCAAGGGCCCCAAGGGCCTGCAGGCCGAGAACGTCACCAGCCTCTAGCCAGGCAAGGGCGGGTCCGCCACGGCGGGCCCGCCCGATTCTTCCCCGTTTCACCGAGCGAGTGGTCATCAAGGAGGAAGTCGTGCAGGTTCTCCCGGAAGGCCAGTACATCAAGCACGAGCAGTATGGCTTTGGTGTCGTGACCGAATCCGACGCCGAGCGCACCACGATTGATTTCGATAGCCACGGCAAGAAGAAGTTTGTCACCAGCCTGATGAGCGCCGAGCTGGTCGGCGAAGCGCCGCCCAGGCCTGCGCGCGCCAAGCGCCGCAGGAAGGCGACCGCGGCTCCGGCTGCACGCGCCGTCCGGCACAGCTAAGCTGCCTACCCCATATCCCGTCCATCTGCTTAGAGACTGAACCGCGGGCCGGGGTGTGCCCGACCCGTGCGAGCAGCGCTCAACATCCTCTCTCTGCACAATCCGGCGCACCTGTGGTAAAGTTCCGGCTAATCCTGGCGTCGTGGTTTCGAGCATGACCGGAACGCCCGTGGCGAAGGTCCCTGCGAACCGAAACGAAGGAGGCCTGACGTGCTGGCATTGCTCTGGTTCGTAGTGATCGGAATTGTGGCCGGCTGGCTAGCCGGCCAAATCACCAAGGGAAGCGGCTTCGGCTTGCTGGGCGATCTGATTGTCGGAGTCCTGGGCTCCCTGCTCGGTGGTTTCCTGTTCGGATTACTCGGGTTCGGCGCCTATGGACTGATCGCCCGGCTATTGATGGCCGTCGTCGGCGCCGTCGTGCTTCTTTTCTTGATCCGTCTAGTACGTCGCGCCTGAAGCCCCTCGCCGTACGCCCGGCGCGGGCAGGCCTGCCGGGCAGCGAGCCGGCCGGCAAGGGAGGTCGCCGCAGATGAAAGTCATAACCGTCGTCGGCATCGTATTGATCGTGCTGGGCATTTTGGCGCTGGTCTATCAAGGGCTCCCCTACAATTCTGAGAAGGACGTCGTCCGCGTCGGCCCGATGCAGACCAGCATCGAAACGCACAAGACCCTGGCGATACCGCCCGTGGTGGGCGGCCTGGTTCTGGCCGGGGGCATCGTGCTGGTGGTGATAGGCCTCAAGAAAAAGTCCTAGGCGAAGCGCGCCGGTTCAAAGCACCACGTTTCGTGAGCAGCAGCCTCTTTGATTCAGTGCCTAACTCTGCAGAGAGCTAGCCAATGCATTTGTTGTGGCAGACCTGCAGAAAGGCAGGCCGCTGAGCAGGGGATGTGAACGCAGTGTCTACGGCGTGCGCAAGAAGGACGGTCCGCCTCGTCGGGAACTACCCTGTCCTGAGCCGTCTTCAGGATCGGGGTATCTTCTGCTCTTCGTGCGGTTGGATCTTGGAGCTGTCTTGTCGTGTGCCATCATGCCGGGAACTAACTTGTTCTGAGGCGCCCTCGCGATGAGCCGTCTTCTTGTGCTCGCGCAGCTCCCTTTCCGAATTGTACCAAGCGTTGCAGTGATTGCAGGTGATCGGAGCCATTCCTGGCTGTGCCATGTTCGTCCCCCTTCCGAATCTGCGCTTCCTGCCTCCTCTTTGGAATTTGCGATTTGAACTCCATCTTCACCACCATACGGCGATCTGCGTCTCGTGTCAAGCTGGAGAGGAAATGAAGGAAGAAGAGGAACTAGAGGAAGCAGAGGAAGTAAAGAAGGCAGAGGAGCAACCGCAGAGCAAGAAGCCGGCAAGGTCCTTCGACTTCGCTCCCTTCGACAGGTCAGGGCAGGCAGGACAGCGGCGGGGTTTGGCCTTAGCGGCCGCGGGCCATATCGCCGCGAAGGGTCATGCACGTGGAGGAGGCGCGGGCGACCAGGCTTTGCTGCTCGTCGGTGATGTCGCACTCGACCAGGCCGATGGTGCGACCCTGCTTGACCACCCGACCCACGGCCCGCAGATGCGTCTTCCAGACCGGCTTCAGGAAATTGATTTTCATCTCGAGCGTGGTGAACGTCTCGTCTTCTCCGAGCGCGGAGGCATAGGCGATGCCCATGGCAGCGTCGGCGATGTCGCAGAGCACGCCGCCATGGAGCGTGCCCATGGGATTGGCGTGGCGCTGGTCCGCCTGCAACTCGACGACAGCTTCGCCGGGACGCGCCGAGACAAGCTTGAACCCGATCAATGTGGCGACCGGCGGCGGTGGCAGTTCGCCCCGCACGACGCGCTGAATGTTCTCGTACATTGTGGCCATGTGGGCATGTCTCCCTTGGAGCGGTGGGCTTCACCCCGCCGTTCGCAGCGCCGGGTTCCGCCGGCTGATTTCGGGAGCCGCCGAAACGGCGGCGCTACCAAGTCACGGATGGCGGGTTAAACCCGCCGCTACAGCCACTACGTTACAGGCGGACGCGGCGCATGGCCTCGGGGGCGTAGCGCGCGCCAGACGCGGCGCCCGGCGGTGCCGCTTCGTCAATGCGCGCCAGATCCCGCGGCGTGAGCATGACTTCCACCGCCCCGAGATTCTCGTCCAGATAAGTGTGTCGCTTGGTGCCGACGAGGGGAACGATCTCTTCGCCGCGCGCCAGCAGCCAGGCAAGCGCGAGTTGTGCGGCTGTACAGTTTTTCTCCCGGGCGATCTGCTCGATGCGCCGGACAAGCTCGAGATTGCGCTGGAAATTTTCTCCCTGGAAGCGCGGGGCATTGCGGCGGTAGTCGCCGGGCGCAAGGTCCTCGAAGCGCTTGATTTGCCCCGTCAGGAAGCCGCGGCCCAGCGGCGAATAGGCCACAAAACCAACGCCCAACTCGCGGCACGCTGGCAGGATTTCGTCTTCGGGGTCGCGGGTCCACAGCGAATATTCGGTCTGAAGCGCCGCGATCGGATGAACGGCCGCGGCGCGACGCAGCGTTGCGGGCGCGGCTTCGGAAAGCCCCAGCGCGCACACCTTGCCCTGCTCGACCAGCTCTGCCATGGCTCCGACCGTATCTTCCATCGGGGTGTCTGGGTCGACGCGATGCTGGTAGTAAAGATCAATGCGCTCGACGCCCAGCCGCTTGAGGCTTGCCTCGCAACACTCGCGCACGTACTCCGGGCGGCCATTGACACCCACCCAACTGCCGTCGGGGTGGCGGACGTTGCCGAACTTTGTGGCGAGGACCACCTGCCCGCGTCGCCCGCGGATGGCGCGGCCGACCAGCTTCTCGTTTTCGCCCATGCCGTAGACGTCGGCGGTGTCGAGAAAATTCATTCCCCGGTCGAGAGCGCGGTGGATCGTGGCAATGGACTCATTGTCGTCGCGCCCGGCGTAGAATTCGGACATCCCCATACAGCCCAGGCCGAGGGCTGAAACCACCAATGAGCTTTTCCCCAGGCGTCGCTGCGGCAGCGCGCCCGCGGGTTGGTTCTGCGCAGTGGCCATGCTGTGCCTCCTTCAGTCAGCGAAAGCATAACCCATCGCGCCGAGGGCGCGCTGCGTGCCCACGGCGGGTGAGGCCGTTGCGGAATCGTCGCGGCGCAGGCGTCGTCCCAGGCGCGACGCGAGTTGCTGGCGCGCCCGCCACAGCCGGGCCTTGAGCGTGTTCTGGGTAACGCCGAGCTCTCGTGCGGCTTCGCCGGTCGAAAGTCCCTGGACCTCGCGCAGGAGAAACGCCGAGCGGAGCAGCGGAGAGAGCCCGGCGAGATCTTCTTCGAGCAATTCGGTGAGTTCCTTGCCGCGGTAGACTTGCTCGGGGTCGGGGCCGGCGTCGGCGAACCGCTCGGCGAGCGGAATCTCGTCTTCCCGCGGAGGCTCGTCGAGCGAGACGGCGGGGCGGGCGCGCAGGCTGCGACGGCGCATCAGCGCGGCGTTGATGACGATGCGCGTCAGCCAGGTGGAAAATTGCGAGCGGCCCTCAAACCGCCGCAGGTTGCGGTAGGCGGCGAGCAGGCCCTCCTGGAGTGCGTCCTGGGCGTCTTCGGGATTGCCAAGTACGCGCAGGGCGGTCTGGTAGAGGGCGCGGTTGTGGCGCGCAAACAGCACCTCGAGTGCATCCGGGTCCCCGCGGAGGCCGCGGCGAATCAGTTGGTCGTCGTTCGGCATGAGTGGAATCTGCTGCGCTTGCGAATCGCTCTTCGATTGCATGGCACCCTCCTGATTGGAACCACTCGCTGAATCGCCGGGCGGCCACGCCGGGGCGGGGCCGGCCCCCACTGCTCAGTGCACGGGCACCGCTCCCGGTTGCGGCCGGACCTTCTTCATAAAGAACATCAGCGGAATCACGGCGAGGAATACGACGCCCAGCAGCCAGAAATTGTCGAGAAAAGCCAGCATGGCCGACTGGCGCTGCACGAGGTTGTAGAGCACGCCGTGCGCCTGCGCGGTGGCCTGGGTCGCGCTCGAACCTTGCGTTGCGAGCCGTTGGCTCATGCTTTCGATCATGGCGCGATAGCTGGGATTGAGGGGGTTGACGTCGCTGGTGAGCACCTGCTGGTGGAATTGTGTACGGCGCTCGAGCAGCGAGGTGACCGTCGCGATGCCCACGCTGGCGCCAATGTTCCGCGCCAAGTTGATGATCCCAGTGCCGTTGTTGGTCTTCTCCTTCGGCACGAAGCTGAACGCAGCCACGTTGATGGGGATGAACAGAAACGCCAGGCCCAGGCTTTGGAACATTCGAGCCAACACCGCGGTGCGGAAGTCCACGCTCAGGCTCCAGTGGGACATCCAGAACAGCGCTGCGGCACTAATCAGCGATCCGCCGATGATCAGCCAGCGCGCCTCCATCCGCGATACCAGCAGGCCTGCCACCGGCATCATGGCCATGATCACCAGCCCGCCGGGCGAAAGCGCCAGGCCCGCGGTCGTGGCCGGATAGCCGAGCAGCGTCTGCATCAACTGCGGCAGGAGTACGGTGCTGGCGTAGAGTACGAAGCCGAGAAAGAACATGCTCAGCGTGGAGAGCATAAAGTTGCGCTCGCCGAGCATGCGCAGATCCACCACCGGCTCCTTCTGACGGAGCTCCCAGATGACGGCTGCGGCCAGGCCCACCACCATCAGCGCAGTGAAGACCACGATGAAGTGCGATGCGAACCAGTCCTCGCGCTGCCCTTTGTCGAGCACAATCTGGAGGCTGCCGAGACCCAAGCTCAGCAGGCCGATACCGATATAGTCAATCTTGAGGCCACTGCGGAAACTCTTCCGGGCCATGTACGGCGGATCCGTCACCACAAACGACGTGAGCAGCAGCGAGAGAATGCCGACCGGGATGTTGATGAAGAAGATCCAGCGCCAGCTGTAGTTGTCGGTGATCCAGCCGCCGAGCGTCGGGCCGATGGTCGGCGCTACGACCACGGCGATTCCGTACACCGCCAGGCCCATACCCAGTTTGTTCGCCGGGAAGCTGTCGCGGAGGATGGCCTGCTCGCTGGGCTGGAGCCCGCCGCCGCCCGTGCCCTGCAGGATCCGGAACACCACCAGCATGCCGAGGTTGGGCGCCAGCCCGCACAGGAACGAGCTCAACGTGAACAGCGCGACGCAGAGCATGTAGAAGCGCTTCCGGCCAATCAGCGAGGAGAACCAGCCGCTCAGCGGGAGCACGATGGCGTTCGAGACCAGATACGAAGTCAGCACCCAGGTGCTTTCGTCCACTCCGGCCGAAAGACTGCCGGCGATGTGCGGCAGGGCCACGTTGGCGATACTGGTGTCGAGTATCTCCATGAAGGTCGCCAGCGTGACGGTTACGGCGATGACCCACGGGTTGATTTCGCCGTTTTCGGTCCGAATTCTTGCAAGCAGGCGCTTCATAGCCGTTCCCATTCGAGAGTTTTGTCTGCGCTCCCGACGATTACCGCGTCAGAATCGTGGCGTCCACGTTCATTCCCGGCCGGAGAATCGCCTTTTCCGGCGGGATGGGGTTAAGCACGATCTTCACGGGGATGCGTTGCACTATCTTGACGAAGTTGCCTGAGGCGTTTTCGGGCGGCAGCAGGCTGAGCCGCGAGCCGGTGGCGCCGGCGATCGAATCCACGCGGCCCGTAAACGTCTTGCCGTACATGGCCACCGTGACCTCGGCGCGCTGCCCGGGGCGCACTTTGGCGAGCTGTGTTTCCTTGAAGTTCGCCGTCACCCAGATGTCCTGGAGGGGCACCACGACCAGCAGTTGCTGTCCCGGTTGGACAATCTGTCCGACTTCGACCGACTTGTGCGTCACCACGCCACCTACCGGCGCGACTACAGTGGTGTAGCTCAATTGCAGCTCGGCCGCTTCGAGCGCCGCCCGGGCCGCGGCCACGTTTGCCGACGCCGCCGACGCATCAGCCGTGCGCATGTTCACTTGCTTGAAG
>JBASRK010000186.1:0-35146 GCA_049273775.1 Candidatus Acidiferrales bacterium
GCTCGTAGGTGCGCGCGCCCAGGCGGTCCTGTTCGATTTCCATCTGTTCGAGCGCCTGGACCTGCCGGGTTTCCGTGGCGGCAAACTCGCGGAGGAGCTGTGCCAGGCGGTCGGCCTCGACGTCGAGTTCGGTGGCCTTGCTGGCCAGCAATTGCCGCTGCAGGCCGCGCAACTGCTCGCGCAGCTCGGCATAGCGGCGCGCCTTGGACGCCTGGCGCTTGAGCGAGGCGAGTTGCTTTTCCACCTCGACGAGGATGTCGTTGACACGGGCGAGATTCAGCTTCGAGGATTCCAGCTTCGCTTCGGCCAGGCGCTTCTTGGTTTTGTACTTGGTGACTCCGGCGGCCTCTTCGATGATGGCGCGGCGGTCCATCGGCTTGGAGCTGAGGATTTGGCCGATGCGGCCCTGCTCGATGATGGCGTAGGTATCCGGCCCCAGGCCCATGCCCATGAACATTTCCTGGACGTCGCGGAGGCGCGCGACGCGCCCATTCATCAAGTATTCGCTCTGCCCGGAGCGGTACAGCCGCCGCCCGATAACCACTTCGCCGGGCCTGGTGTGCGGCGCCGGCTTGGCCGCAGCGCGCCTGCGCCCGGCAGGCTTGCCCTCGGCGTATTTCTCTGCGCTCTCGGTGTCCCCTGTGGCGGTTTCGATTTCCTGTTGCTCTAGCTCCTCTACCTCCTCCACATCCAGCACCCCGTCCAACACCTTCCCCGCAGCCTCAGCCAGCTCGGAGTCCACCAGGGTGAGCGAAACCTCGGCCAGGCCCAGCGGCGGGCGCTTGGCGGTGCCGTTGAAGATGCAGTCGGCCATGCGCTCGGCGCGGAGCGATTTGTGGCTCTGCTCGCCCAGCACCCAGGAGACCGCATCCACGATGTTCGATTTGCCGCAGCCGTTCGGCCCGACAATGCAGGTGATCCCGCTGCCGCTGAAGGTGATCTGCGTTCGCTCGACGAACGATTTGAAGCCCACCAGTTCGACTTTGCGCAGCTTGAGCAAAGGCTACCCCTTGTGCGTCGCCGGGCTCCGAACCGCCACCGGCGGCAGAGCAGGGCAGAGACGGATTACAATTCCTCGAGTGGAGGGGTTGGACGACAAAAACCCGGGTGGGTCGCTCAACAGTGGCCCAGCCGCCTGGCGCTTGGATCGGCGGTTACAGCGATGGACGATAGCACAGCCTAATAGAGCTGTAAAGCCTGGCAGCAATGAGTGTCCATTCGGAAACCCCCGCCGTGTCGGCCTAACACACAGGCTTTTGAATGCTTGGCCTCGTGCTCCGCGCGGCGGTAGTGGGGTCGTTTATGACCCCACTACCAACTGCCCGGATTCTGGAACTCGGCCTTCGCGTGGAGCTCGATCGTCCCAGACTCGTCCGCGCGCCGCAGCATGATGAGCGGCGCTCGGCCGATGAGCTCGACCACCGAGACAGGCTTCTCTTTTGTCGCGACTGCTTTCAAAGGCGAGATACGCCCCCATCGTTATTTACGAGCACAGAAGCCCGAATTTAGCGTAAACTGTCCACGCGGTCAAACCCGCGGCATGATCCCGGCATACTTTTTCCGCATGGCTCAAGCTCACGAACGCTCGGTTACTGCGCGCCGAAGCGCAACCTGGCTGGTCCCAACCGGTGAATGGCTGTTCCGCCGCCGCAGCTACCTGCCGCTCCCGCTGGCCGTCGCGCTTTTGACCGTCACCTGGATGCGGACCAGCGACCCCTGGGTCCGGGCCGGCCTCGGTCCTCTGCTGGTCGCAGCGGGAGAAGGGCTGCGCCTCTGGAGCGTTCGCCACATCGGCACGATCTCGCGCACGAGATCTGATCGCCTCGGCCCGCTGGTCGTCACAGGGCCGTTTCAGGTGGTTAGAAACCCACTGTATCTCGGAAACCTGCTGCTGTGGTGCGGGCTCGCCTTAAGCGCGGGACTTGTCTGGATGCTGCCGGTGATTCTCGCCGTGCTCGGCTTCGGGTACCACGCAATCGTCGCGTGGGAGGAAAGTCTGCTGGCCGCCCGAATGGGCGAGCGCTACAAGGAGTACGCAGCTTCCGTGCCGCGCTGGAGCCCCACCCTTACTCGTCTGCGCGCGGCGCTAAGCTCCTCGCCCGGCTACTCCTGGCGTGAGACATTCTTCAGCGAGCGCGGCACGATCCTGGCGCTCGCCGCCGGCTACCTCCTCTTCATCGCTACCCGCTGGCGGTAAGAGTGCCCGGGCGCAACGGCCTGATGAGAATCGAGGACCGACCGTTCATGGCGTCGGTCCCTTGGCCTGCAGCTTTCCATCCGCATCGCGAATTCCCGCCATCCAAAGATTCAGTTTCGCCAGTCCCTGCTCGATTTTCGCGCGTTCACCCACGGCGATGACGACCAGTTCCTGGGCCGGAAGGTGCTAGCGGGCCGCCGCTTGGACACTGTCTTGGCACACCACCCGGGAATCGGTAATAGGCCAGTTCAAGCTCGGGCCGAGGCGGAACCGGCACGAAGTCATCGTCACGGAAGAGCGTTTACCAGGACTTGCGAACTCTGGAGATGCTCTGTGACGCCTCGAACATCTGCGCAAACTTCCCGGATGCGGACTTCGAGGGAGTCAGGGGTTACACTTCTACGAGTAGCGTGTTTATCGGGGGCGACCCTCCTCCCGATTCCTGCACAAGAGCAACTTCTAGGATTGCGATGTCCTGGGCGAATCAAATTGACGGAGCGCCCTCTGCTTTCCATATTCGAGCCAGGTGAGAACAATGACGACGAGATCGAATAAGGTTAAGAGAATCATCACCAGAGAATGGGTGAGAGCGAAGCGGTAGAGCTGGTAGAAGATAAACGCGGCCAACATGATGATCATCAATGGGTATGCCCAAAGTTTGTTCCAAAACAACGCTACGACGAGCACGAGTTTGACTACGCCGTGCGAGAGAAGATACACAGAAGCGAAGTGTTTTCCGCCACTGACCCGAAACTGTGATAAGCACGGACCAGGTGTGTGGCTATGAAGTCCCGGGGATCTTCGGAGAGTTCTTGATGCAGAACGGTCAACAAGAATCGACTCACCGTTTGCGGATCGATGATCAGGAGCGCAATCCCGCCAATCGTCTCCAGCAACGCGTGTAGCCCTTTGAGGGTGATGCTGACGCGAAAGCTGCGATCGAGAAGTCTGCCACTCTGAGGTCGCGCATGTTGTGGATCTTGCGTGCTTGGATGCGGCAAACCATTGTCGTTCTCAACCTTCCCGACTGATCGCTTCGCGTAATTCAGAGACTCAACCTCCGGCAGAGCAGGTTCTACCGATTCCGGCAGCAATGATTCACCGCGACCATTCAACCCGGCATACCCGACGTTTACATCTGAGGCTGCCGACGCGTTGCGAGGGTAACTGCTGAGCCAATGACAGCGAGTACGAGCAGCCCGCCGACGACGAACGGCTGGGACAAGAATTGCAGCTCGAGCAATTCGTCGAGTGAGATTGCCCCCCCTCCGGTGAAGGCGATCCCCAGCGCTGTCGCGGCATACAGGAACGGGAGCTCAATCCCGTTGTTTGTCGCGAAAAATCCGTTCTTCAGGTGGACGCTGACCATCGCAACGAGCATGGCCACGAGCACGGCCGTCGCGCCGACCGGCGTGAACAGCCCGAGCACCAGCAGCAGGCCGCCGACCAGTTCGTTCAAGCTCGCCACCGCCGCGAACATCGCCCCCGGGCGGAAGCCGATGGTTTCAGAGAACCCGCCGGTGGCTTTGAGTCCGTAGCCGCCGAACCAGCCGAACAGTTTCTGCGGCCCGTGGGCGGCAATAGCCGCACCGAACAACACCCGCATCAATAAGATCCCTATATCGATTGCCATTCTTCTTTACCTCCTTGGTGAGAGCGCCCAAGTAATACGAAGGGAACGCGGCCTCTAACTATTACCATATCTTCGTTGGTTAGCAACCACTCAGCGATCCAGGACTCAGCGGACGAGAAGTCGGCAAAAGGGACAAATGGCCCGCAAGCTCAGATCCCCGAAACGGCCTTGTGGGAAGTTGTTCTCCCGTCGTGCCTGCAAAGGCGGCTTCCCGGAAAGTAGGATTTGTGAAGTGGGGCCGAATCGCCGAGTTCGGATCGGTCGTTAGAGTGGCCCACTACCCGCAAATCCCCTTCTTCTCCCCGCGAATCCACTTCATTGCCGGAGTCGAGGCCATCGGCTAGAATGGCGCGTTTGTGTTTTCATCCGTGCGTTGTGTTCGGGTGAGGTGCGGGGACGCGAGGAACAGAGGCAGGGAGGCAAGCAAGCACGGGAGCAGGGAAGCAAGGAGGCAAGAGGCAGGAGGCAGGGAACAGAAAACCATGGGCGAGATCCTGCTACACAATACGCTGACCGGCCGCACGGAACCCTTTGTGCCGCTCACCCCGAGCGAGGTGCGCATGTACACCTGCGGCCCAACGGTCTATGACTTCGCCCATATCGGCAACTTCCGGACATTCGTCTTCCAGGACATCCTGCGGAGGTTCCTGCGCATGGAGGGCTATCACGTCCTTCATGTGATGAACCTGACCGATGTGGACGACCGCATCATCCAGAACGCTGCGGCAGCGGGAGTGGGCATCCGCGAGTACACCGAGAAGTACATCCAGGCGTTCCTCGAGGACATGGGCGCGCTCAGCATCGAGCGGCCCGAGCATCTGGTGCGCGCCACCGAGCACATTGACGACATGGTGCGCCTGATCGAGCGGCTGTCGGCGAAAAGCCTGACCTACACGAGCGACGGCTCCATCTACTACCGCATCGCGAAGTTCCCCGGATACGGCAAGCTCTCCAAGATCGACCTGAGCGGCATCCAGGCGGGCGCGCGAGTGGACGTGGACCGTTACGAGAAGGCCGACGCCCGGGATTTTGCCTTGTGGAAAGCGCCCAAGCCCGGCGAGCATTTCTGGGAGACGCCGCTCGGCCCCGGACGCCCGGGCTGGCACATCGAATGTTCCGCCATGGCCATGAAATACCTGGGCGAGACGCTGGATATCCATACGGGCGGGGTGGACCTGACCTTTCCGCACCACGAAAATGAAATCGCGCAGTCTGAGGCGGCCACCGGCAAGCCGTTTGTGCGTTACTGGCTGCATGCGGAGCACCTGATCATCGAAAGCGAAAAGATGTCGAAGTCGCGGGGCAACTTCTTCACGCTGCGCGATCTGTTCGCCCAGGGGCACCGGCCGTCGGCACTGCGGTTTCTGCTGGCTTCGGTGCCCTACCGTCGGCAGCTCAATTTCACCACGGAGGGGCTGCAGCAGGCGGCGAGCTCTGTGGAGCGGCTGCGCAACTTCGTGGCACGCCTCAAGACGGAAAAATTTCCTGCGGGACAAAGCGGAGCCATGGCCGGCCGCGCCGGGCAGGCCGAACGGGATTTTCGGGAGGGGCTGGCCGACGATCTGAACGTGGCCGTGGCGCTGGCGGCGATCTTCGACCTGGTGCGCGACGTCAATATCTCGAGCGACCGCGGCGAGTTCCGGCAGGGCGATATCACCGCCGTGCTGGCCGCGATGGAGAAATTCGACTCCATATTCGCCCTGCTCGCTGACGACGACGCCGCGAAGCTGCGCGCTATCGGCTTTGACGCCGGCCAAGCCGCGTTGACCGACGCTGCGATCGAAGCATTGGTGGCCGAGCGCGAGGCCGCTCGCAACCGGCGTGATTACCAATTGGCGGACCGCCTGCGCCAGCAGCTTGCGGACCGTGGTATTCTTCTTGAGGACACCCGCGACGGCGGTGTCCGCTGGAAACGCAAGTGATGCGTCCCCTGACAAACGCGGTGCCCCCGCACACCCTCCCGGCTCGGGACCGCCCCAACCTCTTCGGCGTGGACTAACGCACTCTTCCTCTGCTCGCGGCGAACTCCCTGCAGTCCGACACCGACCGCCAGCCAGCCGCCCGAATCCAAGCAGGCTGCTCGGACAAACACCTGAGAGGAAGCAATGATTGAAACCAAGATCGATACCAAGATGGCCACAAAGCTGCCGCGGCTGATCACTGCGTTGCCAGGGCCCGCGGCGAAAGAGGTGCTGCGGCTCGACAAACAGTACGTTTCGCCGTCGTATACGCGCAGCTATCCGCTGGTGGCCAAGACAGGCCGCGGCGCGATGGTGGAAGACGTGGACGGCAACGTGTTCCTGGATTTTGCCGCTGGCATTGCCGTGGTTTCAACCGGCCACTGCCACCCGAAAGTGGTCGCAGCGATCCAGAAACAGGCGGCCGAGTTGATCCACATGTCCGGTACGGACTTCTATTATCCGGTCCTGACCGAGCTGGCCGAGCGGCTCGCCGGCATCGCTCCCGGCAAGGAGCCCAAGCGGGTTTACTTCGGCAACTCCGGCACGGAAGCCATGGAGGCGGCTATAAAGCTCGCTCGGTACCACACGAGGCGCGAAAAGCTAATCGCCTTCTACGGAGGCTTCCATGGCCGCACCATGGGCTCGCTATCGCTGACGGCGTCGAAGGCAGTGCAGCGCAAGGGATTTGGCACGCTGCTGGCGGGCGTGTTTCACATCGCGTACCCCAACAGCTACCGCTGCCCGTACGGGCTGCAGGCGGAATCGTGCTGCACCGAGTGCGCCAGTGTGCTCGAGCGCGAAATTTTCAAGAAGATCGTGGACCCGGAGGAGGTGGCGGCCATCGTTGTCGAGCCCATCCAGGGCGAAGGCGGCTACGTGCCTGCGCCGGCGGAGTTTTTGCGGGAATTGCAGCGCATCTGCCGGAAGTACGGCATCCTGCTGGTCTCCGATGAAGTGCAGAGCGGAATGGGCCGCACCGGGAAGTGGTGGGCCGGCGATCATGCTGGCCTGGAGCCCGACATCATCTGCGTAGCAAAAGGCATCGCCTCCGGCATGCCGCTGGGCGCGATGATTGCGCGCTCCAGCGTAATGGACTGGAAGCCGGGCGCGCATGCCTCCACGTTCGGCGGCAACCCGGTGTGCATCGCTGCGGCGCTTGCGACCCTGGACCTGATCGAGCGGGAGTACATGGAAAATGCGCGCCGCATGGGCGAGTTCATTTTTGGACGCATCGCCGGCTGGCGCGAGCGGCACGAGATCGTCGGCGACATCCGCGGCAAGGGGCTGATGATCGGGGTCGAAATCGTGCGCGACCAGAAGAGCAAAGAAAGAGCGCCGGACCTCCGCGACCGCCTGGTGGAACTGGCGTTTGCGAAGGGATTGCTGGTGCTCGGCGCCGGCGAGAATACGCTGCGGCTATCGCCGCCGTTGCTGATCGAACAGGAACAGGCCGACTTCGCCCTGCGCACCCTCGATGCGTGTCTCAGTGAAGTTGAAAAAACTGTCTGAGGAAGCAGAGAGGTCAATCCAGCGGTCGAAACGCCGGGAGCCAGTTTCCTTGCTCGCCCGACTTCCGAGGCTCCATCTCCTGTTCGCGGCGCGCGCGTCATCTGTGATAAATTGCCCTGCTTGAGAAATGGCGAACCGCGAGTTACCGCGCATCCTGGACGTGGGTTGCGGCCCCCACAAGCTTCCCGGAGCCATCGGCATCGATCGGAATCCCAACACTGCTGCCGACGTGATCTGCGATATCGACCGCGGCGCGCTGCCGTTTGCCGATGACTCCTTCGACCGGGTCCGGGCTTCACACGTGATCGAGCACGTGGCCGACGTGATTCAAACGATGGAGGAGTTTCACCGCATCACCCGCTCGGGCGGCATCGTCTATCTGATTACGCCGCATTACACCGATTACAGCTCATTCTGTGATCCAACGCACCGCTGGCACCTGACGAGCTACTCGTTCTACTATTTTTATCCCGAGGGCTTGCACGGCGAGGCTAGCTGGTACACGCGGGTACGCTTCCGCGAGCGCCGCGTGCGCATCAAGCTGCTGCGGTTCTGGAAGGCGCTGGGATTCGAGTTCCTGGTGAACCATCTCGGCTGGGTGCGGCGCTTCTGGGAGCATTACCTCTGCTTCGTTGTTCGGGGGAAGGTGCTGGAGTTTGAGTTGGAAGTGCTGAAATAGGTCCTGCTCATCATGCCTGTTTTTGCGCGAATGATTTTCGGTCTGGTGAACTTTGCGGCGCGCAAAGGATTGCGCAACGACGCGGCTTCAGCCCGGCAGCAGGCGCGCCAGACCGGCATCCGCGGCGAGACCTACGCGTACTGGTTCTTGCGCCGCCACGGTTACGTAATGATTGCGCGCAATTTCATCGTGCCGGGGATCAAGGGCGAGATTGACCTGGTCGGCTACGACGGGCCGGTGCTGGCCTTCATCGAGGTGAAGACGAGAGCGGCCGCTTCGGAGGCGTTCGGCAAACCCGAAGAGGCGGTGACGACCGAAAAGCGCCGGCATCTTTCGCGCATGGCCCGGCATTTCCTGACCGAGCGGCGGATCGCCGAGGCAACCTGCCGGTTTGACGTGCTGGCCATCGAGAGCCGTCCAGGCCGGCGGCCCGTCGCGCGTCTGCACCGGGGCGCCTTCGGTGCTGCTGACTAGGCGGAGAGGCCTCGATTACGGAGTTGCAGTGCGAAGGCGTGCTCGTTAAGATGAAGAGAGTGCGCCGTCCCGGCGAAATAAAAGAATCCTGAGACAGGCCGAGGAGGAAGCGTTGCCCGAACTTCGCAAGGACCCGATTACCGGCCGCTGGGTGATCATTTCGACCGATCGCGCCAAGCGGCCGACGGACTTTGTCCGCGAAAGCGTTCAGATCCAGGGGAAGGGTTTCTGCCCGTTCTGCTACGGCAACGAGGATAAGACCCCTCCGGAGATCCTGGCGTATGGCCGCAACGGCGGCGGGCCGAATAGCTCCGGATGGCGCGTGCGTGTGGTGCCGAACAAGTTTCCGGCGCTCGGCATTGAGGGCGAACTCGACCGCCAAGGCGAAGGCCTGTTTGACAAGATGAACGGAGTGGGGGCGCACGAAGTGATCGTCGAGACGCCCGACCACTCCAGCACCCTGGCGACGCTGCCGGAGAAAGCCGTCGAAGAGGTGCTGTGGGTCTACCGCGACCGCATGCTCGATCTGAAGAACGACAAGCGCTTCCGCTACGTCCTGATCTTCAAGAACCACGGCGAGGCCGCCGGGGCGTCGCTCGAGCACACCCATTCGCAGTTGATCGCCCTGCCCATCGTGCCCAAGCGCGTGCGCGAGGAGGTGGATAGCTCCAGGCGCTATTACCAGGAGAAGGAACGCTGCATCTTCTGCGACATGATTCGCCAGGAGATCGAAACCGGCGTGCGCGTCATCACCGAAAATGAACTCTTCATCGCACTGGCGCCCTACGCCCCGCGGTTCCCGTTCGAGACCTGGCTGCTTCCCAAGCAGCACAGCTCGGCGTTTGAAAATAACCAGAGTCCTGTTTTTTCCAGCCTGGCCCGGGTGCTCAAGGACAACCTGGCGCGCTTGGACGCCGTGCTCGACCGGCCCGCGTACAACTTCATGATCCACACCTCGCCGATCGGCGAGGAGAGCAACGAGCACTACCACTGGCACTTCGAGATCATGCCCAAGCTCACCAAGGTGGCCGGCTTCGAGTGGGGCACCGGCTTCTACATCTGTCCCACGCCGCCCGAAGAGTCGGCGCGCTTCCTCCGCGAAGCTCAAGTGGCCACGGCGCAGCAGTGACGCCGCTCGGCCCTGCGGCGAATCCGCAATCGAGCCAAGCTCGAGCGGCGTCGCCCTGACAAGCTCTGCCGATTCCGCTATACTGGCTTTCACCCGGCGCGGTACCCAAGAGGCCCAAGGGAGAGGTCTGCAAAACCTCCATTCGTGGGTTCAAATCCCACCCGCGCCTCCAAATCATCCAACAATCGGTAGTCATGCGCTGGCGCTGCCAGGCGGCATTGCAGGCTTCCGGGTCTTCTGTATAAACTACACTTGGCCGAAAAACTCGGAGGCGTCCCTGAACTGCGTGGTGTTGACACGTCGCATTCAGCGCTTGGCTGGACGATCCACGTGCTGCTCGCCGAGATTGAGATTGGCCGTAACCGGAGAGAAGGGTCGGCGCGTCCAACACTTTATCTATATTCGAAATCACGACGGCACTTCCTGCGTGAAAAGTCAGGGAAGCAAAAACGATTCCGGCACTTTGCATTCCGAATGCAAGGAGCGGGATGCTTTTCTCTTGCCATCCGAGGTTGCCGACGGTGCGCAAAGAGCTATGGTGAAACGACTTCTTCCAGTTGGAATCCTGCTGCTTCTGTGTGCATGCGGGGTGGGCTGCAAGAGCGCCGACCCGAAGCCGGCAACCGTCAAAGCGGGCACGGGCCCAACTGTGCCGGTGGCCGTGGCGACGGTCCAGAACCAGGACATGCCGGTGTATTTGACCGGGCTGGGATCGGTCACAGCCTTCAATACGGTGGGGGTGAAAAGCCGGGTCGACGGACAGCTCATGCAGGTTACGGTCAAGGAGGGGCAGCGCGTCAACCGGGGTGAATTGTTGGCGATCATTGATCCCCGCCCGTTCGAAGTCCAGTTGAGTCAGGCGCAGGGCGCGCTGTACCGAGATCAGGCGCAGCTTCGAGATGTCAAGCTGAACGTGGGCCGATATGCGGAGCTTGTCTCTCAGGGAATCATCTCCCAGCAACAATATGACACGCAGCGCGCGCTGGCAGAGCAACTGGAAGGGGCGGTGCGCGTCGACCAGGCGCAGATCGACAACGCCAAACTACAGATCATCTACTGTCACATCACGGCGCCGGTCAGCGGACGGATCGGTCTTCGGCAAGTGGATCCGGGAAACATGGTCCATGCATCGGATCAAAATCCCCTGCTGGTCATCACCCAGCTTCAGCCGATCGCGGTGATCTTTACACTGCCGGAAGACAATCTTCCAAACGTCGCCAGCCATCTGAGACGCAGCCCGCTGCCCGTAGAGGCATACAGCCGCGATGACCAGACAAAGTTGGCCACCGGCACTTTGCAAACCATCGACAACTTGATCGATCAGTCCACCGGCACGGGGCGGCTCAAAGCAGTATTCGACAACAAAGATGACGCGCTGTGGCCGAACCAGTTTGTGAATGTGCGCCTCATGCTGGAGGTGCGGAAGAGCAGTACCGTTATGCCGGCCGCCGCGATCCAGCGCGGGCCTCAAGGAACGTACGTTTACGTGGTCAAGTCGGACAAAACGGTCGAAGTTCGACCTGTGTCGGTCGCTCTCACACAGGGAAACCTCGCCGCCGTTGACCGGGGGATCTCTCCGGGCGAAATCGTCGTGACGGACGGTCAGGACAAACTCCAGGCCGGCAGCAAGATCGAACCGCGCGCTGGCAGTGCTCCGGGCAATCGTCCGGCACAATCTTCGGGTACACCGACGCCATGAATCCCTCCCGGCTGTTCATTCTCCGGCCCGTCGCCACGTCATTGCTGATGATCGGTTTGCTGCTGGTGGGCATCGTCGCTTACCGGCAGCTTCCCGTCTCCGCCCTGCCCCAGGTGGATTACCCGACCATCCAGGTCGTCACTTTCTATCCCGGGGCGGACCCCGAGGTGATGGCGTCCTCGGTAACGGCCCCATTGGAACGCCAGTTCGGCCAGGTGCCGGGTCTCAGCCAGATGACCTCCACGAGCTCCCTGGGCAGCTCGCTCATCACTCTGCAGTTCAACCTCGACCAGAACATTGACGTGGCCGAGCAACAGGTTCAAGCCGCCATCAATGCAGCGACGACGTTTCTGCCGCGGGATCTGCCGAATCCACCCATCTACAGCAAGGTCAATCCCGCCGATGCGCCGATTCTCACCCTCGCCCTGACTTCTGAGACGTTGCCGCTTTCCAAAGTGGAGGACCTCGCCGACACAGCGCTGGCGCAGAAAATCTCGCAGCTTCCCGGCGTCGGACTGGTTTCGATCAGCGGCGGCCAAAAGCCGGCGGTACGCATCCAGGCAAACCCGAAGGCGCTGGCGTCCTACGGACTGAGCCTGGAGGACCTGCGGATAGCGTTGGCGCAAACAAACGTCGACCAGGCCAAAGGCGTGCTCGACGGCTCGCGCCAGTCCTACACGATCGGGGCGAACGATCAATTGGTATCGAGTGATGAATATCGTCCCATCATCATTGCCTATCACAATGGCGCACCGGTGCGCCTCTCCGACGTGGCCACCGTGATCGATGGCGTGGAGAATACCAAGCAAGCCGCCTGGATGAATCAGACGCCGGCGGTGATTGTCAACATTCAGCGCCAGCCGGGCGCAAATATCATCAGCGTGGCGGACCGGATCAAGACGTTGCTGCCCCAGATCCAGGCCTCCCTGCCTGCGGCCGTCAAAGTCGCCATCCTGACGGACCGCACGCAGACGATCCGCGCCTCGGTGCGAGACGTCCAGTTCGAACTGATGCTCACCGTCGCGCTGGTGGTGATGGTGATCTTCCTGTTTCTGCGGAACCTCTCCGCGACGGTGATCCCCAGTGTGGCTGTGCCGCTTTCGTTGGTGGGCACATTCGGGGTCATGTATCTGCTGGGCTATAGCTTAAACAACCTCTCCCTGATGGCGCTGACGATCTCGACGGGATTCGTAGTGGACGACGCCATCGTCATGATCGAGAACATTGACCGCTTCCTCGAACAGGGCGACTCACCGATGGAGGCGGCGCTGAAGGGTTCGGGGCAGATCGGTTTCACGATCGTATCGTTGACCGTTTCCCTGATCGCAGTGCTGATTCCGCTTCTGTTCATGGGAGACATCGTCGGGCGATTGTTCCGCGAGTTTGCGGTGACCCTGGCGGTAACGATTCTAGTGTCTGCGGTTGTCTCGTTGACGCTGACGCCGATGATGTGCGCGAAGTTGCTCAAGCAGAAGGACCCCGCGCGGCAGGGACGCCTGTTTCGCGCTTCGGAAAGGGCGTACGAGCGCGTGATCGAGTTCTACGGCTCCACGCTGAAATGGGTGCTTCAGCACCAGACAGCGACCCTGGTTGTGACCGTCGGCACGCTGGTCCTCACCCTGCTGTTGTATGTGGTCGTACCGAAGGGCTTTTTCCCTGTGCAGGACACCGGCGTCATCCTCGGCATCTCGGAGGCCCCGGAATCGGTATCGTTCGCGTCCATGGCCGAGCGGCAGCAAACGCTCGCGCGAGCCATTCTGAAGGATCCCGATGTGGTCAGCCTTTCCTCCTTCATTGGCATCGATGGCACGAACACGACTCCGAACAGCGGGCGGATCCAGATCAACCTGAAGCCTCGCGACCAGCGAAACGCCACGGCGTCCGAGATCATCCGGCGGTTACAACTGGGGCTGGCCAAGATCGAAGGCGTCACACTTTATATGCAGCCGGTGCAGGACCTGACAGTGGAAGATCGCATCAGCCGCACGCAGTACCAATACTCGATCGAGGATGCGGATATCCAGGAGTTGAATGAGTGGGCGCCGAAGCTCCTCGCCAAGTTGCGCGCCCTGCCGGAGCTGCTCGATGTGGCCAGCGATCAGCAAAATCGCGGCCTCCGGGCAGATTTGGTCATCGACCGCGACACCGCATCGAGGTTGGGAATTCTCCCGCAGACGATTGACGATACTCTCTACGACGCTTTCGGCCAGAGGCAAATCTCCACAATCTTCACCCAGTTGAACCAGTACCACGTGGTGCTCGAGGTCGATCCGCGCTTTCGGCAGAATCCAGACGCGCTCAAAGATATCTACGTCCGATCGAGCAACGGCACTCAGGTATCTCTCGCGGCCTTCACCCGCTTCCAGCCTTCCAGCGCTTCGTTGGCCATCAACCACCAGGGGCAGTTCCCGGTGGTCACGCTTTCCTTTAATCTGAAGGCCGGTGTATCGCTCGGTGCGGCCACCCTTGCCATTGAAGGCGCCGAACGCGAAATCGGCATGCCGGCCAGCATTCATTCCAGCTTTCAGGGAACGGCGGCAGCCTTCCGCAATTCGCTCTCGTCCGAGCCCTGGCTGATCCTGGCCGCGGTGGTGACCGTCTACATCGTGTTGGGGATACTGTACGAGAGCTATATCCATCCGGTCACAATCCTCTCCACGCTGCCTTCTGCCGGAGTGGGCGCCATCCTTGCTCTCCTGCTGACGCGCAACGATCTCACCGTCGTGGCGCTCATCGGCATCATCCTGCTGATCGGCATTGTGAAAAAGAACGCCATCATGATGATTGACTTCGCACTCGAGAGGGAACGCCAAGGCAGACCTCCGGACGAGGCGATCTTCCAGGCTTGCCTGCTGCGTTTCCGGCCCATCATGATGACGACCATGGCGGCACTGCTCGCGGGACTGCCCCTGGCGCTGGGCACCGGCACCGGATCCGAGCTTCGCCACCCGCTCGGCATCACGATTGTCGGCGGGCTATTGCTGAGCCAGTTGCTCACGCTGTACACAACCCCCGTTGTCTATTTGACGTTCGACCGGCTAGCCAATCGATTGGCGCGCTTCCGGATCGGCAATCCGATCGAAGAGCCTTCGTCGGCGGAGTAGCCGGTGAATATCTCGGCTCCATTCATCAGACGACCGGTCGCAACATCCTTGTTGGCGCTGGCGTTGTTGCTGGCGGGGGCGCTCGCCTTTCGTTTCCTCCCGGTTGCATCTTTGCCGCAAGTTGAATATCCGGTGATCCAGGTCTCCGCTGGCCTGCCCGGCGCCAGCCCCGAAACCATGGCTTCCGCCGTGGCTACCCCGCTGGAGCGTCAGTTCGGCCGAATCGCCGGCGTGACACAGATGACGTCGACGAGCCAGCTCGGTTCGACGAACATCGCTTTACAGTTCGACCTGAACCGAAACATTGATGGGGCGGCCCGCGATGTGCAAGCGGCAATCAACGCCGCCCGGGGACAACTTCCGGCGAACCTGCCGAATAACCCGGGGTATCGCAAGGTCAATCCGGCGGACGCACCCATCATGATTCTGGCGATGACGTCGGACACGATCGCCCTTCCGCGCATCTACGACGCGGCGGATTCCATCCTGGCTCAAAAGCTGGCGCAGGTGGAAGGCGTCGGACAGGTCTTTGTAGGCGGAGGCGCGCGTCCCGCCGTCCGCGCCGAGGTGAATCCCACGCTGCTGAACAAGCTGGGAATCGGTCTCGAGCGTGTCCGCGCGGCATTGGGAGCCGCCAATGCCAATCGGCCCAAAGGAGAGGTGTCGGACGCGGTCAACGCATGGGTCATCACGGATAACGACCAGCTCAAGCGCGCCGACGAGTATAGCAATCTCATCATTGCCTACAACAAAGGAGCCACGGTTCGCTTGGGCGATGTGGCGGACGTTCAGGATTCGGTCGAGGACATCCGGAACATCGGACTGGCCAACGGCAAACCTGCGGTGCTGATCATTCTGTTCCGCCAGCCGGGCGCGAACATCATCGGCACGGTGGACCGCGTGCGGGCAATCCTGCCTCTTCTCCAGGCCTCGATCCCACCATCCATTTCACTGGACGTCGTTCTGGACCGTACGACGACGATCCGCGCCTCGGTGGCGGATACCGAACGCACCCTGGTCATTTCGATCGTGCTGGTGGTGCTGGTCGTTTTCCTGTTCCTTCGCAGTCCCCGGGCAACCTTCATCCCCAGCATCGCCGTGCCGTTATCCCTGATCGGAACATTCGCCGTGATGTACCTGCTGCGCTACAGCCTCGATAACCTTTCGCTGATGGCGCTGGCGATTTCCACGGGTTTCGTCGTGGACGATGCGATCGTCGTGCTGGAAAACATCACGCGCTACCTCGAGCAGGGCCTGGGTCCGGTGCAGGCAGCCTATCGAGGGGCCCGCGAAATCGGCTTCACGGTGCTTTCGATGAGCACCTCGCTGGTGGCGGTCTTCATACCCATTCTATTGATGGGCGGCATCATCGGCCGCCTCTTTCGCGAGTTTGCCGTGGTCCTCAGCGTGGCGATTGCGGTGTCCCTGCTGGTGTCGCTGACCACCACGCCGATGATGTGTGCGAAGTTTCTCCGGCGGCTCGATCAGGAACAGCACGGAAGGCTGTACCGGTTCAGTGAAGGCATCTTCAAGCGAATCCTTGGAGCCTACCGAAGGAGCCTGCAATGGGTCCTGAAGCATCAGCCGCTGACTCTCGCCATCACCATTGCAACGGCTTGCTTGAGCATTTATCTGTACGTGATTGTTCCCAAAGGCTTCTTCCCGCAGCAGGACACGGGCAGACTCTCGGGCTCGGTCCAGGCGGCGCAGGACATCTCATTCGCGGCGATGCGCGAGAAGATGTCCCAGTTCGTCAACATTGTGATGAAGAATCCGGCGGTGAGCACGGCCACCGGCTTCGCGGGCGGCAGCTCGGCGTCGAACACAGGGCGGATGTTCATCATCTTGAAACCACTGAATGAGCGGAAGATGACAGCGGACCAGGTCATCAATCGGCTGCGGGGGAAGCTGGCCGTGGTTCCGGGAGCCACGCTGTTTCTCCAGACCGCACAGGATCTTCAAATTGGCGGCCGCCAGAGCAGCTCACAATACCAGTACACGCTCCAGGGGGAGGATCTGGCAGAGCTGAATGCATGGGCGCCGCGGGTACTGCAGGCATTACGCAGCCTTCCCGAGTTGCGCGACGTCGCGACGGACCAGCAAAACCGCGGCCTGGAAGCGCGCCTGGTGATCGATCGCGATACCGCTTCCCGGTTGGGCGTTCAACCGCAAGCGATCGATAACGCCCTCTATGACGCATTCGGCCAGCGACAGGTCTCGACCATCTATCGCCAACTGAATCAGTATCACGTCGTGATGGAGGTCGACCCGCGCTTTGGACAAGGTCCCGATGCGCTGGGGAGCATTTATGTTCGGTCGTCCACCGGAGTGGAGGTCCCGCTGTCCGCCTTCACCCACTACCAGCCCTCGAACACGGCGCTCGCGGTGAATCACCAGGCACAATTTCCGTCGGTCACCCTGTCTTTCAATCTTGCGCTTGGCGTCTCCCTGGGCCAGGCGACGCTTGCCATCGAAGATGCGGGGCGAGCCATCAATCTTCCGGCCAGCATTCATCCGAGCTTCCAGGGAACTGCGGCTGCTTTCCAAAGCTCTCTCGCCAGTGAGCCCTGGCTGATTCTGGCGGCGCTGGTGACGGTTTATATCGTTCTGGGAGTACTCTACGAGAGCTACATCCATCCCCTCACCATCCTTTCAACGCTGCCTTCCGCCGGGGTGGGCGCGCTACTGGCGCTGCTGGTGTCTCACAACGAACTGAACGTGATTGGCCTGATCGGAATTATCCTGCTGATTGGGATCGTGAAGAAGAACGCGATCATGATGATCGACTTCGCGCTCTACGCAGAGCGCAGCGAAGGCAGGTCGCCGGTCGAGGCCATCTACCAGGCCTGTCTGCTGCGCTTCCGGCCCATTATGATGACCACGATGGCGGCGCTGCTCGGCGGTCTGCCGTTGGCTCTTGGCACCGGGACCGGCTCTGAACTTCGCCGCCCGTTGGGCATCACCATCGTCGGCGGACTGATTGTCAGTCAGATGCTCACGCTATTCACGACGCCGGTGATCTACCTGTACCTTGACCGACTTCGGTTGTGGGCGAGTCGCCGGCGTCGCGCGCACTCCGAGGGGCAGGAACCGATGTCACCGAAGCCAAGGCCGGCGGACTGAGCAGGTGTTAAGAATTTGCGCGGTCTGATTTCGGAACTCCAGCCAACATCCCGTGGCTCCGCACTGTCAGTTCCACTAACACGATGCATGTGTTTCCGGCTGTTGCGGGCAGCTCGCAAGCATTCTGAGTCGGCTTGTGCGGTCTGATTCCCGGCCTGCTCGGGGAGATGGACCAGGATGCTTTACGGTTGTCCCGGCACACATTGCCTGACCGACGTCAAAGGTCCGATTGCAGTAGAATTGCCCCGGTTCGCTTCGCGCTCTCCCGAATAGAGATGGGCAAAGGCAATCCAGGTTTCGTGCTTGTCAGGGTCCATGCATTTCCAGCGCATCGAGAGTCCAGGAAATGAGGAACAGTCAAGACATCGAAAGGGGAAGGGCTAAGGGCCGGCCTCGATCGCTCTCTCTCGGTGGAAGAGATGCCATGGTCCTGATGCTCACCTGGGCCGCCGGCAGCGTAGACGCGATCAGCTATCTGGGCCTCGGCCGCGTCTTCACAGCGAACATGACGGGAAACGCAGTGTTGCTCGGCCTGGCCATTGGGCAGGGGCAAGGTTTTGCGGCCTTGCGGTCGGTTGTCGCTCTGGCAGGGTTTGCAATCGGCGCTGCTATAGGAGCAATGATCGTCGAGCGAGCCCATAAGGGAGGAGACTGGCCTCCCGGCGTCACTGCGGCTCTTGCTGTGGAAGGAGTCGTCCTCGGCATCTTTGCCCTTGCTTGGCACTTTCCCTGGGCGGTGCCAAATGGAGGAGTCGTTTACGCTCTGATTGCGCTGTCCGCGGTCGCCATGGGGATCCAGAGCGCTGCGATTCGCCATCTCAATGTCCCCGGGATCGCGACGACCTACATCACAGGCACTCTGACGAGCTTCGTGGCTGGACTGGTTGGCTGGATAGGCGCGGCAGATCTATCTTCCGCTGCAAAATCCCCTGAAGGCGCGGTCGCTCCGGCATCTCAGCCGCCTCAGAGGAAGCATACCGCAAGACTTCAGGCCGCTGTATTCATCATCTACGTCCTTGCCGCGGTAGCCAGCAGCATCATCCAGGCCCGACGGCCCGCGCTGGTGACCCTAGCGCCTCTGGTCGCTGTAGCGCTGGTCGTGGCGAATGGGTCTGTGCGTCACCGGCGACGGCAGCTCGCGTCGCAGTGACCGCGTCGCGCAGTTTACGGTTCTTGCTTTTCCTGTTGCTCGAGCTCCTTACGATACTTCTCAAGGTGTAGCAGGCATATCTGCTTCTCATATCGCTTCGCATAAACCACAACGGCGGCGATGGCCATCAGATTCACAACCTGAACAAGAACAAATACAATGTCTCTAATCATGGTGGCGTGGACCAAAAACAACAACGAGGCCAGGAACCAGAGGAAATAGGCCCGTATACTTATTCCTGCCGAGCAGTGTTTTTTCACCAAGTGCCAGATTTGGGGCACATAAGCCCCTGCAACCACTCCCGTTCCGACGAATCCTAGGGTTTGGGGAAGATTCATGATTCATTCAGTAGCTGGCAAATCCTTCGGTGCGGATGCTATGGTCGCTGCGGGTCGCACAGCCGCCGCACCGCCCTCTTAGGGCTCGAGACTTGCCGCAATCAACATCACCGCGGTTAACGAGCCGTGACAGTGAGCTCGATTCTGACTGTGACCACTAGAGCGACTTCAGGTATTCGACCAGGTCGTTCCTGTCTTGCTCAGTCAGGCCCAGCTTAAGGAAGTTGTTGTAGTGCTCGATGACGTCCCGCAAAGTCGCAAAGCGCCCGTCATGGTAGAAGCCGCCCTTCACGTGAGTCCAGAGTCCTGCGAGTGGCGCCGTGCGATACATGTGAGTCGGCGACCGATCGGCCTGGAAAGAATCCACGCCGATCTCGCTGGGAGCGTGCAAGTTGTTTCCCGGCTCGGTAAAGAGAGGGGGAACGTGACAGCTCGCACACTTCGCCTTGCTGCTGAAAATCCCTTTCCCACGCCTAGCCGCCTCCTTGTCAAAGCTAGCCTCGGGTGGTTTTGGCGCCGGGATGGCGAGTTGATAGAAGTGAAGGGCAGCCAGCTTCGAGGTGACCTGATCTGGCGTGCCCCGCGTGTTGCCAGCGCCGCTCTTCGCGGCGACCGGGTATTGCTCCTTGTTGTTGATGCGCGCGTCGAAGAACGTGCCTGAGCCGTGCATTTCTGTCGCCGCGACGTAGGCATTCCAGTAGGTGACCGATCCGAAGCCCGTCCAGGTATGCAGGTTCACGCCCGCAAGGCCGAACGCGGGCGGGATGAGGGTTCCTGCCTGCCCGCCGTCCGGCCGGAAGGCTTTTCCGTCCTTGTCGAGCTCGGCGTCGAATCGGCCCGGGCCCCAACTGTTGAACACTTTCTTCACCGTTGCGACGTCGACCCCGAGGAGGTCGGTGAAAGGCTTGAGGTTCGGAGAAAGGGATACGATGAGGCCGACATTCAGGTCACGGTTGGCCCAGCCGTCGAGTCGCCTTCCGATGCCAGGCGCCAACGAGTCATCGACAGTTGAATGACAGAAGGCGCACTGAAGGCCCATCGACCGCAGGCTTCCTTTTTCATCAAAAAAGCCGGTGACACCGACCACCGCGTTCAGTTTGAGCAAAGCGAGTGTGATCGCGGGATCATTTAGGTCGACCCTTCCTTCCTTGAGCTGCTGCTTCAGCGAATCGGGTAGAGCGTCCACATCCACCTTGAGGCCGGCTGACAGCGCGGTCTTGGGGCTCACACCGCCTCCGACACCGCCGTTCTTCTCGCCGGCAAGGGCCCTGTGTAGCTGTAGCGCGTCACCCCAGAAGGCCTCGCTACCAAAGGTGTCGTAGCGAAAGACTTTCCTGCCGCTTTCCATCATCTGTCGGGCGTGCGCGTGAATCACACCGTCGAATTCTGAAGAGGCTGCCTTTTGTTCCTTGGACTGAGACTGTTCATCCCGCCAAAAAGCACTGGCAGTGATATCGGATGAACGTTCCCCACTCAGCCAGAGCAGGAGTGTGAGCCCTGCCGCCAGTACGAGCGACACCGGAAAAAACTTCGTCCTATTCCACATCGCGAACCTCTCTCCTCCGACGTGTTCCGGGGATCGTCGGCCCCCTGCGAGCTTTGGGGTTGCCACTTATCATTCTTCGCTCGGAAATGTCAGTTACGCCCGTAACATTGGGTGCAACGCGCTCCAGTGGCAAAGACACCGGCCAAGCTGGCTTACCCCTGGTATTTCTTGAGGGCTTTTATATCCAGAAGAAGATGACCGCCTCGCGAGTATTCCACCATGCCGCGATTCCGAAGGAGATTGAGGACGCCGGAAACTCTTTCTCGGCTCGCTGCCATCATCTGGGAAATCTCTTCCTGAGTCAGATAGGCGCCGATCTCGACCAAGTGGCCGGCAGGGCGACCGAGCTGGTCCGCAAGTTTCAGCAACACCTTGATGAGCCGATGGACCGTATCGCCAGAGGACAGCAGATCAGCCTGATCGTACGCACCCGAGAGAGAGCGGCAGATGACCTCCAAAATCTCTTGGAGGACGGCCCGATTTTTCTGCAAGCTGTCAAGGATCTCATCAAAAGGCACGGCCATCAATTCGGTTGGTTCCAGCGCAACGGCGCGGTCGCGACGCACGGATTCATAGGCGCAAAGTTCGCCTACTACATCGCCTTCTTTGCGGAGGTCGTAGATGATTTCATGACCGTCGCCCGTCACGATTCCCACCTTTACAACGCCTCGCCTCACGAAGAAAAACGTGCGGCCTTTGTCGCCGGCGTCATAAATGATGGCACCCTTGTCGAAGGTAATGGTGCTGCGGTTGCGCAAAAGCGTATCGCAGAGTTTGCCCCGGAAGACTGTGGCCAATGAGGAAGAAACAGACGCGTCATGCGACGCCGTATCAAAGGAGGTGAGCATCGGGCTTAAACTCCTTCGAGTTCAGAACTCCACCGTGATGGGCGGAAACCCGGCCGGAAATTCACACCCAGGAACTTGAACCAAGCAATCGCCACGGAGCGTATTCCCGGGCTCTGCATTTGTCAATCCTCCGGTCCAGCAACTATTGGCTCGCACCAAGACCAGCGGTTTTGGCATCGTCTCAGGTGCTGAGCCGTCCCCTGCCGGCTCCGTTTTCTATGTGCTGGCCTGGAAGACCCCGCAGCCCGGCATTGTTTCAGATCGGCGCACGTCAGGCGCAATCGGAACAGTCAGAGCGGTGCGCGAGGATGGGCGTATCTCTGTCGGGTTGCAACTGCTTGATTCTGCACCCTCAAAACCCTGATCCCAGGCCTGAATTTGGCTGATGGAGTGCGCTAGCCAGACCGGGCGTGGCGGCCTACCTCATCAAACCCATTATGCAGTCGGACCTCTTCAATGCCATCGTGGCGGTTCTCGGGCAGCGGCCACAGGAGGCCGGGCCGAGAGAGCGGGTCAGCTCGACGCCCGTGCGCGCCGACCGACGTGTGCTGCGCATTCTTGTCGCCGAGGATAACGCCACGAGCCAGCGACTCGCCGGCCGGCTGATCGAGAAACGCGGCCACAAGGTTGTGGTGGCAGGCAACGGAAAGGTAGCGCTGGAGGCTTTGGAAAAGTCAACGTTCGAGGGATTCGACGTCGTCCTGATGGACATCCAGATGCCGGAGATGGATGGCCTCGAGGCGACTGCAGCAATCCGGCAACGGGAAAAAGCGTATGGAAAACACACAACCATCATCGCTATGACGGCCCACGCGATGAAGGGTGACCGGGAGCGTTGTCTGGAGGCAGGTATGGATGGATATGTAGCGAAACCAGTCCGAGCCGAGGATTTATTCAGGGAGATTGAGCGGCACGCCGCGCCGCAAGCCGAGAGTCCGGCGGAACCTGCGGCACCCGCGCCGAACGCTGCCGCAGAGTTCGACGAGGTGCTGGACCGGGCCGCGGCTCTGGCGCACGTGGAGGGAGACACCGACCTGCTCGGGGAACTGGTGGCACTCTTTCTAGAGGATTGTCCCCGGCTGGTCGGGGCGGTGCGCGAAGCCCTCGCCCGCGGCGACGCCAAGGCTCTCGAGCGCGCCGCGCATGCGCTCAAGGGCACACTGAGCAATTTCGCTGCGTCGGCGGCCACCGCCGCGGCTCTGCGTCTCGAGCAGATGGGCCACGGGGACGACCTGGCGCAGGCCGGAGAAGCCTGCGCGGCGCTCGAAGCAGAGATCGAGCGGCTAAGACTATTGCTCGAAGATACCTGCCAGGGGGTTGCGCGGTGAGGATCCTCGTCGCCGAAGACGACCCAGTCCTGCGGCGGATGCTCGAATCATTCCTCAAGAAATGGGGCTACGAGGTTGTTGTGGCCAAGGATGGTGCCGAGGCTTGGGAGATCCTGGAAGGCGGGGAGGCTCCGCGAATGGCCGTGCTCGACTGGATGATGCCCGGAATGGACGGCGTGGAGGTGTGCCGGAGGGTGCGCAAGCGCGTCACGCAAGCGTACGTCTACATCCTGCTGTTAACGGCGAAGGGAGAGAAGTTCGACGTGGTCGATGGGCTGGAGTCCGGCGCCGACGACTACCTGACCAAGCCCTTCCACCCGCAGGAGCTGCAAGCGCGCCTGCGCACGGGCAAACGCATCCTGGACTTGGAAGATCACCTGGTGGCGACCCGGGAGGTGCTCCAGTTCAAGGCCGCCCACGATGCGCTGACCGGGCTATGGAATCGCGCCGCCATCCTCGACTTCCTGCAACGGGAACTGGCTCGCGCCCATCGCGAGGCCGCCCCGCTGGGCGTTCTGATGGCCGACCTCGACCATTTCAAAAAGATCAACGACAACTACGGCCATTTGGCCGGCGACGAGGTGCTGCAGGAAGCGGCCCGGCGACTCACCGGTGCCGTGCGCGTTTATGACGCAGTGGGGCGCTATGGCGGAGAAGAATTCCTTATCGTCATGCCCGGCTGCGACAGCACTACGACCCGCGACCGCGCCGAGCACCTCAGGACCACGATCAGCAATCACCCGGTGAAGATCGCCGAAAGCGCCATCGTGGCGACGCTCACTATCGGCGCTGTCTCCACCGGCGAGTGGCGTGCCGCGGACGCCAAAGCACTGCTCCGCATGGCCGATGATGCGCTTTACCGCGCCAAAGCCGCAGGACGCAACCGCGTCGAGTTGGTCACGCCAGAGGAAAATCTGGAGGTGGCTCACAAGCCGGATGGAGATCGCATCACGTTGGGGCCCGGACAGCGTTAGCGCACGGTCCGGTGGCGGGCGGCACAGGCGCTGAAGAAGAGACTGCCGGAGGACCTCCGATATTCAGGGCGCTCGCCGCTCAAGCAGGCATTGAACACCGGTGCGGCTCTGGTTCAGCGATCTGCAGAGTCGACCTAGATTGTCCACGCTCGACCGGGCGGCAGCACGCCGGTCCCTGGAACCTCAGTTTGGCGAAGCTAGCTCGCGGACTTCTCCCGGCTCGCGTTCTTTGCCGCTGCACTCGGCCGCCGGTACAAGGTGAGTTTTCCCGCTGCCACGTTCGCCAGGTAGCGCCCGGCGGAAGTGAACTGCATCACCTTCTGACCGACGCGCGCCAACTCCGCCCACCGCGATTTGGTTTCCGGGTTTTGTTCGATCCCGCGGAAAGCCTCGCCCGCGAATTCGAAGTCCACCTGGCGTAGCCGCCGGCGTTGCGTGCGGCGCACAGGAAAACGCCGGCCTTCGAGTTCCACCAGGTTCGCGTTTTCCTCGAGCGACTGACGCCACACCGACACCAGCGCCTCTTCCAAGGTCATTTGGCGGCGGCCTTCATCATCTGCTCCAACATCTGTCTCATCGCGGCGGTTGAGCCTGGCGCGCGCTTTTCGCGCCAAGCCTCAAGCCTCTGGCACAGCGCTTCCAGGTTAGCGAACACGTGCGGGTTCTTGAACGCCGCCCGCCAGGCCGGTGCGACGCCCCGGATGCGGTCCCACACCAGCCAGATCTCTCCGGTATTTTCAAAAAAAAGGTCGTCATCAATCAGTCCGCGATTGACGATACTCGCGACCATGTCCCAATAGCTGGTCGTCATGCGGATATTTGTGTTCTCCTCGCTACCCGGCGGGTATTTCTTCATCAACTCCTCCGGCGAGGACACGGCGAAATGCTCCGCGAACCAGGCCCGGGCCTGGCGCAGCCGCGGCTCCGTGCGCAGCTCGTAGAGCTTCAGCATCAGATTCACCTGCTCGTGCGACGCTTGACCCATCGTTTCATCCCCCTTTGTTATTCCTTACCGACATGGTCTGCAACCGACTCCGAAACTTGCTCGCTGCCTAAGAGCTCAACGCGCTGCACGTCGCTCAAAGCAATCCCCTGCCGCTCAAACTCGGAGAGGATCCTGCGGCGCAGCTCTCGCGCCACATCGTACTGGCGTGTCGGGGCGGTGCGGACTTGCATGCGAAGCGTGGTCCCCGCCAGCGCCAGCGACTCGACCCCGAGCACCCGCGGTCCATCCACCAGCGCCGCCGACCAGGACGCGTCGGCGCGGAGCTCACCGGAGGCCTTTTCGAGCGCCGCTAGCGCCGCGTCCACCGGCGTCTCGCCGGGCACCTGAACGTCCACGAACAACTGCGACCAATCGCGGCTCAGGTTGGCCACCTGGCGGAGATCACCGTTGGCCAGGGTGACCAGCGCGCCCTGCAGGTCGCGCAGCACCGTGCGGCGGAGCGTGAGGTGCTCGACCCGGCCCACAGTCTCACCGACGCGAATCGTGTCGCCCACCACGTACTGGTCCTCGAATACAATGAAGAAGCCGTTGATCAGGTCCCGCACCACGTTTTGCGCGCCAAACCCAAGGGCAAGCGTCGCCAGCCCGCCCAGAGCGGCAATGGGTGTGACGTTCACCCCGAATTCCGGCAGTGCCGTCAGCACCGCCGCGGTCAAGACCAGGGCCGTGCCTGCGCTATAGAGCAGCCCGGCCATGGTGCGCGTCTGCTCCTCCCGCATCTGCGCCACACGCGTCTGGGAGGAAGCCAGCTTGACCAGTCGTTTGGTTACCACTCTCAACAGCCGGATCAGCAGGATGGCAGCCAGCAGGATGCCCAGCACCCGCAGTCCGCTGGCGAGCGCAAACTCTGTCCACTTGGAAAGCGAATTCGTCATAGAATTAAAAGGGAGCGATTATATCACTCGTTTCGAAGCCCCGGGAGACCTCAACCACCGGTCCGAATTTGGGCGGGGGACTTCGATGGAACGACGTCGGGCCGACCTCCGGCCGGACGAAGGGGGTTGCCATGGAAGCAGGACGCAGAAATCTTCTCCGGTTGACGGTGCCGGCCCTTGCGTTGTTGTTTTCCAGGGCCGGGAGGCTTGCCGGCCAGGCAAGTCCCCAGTCGCCTTTTCCGCAGACACGTGAGCCCGAGCCTCCTCCTAAGCTCGACCCGCGCCCCTTGCTCAAGATGAATCAGAAAGACATCAAGCGGGATGTCCAGCGCCTGTTCGAACTCGCCGAGGAACTCAAGAAAGAAGTGGATAAGACCAATTCCGCCGAGGTGCTTTCCGTGTCGCTGGTTCGCAAGACCGAAGAGATCGAGAAGCTGGCCAAGCATATCCGCAGCCTTGCCCGCGGCTGAGGGCGACCGGCTTCGGCCGGGCGAACTCCTGTTGCATCCTGTTCTGGGGGGAAGTGTAGAGCGGCGATGAACCTGTTTGAGCAGATGGCCGCGCACGATCACGAGCAGGTGATCGCGTTGCAGAACCGCGCCACGGGACTCCGCGGCTTTCTCGCCATCCACGATACGACGCTCGGCCCGGCCCTGGGCGGCATCCGCATCTGGCCGTACGCCACCGACGCCGATGCGCTGGCCGATGCGCTGCGGCTCTCCCGCGCCATGACCTATAAGGCCTCGCTCGCCGAGCTGCCCTGCGGCGGCGGCAAAGTGGTCATAATCCTGCATCCCGGGCTGAAGCGCGCCGAGGCATTTGAAGCGCTCGGGCAACTGGTCGAAAGCCTCCGCGGGCGGTTTTTCACCGGGCGCGATGTCGGCATCACTGACGACGACCTCGCCGCCGTCGGCCGCTGCACGCGCTATGTCGCCTGCGAATCTTCGCCGGCGCTCGGCGACATCAGCGAGCATACCGCCCTCGGCATCTGGCATGGGATGCGCGCGTGCCTCAAGTTCGCCGGGCTCGTCAAGGCGCGCGTGGCCGTGCAGGGCGTGGGCAGCGTGGGCCTGTGGCTGGCGCGCATCCTGCGGCAACAGGGGATGGAGCTGCTGGTGGCTGATGTTGACGCCCAGCGCGCGGAGCAGGCCGGGCGCGAGCTGGGGGCGCGCGTTGTCCCGCCGGACGAAATCCTGCAGGCCGACTGCGACCTGCTGGCGCCCTGCGCGCTCGGAGGAGTGATCTCAACCGAAACGCTCCCGCGCATCCGGGCGCGCATCGTCTGCGGCTCGGCCAACAACGTCCTCGCCTCGGCCGAAGCCGGCGACGAACTGGCGCGTCGGGGCATCCTTTACGCGCCGGATTATCTGGTGAACGCCGGCGGCCTGATCCGCGGCGCAGAGTTCTATCTGCTGAAGCGCGCCGATAGCCGGCCGAGCCTCGAGCGCATCTACGACCGCTTGTGGCGCGTGCTGGAGCTTGCCCGTGAGCGGCGCATCTCGACCGCCCGCATCGCCGACGAGCTGGCCGAAGCGCGCTTGAAGAAGCCGAAGCTCTACCGCGACCTCACCTGGGCCACCAACCCAGCCGCCGCTGGCCGAGCGCCAGGAGACTAGCCCCCGGCCGCGAATCGCGCTACAATTTCTCTGCTTGCTGCTGTTGAGTGCCCCGACCAGGTCAGGGGCACGCTGCGCGCCTGTAGCTCAGTTGGATAGAGCGCTGGTCTCCGGAACCAGAGGTCGGAGGTTCAAATCCTCTCAGGCGCGCCATTCTCGTTCTAGGGACCCTCAGCATCATCCCTTCTAACCCTTCAGCCAGGAGCTGGCGGTGAGCTGCACGCGGGTGTCCGGCTAAAGCCGGCCCCACACGGGTATCTCGGAGGCGGGGCGGAGGCGGTGCGGAGGAGTGCTCTTTCCCTCTGTGGAGATTGCTAATTAGAAATTGCGTAGCGCTTCTTCTATGTCGTCGAACCAGCCGATGACCTTTTGGAGACCAACAATCTCTAGGACTTCGCGCATTCGGACAGAGGGGTTGAGCAGCTTCAGCCTCGCACCCTGGTTCCGGAGCGACACCCAGTTGCGCACCAGGCCCCCAATTCCTTGGCTGTCAATTGCAATGATCCGGCTGCAGTCCAGCAGCAAGGAACGACGCCCCTGCGTGACGAGGTCTTGAACTTTGTCTCGAAGTTCCGGGACGTTTTCGATGGTCAGTCGCTCACCCAACTCCAGCAGGGTGATCGGTCCAATATTCCGCTCATGCAGGACCAGGCGCGTTTTGAACGACTCCTCGGTGCGGGGCAATTCCTCCGTATCGTACCCCGTTCTATGTCCAGCGGCACCAAGTCTTCTAAGGTTTGCGTTTTCAAATTGACTGCACCGAGGTCGGAATCAATTCTCAGATATCGTCGCTAGCCCATTTCAAGACCGTTCAGGGGCTTTGTGGCACACTTATCGATCTGGTTGGCCCCGTAACCTATGCTACGCTGGGGGTCTGTCGAACTGTGGAATTCTGACACAATTTGGCCCATTGCAAGAGGTCTAAAACCGTCCTCTCAGGCGCGCCATCTCTTTATTCCTCATCTGAGTTTCCCGTGCATATTTGACGTCGACTTCGCGCATGTCCTACACTCTGCCTCCTCATCTTCAAAGCCTGATCCGACTGTGGCCGATTCGAGGAGAAATCATGACGACGGGATTGCAGGGCAAGGTTGGGATTGTGACCGGCGGGACGTCGGGTATTGGCCGTGATGCCGCCGTGCTTTTTGCGAAGGCGGGAGCCAAAGTGGTGGTCGCCGGCCGACGCGAAGTGGAAGGAAAGGAAACGATCGACTTGATCCGTGCCGCCGGCGGCGATGGCCTGTTCGTGAAGACCGACGTATCGCAAGCCGCCGAAGTCCATGCGCTCGTCCGGAAAACGGTGGAGAAGTTTGGCCGCTTGGATTTCGCGTTCAATAATGCCGGGATCGAGGGGAACTGGATCCCCATCGCCGAGCAATCCGAAGAAGACTGGGACCGCACCATCAACATCAATCTCAAAGGCACCTGGCTTTGCTTGAAGCACGAAATTCGGCAGATGCTCAAGCAGGGCGGTGGCGGAGCCATCGTCAACATGGCGTCCGTCGCGGGCCTGATTGGCTCCGCTGGGGCAGCCACGTATTGCGCAAGCAAGCACGGTGTGATGGGGCTGACGAAGGCCGCCGCGCTCGAAACCGCGCGAAGCGGCATTCGGGTAAACGTCGTGTGTCCTGCGGTGATCGAAACACCCATGGTTGAGCGTATTTTCGGCGAGCCGGAGTTCAGGAAGTACGCGCTGGGTCTCCATCCCATCGGCCGTTTTGGAACGCCGATGGAAGTCGCGGAAGCCGTCGTGTGGATGTGCTCGGACCGGGCATCCTTCATGACGGGTCAATCCCTGGTTCTCGATGGCGGATTCCTGGCGGGGCCCAATCCTCCCGGCTAGCTGCGCGAGCGCCCGAATGGGAACAGCGCACGGCATGACCGCACGACGAGAATCGTGGCAATAGGATTCGCTCTTGGAATCAAAGTTCCTCGCCCCGTTGGCCCTTTGGATGGTTGCAGAGAGACGCTGTCTCTATGTGGGTCCCGATGAGAGCCAGTCAATCGGGCTCTTGCGTTACGATGTGGACGTCCACGGCCGGGGCATCACGCAGGAAGCGGTTAATGGCAGTCATGTAAAGGAATTTTCGCCATCCCTCGACCGCGGACCTTCCGAAAATCACCTGCGTTATGTGCCTTTCGCGCACGAATACGGCTGTCGCATGGGCGACATTGGTGCCATTCAAGGACACCACTTTGGCGCCCAAACTCTCGGCAAACTGAAGGTTGGCGGCAAGCGTTTTCTGATCCTGGTCGCTTGAGTCCTGGCCAATGTTTACATGCACAGCGTACAGTTCGGCGTCCATGCGGCGTGCCATCCGAGCGGCCCGGGCGATGAGGTATTGGGCCTTGGGATTTGAGCTGAAGGCCACAGCGATCCGCTCGCGTACCGGCCAGGTTTCCCGGATGTCCTTCAGCTCCATGTAGGATTCCAGGCTGCGGTCCACCTGTTCTGCGACCTGTCGCAGGGCAAGCTCACGCAACGCGATCAAGTTGCCGCGACGGAAGAAATTCTTTAGCGCCTGATCCACTTTCTCGCGGGTGTAGACGTCGCCGCGCTTCATGCGGTTCTGAAGGGCTTCGGGGGTGAGGTCCACCATGACAGTTTCCGTGGCGACCTGGAGCACCCAATCGGGCACGGTCTCGCGCACCGTGATTCCCGTGATCGACCGAACGGTCGGCGCAATACTCTCGATATGCTGGATGTTCACCGTGGAGAGGACATCGAGCTTCATGTCCAGAAGCTCAAGGATGTCTTCGTAGCGTTTCCGGTGCTTGCTGCCGGGGATGTTCGTGTGCGCGAGTTCGTCCACCACAACCACTTCAGGCCGGCGGGCCACAATGGCGTCCACGTCCATTTCTTCAAAGAGCGTGCCTTTGTATTCCAGGCTTCGGCGAGGGACGATTTCGAGTTGCGCGGCAAGATCCGCGATGGCTTTGCGACCATGGGTTTCAACCACCCCGACGACCACATCCTCGCCGCGGCTGTGCCGGCGGATCGCCTCGCTTAGCATGCTGTACGTTTTGCCGACTCCGGGGGCGTAGCCCAGAAAAAGCTTTAGAGTCCCCTTTGTCTTCTCCTGTGGCGACGCTTCAGCGAGCCACTGCTCGGGAGTCTTCGGCATGTGCTTATTCTCTTCCACAGGCCTTCGGAATGCTACGTTAGAATGGCCCCGTGGCGAAGCGTCGGCCAACCCGATTCTTGCGGTTTGTCCTGGCTGTGGGCACTGTGCTCGGCATCACGTTTGTCTGCTTCAGGGTGCTGCATGTAAATGCCACAACGGTTGCGCTGGCTTATCTTCTGGCAATTTTAGCGGTTTCGACCGTTTGGGGGCTGGCCGTGGCCGTCGTCATGTCCGTTGCGGCCGTGCTGGCCTTTAACTACTATTTCCTGCCTCCGATCGGTACGTTTACCATCGCAGACCCTCAGAATTGGATTGCGCTGTTTGCGTTTCTGACGGTATCGGTGATTGCCAGCCACCTCTCTTCTCGCGCACGGCAACGAGCCGAGGACGCTTCCGCCCGAAGGCGAGAGATCGAAAGACTCTATCGATTCAGCCAACAATTGCTCGAGACCGGCAACGTCATCGAGTTGTTGAACCGCATCCCAACGCAAATTGTGGAAGTGTTTGAAATGGGCGCCGCCGCACTGTTCCTGGCGAACAAGCAAAAGGTGTATCGTTCCGGTCTGGAAATCCCGCAACTGGAAGTTGAGAGGTTGAAGGCGGTCGTCGCCCGGGAAGAGCCGGAAATTGACGCCCCGAGCAGTCTGTGCCTGGTCCCTGTGCGCCTCGGCGTGCGAGCCATCGGTAGCCTGGGGATTTCTGGAGCCGTGCTGTCGCGACAGACTCTTGAAGCGCTGGGCACGCTGGTCGCCATTGCCATCGAGCGGGCGCGGGCCATCGAGCAACTTGGACAGACGGAAGCAGCCCGTGAGGGCGAGCGCTTGCGCACCGCACTTCTCGATTCGGTGACCCACGATCTGAGGACGCCGCTCACTTCCATCAAGGCTTCCGTCACGAGCCTGCTTTCCAACCCGGTGCTGAGCGCGGCTCAGCGGCAAGAGCTGCTGACCATCATCAATGAAGAGAGCGACCGGCTGAACCGTCTCGTCGGTGAAGCGGCGGAGATGAGCCGGTTGGACGCGGGTGAAGTTGTGCTCAGGCTGGAGCCGCATTCGATTGAAGATGTGATCAGATCTGCGCTGGAGAAATGCAAGAGTGCCTTAGGCACGCGCACCGTCCGGGTGGAAGTGCAATCCGATCTTCCAAGCGTCCGCGTGGACCTGGAGCGGGCCAAAGAAGTTCTGGTCCACCTGCTCGAGAACGCAAACCAATACTCGCCGCAAGAGCAGCCCATTACTGTCACCGCGGAATTGAGCGGCGATACTATCGTGACGAGTGTGGCCGACCGCGGCAGCGGAATTGACGATCCCGAGCAAGGCCTCATCTTCGAAAAGTTCTATCGTGGCAAAGACCAAAGATATCGCGTCCAAGGAACCGGCATGGGATTGCCAATTGCCAAGGCCATCGTGGAAGGGCACGGTGGCTCGATTAGCGTAACCAGTCAGTTGGGGCACGGCTCCGTCTTTTCGTTCACTTTGCCGGTTGTTCGGGGAAGCGCGGGACAGCAATGAATTCCACTACGATCCTTGTGGTAGACGACGAGCCCCAGATCCGGCGTGTAATGCGCACGACTCTGACCGCGGCGGGGTACTCCATCGTGGAAGCGCGCAGCGGGGAGGAGGCGCTTGAAAAGATTCGGAACGTGCGTGCCGACTTAATCCTGGTGGACATAAATATGCCGGGCCTGGATGGCTTGGAGACATGCCGCGCAATCCGGAGCGGCAGCGACGTGCCGATCATCATGCTCACCGTGCGGAATACGGAGCGGGACAAAGTGTTGGCGCTCGATGCCGGCGCCGACGATTACGTCGTGAAACCGTTTGGGGTGGAAGAACTGCTGGCGCGCATCCGGGCTGCACTCCGCCGCACTGCTTTGACCGAGTCCGAACCAGCGTTTGTCTCGAAAGACCTGACCATTGATTTTGACAAACGAGTCGTCACGGTGAAGGGCCAGCCCGTTCGTCTCACTCCGAAGGAGTTCGATCTCTTGCGTCTGCTGGTCGCGAACAAGGGCAAGGCGCTTGCGCACCGGCGTCTATTACAGGCTGTGTGGGGTCCGGACTACGGCGACGAAACGGAATACCTGCGCGTGTTCATCAATCAATTGCGAAAAAAAATCGAGCCGGATCCCCGGCGTCCTCGCTACATTCGGACCGAACCTTGGGTGGGTTACCGCTTCGAAGTGCCTCGCGATGCCCAATCCGAGAACATTACTTCCGCGCGCTAGATTCCTTCACTGCCTGGGATGAATTGCGTCGAGGTCTAAATTCAATTCCAGCACGTTGACGCGTGGCTCACCGAGAAGGCCCAATTGACGGCCCTCCGTGTGCTTTTTCACAAGAACGCGCAAGTCGTCCTCATTCATCCGACGCTCCCGGGCGACGCGGGGAACTTGAAACTCCGCCGCGGCCAACGAAATGTGCGGGTCGAGGCCGGAGCCTGAGGTTGTTACCAAGTCAATAGGGACCAGGGCATCGGGATTCTCGCTGTGCAGCTTCTGGATATCGGCGCGGACCCGGTCCAGCAGCGCCTTGTTCGTGGGGCCAAGATTGGAGCCGCCCGAAGCGATGCCATCGTACCCTGCCGGTCCTGCAGCAGACGGCCGCGGGTGGAAATATCCGGGCGAAGTAAAAGGCTGGCCGAACAGATGCGAGCCGATCGTTTTCCCCCCGATGCGAATCAATTCTCCGTTCGCCTGGCGGGGGAATATCACCTGTGCCAGCCCGGTGACAACGAGCGGGTAGATAATCCCGAGAAGCACAGTCGTCGCCAGGGTCATCCAGATCGAAATCAGCAGTTGTTTCTTCATGCGGTTGTGCCTCAAGCCAAGCGAAGCCAGGTGATCAACAAATCGATCAGCTTAATGCCGACAAACGGCGCGATGATTCCACCCAGTCCATAGATCAATAGGTTTCGACGCAGCAGGGCTTCTGCGCCCAAGGCCCGGTAACGCACACCGCGAAGAGCCAGGGGAATCAGGATGATGATGATTACGGCGTTAAATATGACGGCCGAAAGCACGGCTGACTGCGGCGTTCTTAGTCCCATGATGTTGAGGAGATTGAGCTGGGGAAACGCGCCCGCGAACATCGCCGGGATGATCGCGAAATACTTGGCGACGTCGTTCGCTACCGAAAATGTGGTCAGAGCGCCACGAGTAATTAACAACTGCTTTCCGATCTCGACGATCTCGATCAGCTTCGTAGGATTGGAATCGAGGTCCACCATGTTGCCGGCTTCTTTGGCTGCCTGCGTGCCGGCGTTCATGGCGAGCCCCACATCGGCCTGAGCCAGGGCGGGAGCATCGTTGGTGCCATCTCCGGTCATCGCCACAAGTTTGCCTTTGGCTTGTTCGCGCCGGATCAAAGCTAGTTTGTCTTCCGGCTTGGCCTCGGCCAGGTAGTCATCCACACTCGCCTCCCTGGCAATCGCTGCGGCGGTGAGCGGATTGTCTCCCGTGATCATGACGGTGCGAATTCCCATCGCACGCAGGTGCTCAAACCTTTCGCGCAGCCCCCCCTTTACGATGTCCTTCAGGTGTACAACCCCCAGCACTCGCCGTTCCTCGGCCACGAGCAACGGCGTGCCACCTGAATTTCCGATTCGTTCGACCATTGCCTTGATCTCTCCGGGCACGCTGCCGCCGCTTGCGGCAACGTACGCCGCGATTGCGTCGGGGGCGCCTTTGCGGATGGAGCGTCCATCCATATCCACGCCAGACATGCGGGTATAGGCGGAGAAGGGAATGAAGTTGATCGCAGTGGACGAAAGGTCGCGTCCACGCAACCCATACCGCTCCTTGGCCAACACCACGATCGAGCGGCCTTCGGGTGTCTCGTCCGCGAGGGACGCGAGCTGAGCCGCGTCCGCCAGATCCTCTTCCTTCACCCCCAGCGCGGGGAGAAGCTCCGTGGCGCGCCGGTTACCCAGGGTAATCGTGCCTGTCTTGTCCAGGAGCAACGTATCGACATCCCCGGCCGCTTCTACAGCTCGTCCCGACATTGCCAGCACATTCCTTTGGACTACGCGGTCCATCCCCGCAATTCCGATGGCCGAGAGCAATCCTCCAATCGTTGTGGGGATAAGGCAGACCAATAGCGAGACGAGAACGAAGAGGGATTGTGGTGCCCCAGAGTAGATGGCCATCGGTTGGAGGGTAACCACCGCCAGGAGAAAGATGATCGTCAGACCGGCAAGGAGAATGTTCAAGGCGATTTCATTGGGCGTCTTTTGGCGCTCCGCGCCCTCGACCAGTCTGATCATCCGGTCGAGGAATGTCTCACCCGGATTCGAGGTAATTCGGACCTTGATTTCATCCGAAAGCACGCGAGTCCCGCCAGTCACCGCCGACCGATCACCTCCCGATTCACGAATGACCGGTGCGGATTCGCCGGTAATGGCCGATTCATCCACCGAAGCGACTCCTTCCACCACTTCTCCATCGCCGGGGATAAACTCCCCCGCGGCGACTATCACCAGGTCGCCCGACCGGAGCTTCGATCCGGGGACCGTTTCCATCGAGCCATCCGGCAGGAGCCGGCGCGCCATGGTTTCCGCTCGGGCCTTGCGCAAAGCGTCCGCCTGCGCCTTGCCGCGACCCTCGGCCATGGCCTCGGCGAAGTTCGCAAACAGAACGGTGAACCACAGCCACAGGGTGATCTGCAGCGAGAAGCCAAAGCCGGGTACGTGGCGTGCCAGATTCCACACTAGCGCAATTGTCGTCAGCGCTGCGCCCACTTCGACGACAAACATCACGGGGTTCTTCATCAGCATGCGCGGATTGAGTTTCAAGGCGGAATCCCAGACCGCTCGGCCGACAATCCCTGAAGTCC
>JBASRK010000020.1:0-25190 GCA_049273775.1 Candidatus Acidiferrales bacterium
CCCGTTCAGTGTCTCTTCGCTCTTTTCGATCCTTTGGACTTCTTCGACGCTTTCTCCTCGATCACCGCCTGGGCCGCGGCCAGCCGGGCAATCGGCACGCGGAAGGGCGAGGCGCTGACATAGTCCATTCCCACCTGGTGGCAGAATTTCACGCTAGCGGCGTCGCCACTATGCTCGCCACAGATCCCGATCTCGAGCTTCGGCCGCGTCGCCCGGCCGCGCTCGATGGCCCATTTGACGAGCATGCCCACACCGGCGGTGTCGATGGACTGAAACGGGTCCGTCGCAAAAATAGCGGCCTTATCCGCATCTACATAGTCCGGGAGAAACCGCCCGGCGTCGTCCCGGGAAAGCCCCATGACGGTTTGCGTCAAGTCATTTGTGCCGAAGGAGAAAAACTCCGCCACCTCTGCCACCTGATCTGCCAACAGCGCTGCCCGCGGTAGCTCAATCATCGTACCTACCAGGTAGTGCAGCTTCACGGCCGATCTCTCGATAATCTTATCGGCAACGCTCCGCGTTGCGTCCACCAGGATCTGCAACTCCTTTCGATCCAAAGTAAGAGGATGCATAATCTCAGGTAATACTTTAATCTTTTGCGCCTGGCATTCAATCGCTGCTTCAATGATGGCGCGGACCTGCATCTCCAGGATCTCCGGATAGGTAATGGCCAACCGGCAGCCGCGGTGGCCTAGCATGGGATTGGCTTCGCGGAGCTGCTCAACCCGCCGCGCCACCACCTCAACATCCACGCCGATTTTGCGCGCCAGCTCCTGCTGCTTCTCGGGGTCGTGCGGCACGAATTCGTGCAGCGGAGGATCAATCAGCCGGATGACCACGGGAAAGCCGTCCATGACCTTAAAGAGGCCGATGAAATCGCGCCGCTGGAACGGCAGCAGCTTCTCGAGCGCTTTGCGCCGCGCTTCTTTGTCATCGGCCACGATCATTTCCTGGATGGCGAGCTGCCGCTCGGCGCTGCGCTCGGGCTGCTCAAAATCCTTGAAGAACATGTGTTCGGTGCGGCAGAGGCCGATGCCCTCGGCACCCATTTCAAGGGCTTTGCGCGCGTCATGAGCAGTATCGGCGTTGGCGCGCACACCTAGCCGGCGAATCTGGTCGGCCCATTCAAGCAGCGTGCTGTAGGCGGGCGGCAGCTCGGGAGTCACCAGGGCAATTTCGCCTTCATAGACCGCGCCTTCGCCGCCGTCAAGCGTGATCCAGTCGCCCTGGCGCACGACGCGGCCATTGGCGCGCATGCGCTTCTCGGCGTAGTCAATGTCGATCTCCTCGCAGCCCACCACGCAGCACTTCCCCCAGCCGCGAGCAACCACCGCGGCGTGGCTGGTCTTGCCCCCGCTAGCGGTCAGAATGCCCTGGGCAACGAACATCCCGCCCACATCCTCCGGGCTGGTCTCGCGGCGCACCAGAATGACCTTCTGGCCCTGCCGAGCCCACTCTTCGGCCTCCTCTGCGGTGAAGACGACCTTACCCACCGCGGCGCCTGGAACGGCGTTGATACCGCCGGCCAGCCGCCGCTTGGCGAGATCAGCGCGGGGCACCGCCTGATCAATCACTGGATAGAACAGGCGCTCGATGTCTTCGGACTTGACGCGCAGCAACGCCTCTTCCCGGCTGATCAAGCCCTCACGCTCCATGTCCACGGCCATCTTGAAGGTTGCCGCCGGGGTGCGCTTGCCGACCCGCGTCTGCAACATGTAGAGCTTGCCGTTCTCGACGGTGAACTCCATGTCCTGCATGTCGCGGTAATGCATTTCCAGCAGTCGGCGGACACGTTCAAGTTGTTTATAAACTTTCGGCATGCGCCGGGCCATGGCCGCAAGCGGCATCGGCGTGCGGATGCCCGCCACCACGTCTTCGCCCTGTGCGTTGATCAGGAAATCGCCGTAAAAAGTTTTTTCACCGGTCGAGGGGTCGCGGGTGAAGCAGACGCCCGTGCCCGATTTTTCTCCCATATTGCCGAAGACCATCTGCACGATGTTGACGGCCGTGCCGAGTAGCCCGGAGATCTTCTCGACCCGGCGATAGGTCACCGCCTTCTCCGCCATCCACGACTCAAACACTGCTCCGACGGCGCCCCAGAGCTGTTCCAGCGGATCCTCGGGAAACTCTTTGCCGGTCTTGCTGCGGAAGTGAGCCTTGTACTCGGCCACCAGGTCGCGCCAGCCGGCGGCGGTGACTTCGGTGTCGTCCTTGACCCGCAAACGCGCTTTCAGCGCGCGCAGCTTGGCCTCGAGCTCCTCTTTCGCCAGCCCGATCACCACCGTTGAATACATCTGCACGAAGCGACGGTAGGCGTCGTATGCAAAGCGCTCGTTCTTGGTCTTGCGGGCCAGCGCCGCCACCGAGCCTTCGTTCAAGCCGAGGTTGAGAATGGTCTCCATCATCCCCGGCATGGAGCGCGCCGAGCCAGAGCGCACGCTCACCAGCAACGGATCGGTGGCGTCGCCGAGCTTTTTCCCGGTGATGCGCTCGAGCCGGCGCAAACTCGACTGCACCTCAGCCGCAAGGTCCCGGGGGTATTTCCGGCTGTGCTTGAAGTAATAGTCGCAGGCCTTGGTCGTGATTGTGAACCCGGCCGGTACCGGCAGGCCAATGCGGGTCATCTCCGCAAGGCCAGCGCCCTTGCCGCCGAGCAGGTCCTTCATTTCGCCGGTACCCTCGGCCCGACCCGCACCAAAAAAATAGATGTATCTCACGAGACTCCTCGCGTCACAAAGGTGTCAACCAAGATGGGTCGTTGTCGGCGCGCCGACTCACGCTGCGCCTGACCCTAAGCACTTAAAGTAACACTTGACCATAAGGCCTAACGCGACTCTCGCGTGGCGATCTCCGAGAAATCGGCGATGGTCGAAAACTCGCGCAGTAATTCCGCAAGCATGGTCAGTCGGTTCCGGCGTACGGCTTCGTCCTCGGCCATCACCATCACGTCGTCGAAGAACTGGTCCACCGCCGGCCGCAGCTCGGCGACTACCTGCAAAGCCTCCCGATAGCTGCCGGCGCGTTTGTGTTCGCCCGCCTGTTGCGCCACGCGCCGTGCCGCGATGTGCAGCCGCTTCTCGGCCTCTTCGGAAAACAGCTCCGGACGCACCGCCGGCAAACGCCAGGAATGCGCCGGGCCGGCCTTCTCCAGGATCTTGCGAATGCGCTTGAAGGACACCGCCAGGGGCTCAAAATTCTTTGTCCGGCGGATCAGCTTGAGGGCCTCGAGGCGCTTGAGGGCGTCAACTAGATCGTCGGTGCCGGCCGCTAGCGCCGCATTGACCTCATCGTAGGCGAAACCTTGGCGCTCGCGCAGGATATACCGGGCGCGGTCCACCAGGAATTCAAGCACTTGCTTTTGAACTCCCGCCGAGGCTTCGAGCTTCGGCGGATGCAGGTGCAAGGCGCTCGCCGCTGCCGCGATTGCGGCGGAGACCGAAAGCGGCAGCTGTCGCTCGAGCAGGATTTTCACCACACCCAGCGCTGCGCGCCGCAGCGCAAAGGGATCGCTCGAGCCGGTTGGGAGAATGCCCACTGCGAAACAGCCGACCATTGAATCGAGCTTGTCCGCGAGGGCCACGGCGCAGCCGGTCAGGTTGCGGGGGATCGGTTCGTCCAGGCCCACGGGACGGTAGTGGTCGTAAACAGCCCAGGTAACTTCTTCAGGTTCTCCTTGAGCTTTTGCATAGAGCCCTCCAACGATGCCTTGCAGCTCGGTGAACTCGCGCACCATTTCGGTGGCCAGGTCGCACTTGGCAAGTTCGGCGGCGCGGTCGGCCCGGGCCACGCTGGCCTGATGAATGCCCGCGCCAAACCACTGCTCGGCGAGCCACCGTGCCAGCCAGCGCGTTCGTTCGACTTTGTCGCGGTAGCTACCGAGCCGCGACTCGTAGGTGACATGCGCGAGCCTTGGGAGATAGTCGGCCAGCCGACATTTCTGATCCGTCTCCCAAAAGAAACGCGCGTCGGCAAAGCGCGCCCGCAACACTCGCTCGTGACCCGCGCGCACCAAGCCTGCCCGGTCGCGGTCGAGATTGATCACCGCCAGGAATTGTGGTGCAAGCTCGCCGCTCGAGCGCTCCACGGCGAAATATTTCTGGTGGTCGCGCATCACCGTGATAAGGATCTCTTCAGGCAGCTCGAGATACTCCTGGTCGAAATTACCGAGGATGACGCTGGGATATTCATTTAGATAGGTGACCAGGTCCATCAGGGCGGCGTCCTGGTGGGCACGAAGGCCCTTGCGAGCGGTGAGCGCACGGATTTCGCGTTCTATCTTGCGGCGACGTTCCCCTGGCCGCGCCAGCACGAAGTTGGCCCGCAGCTTCCGCTCGAAGTCCCGCGTGCCGCCGATGGCAATCCGGGGCTTCCCGAGGAAGCGGTGCCCTGCCGAATGCCTTCCGGCCTCGACTCCGGCAAGCTCGAAGTGGATGGGTTTGCCGCCCAGCAGCGCCACAATCCAGCGGATTGGCCGGGCGAACCGCGGCCCGTCGGCTCCAGTCCAGTACATGCTTTTCGGCCAGGGGATTTCCTGGACGGCTCTCGGCAATACCTCGGCGAGGATTTCAGAAGCTGATCGGCCGCGTATAGCCTGTCGAGCGGCGACGTAATCCCCTTTCGGTGTAGCAACGATCTGGAGCTTTGAAACCGGCACACCCTGCCGGGCCGCGAAGCTCTCGGCGGCTTTGGTGGGCCGGCCGGCCGCATGGTAGGCCACTGATTTCGGCGGGCCGGTGACTTCGCGGCTAGCATCTGGCTGGCGCAGACGAACTAGGGGCGCCATCGCCACCAGCCGCCGCGGCGCGCCGAAGACCTCGATCCTCGCGCTGTCGAGCAGGTCTTCGGTGGTCAGATATTTCTCAAGCGTCACTTGAAGTTCTTCGGCCGCATGCGCAATCATGCCCGCGGGGATCTCTTCGCAACCGATCTCGAGCAGAAAGTCCGCTTTGGTCTTTCCGCTCATACCTGCCCCGGCGGTGCGGTGTGGCTCTGCAGAATCGCACGCTGGGCGAGATAGTATTCGGCCACCCGGCAGGCGAGCTGCCGAACGCGCCCGATCAGCGTAGCGCGCTCGGTGGTGGAGATGGCGCCGCGAGAGTCCAGCAGGTTGAACAGGTGCGAGCACTTTAAGACCAGATCGTAGGCGGCAAGGAGCGGGAAGCGGCGCTTCTGGTCGGCTGGGGTATCGGGAAATGCGGCTAGCAGCCGTTCGGCTTCCTTTTCGTGGAGCTCAAACAGCTTTCGAGCAGTTGTGGCATCGGCCCGCTCGAAGCTGTAGACAGAAAACTGCTGTTCCTCAGCCAGGCGAACCTCCCCATAGGTGTGATCCTCAGACCAGCGCAGGTCGAAGACGTTCTCCACGCCCTGCAGGAAGGCCGCTATGCGCTCGAGGCCATAGGTCAGCTCGACCGAAACCGGGTCCAAGTTCACTCCTCCGCACTGCTGGAAGTATGTGAACTGGGTGATCTCCAGGCCATCGAGCAGGACCTGCCAGCCGATGCCCCAGGCACCCAGAGTGGGTGATTCCCAATTGTCTTCCTCGAAGCGGATGTCGTGCTCGCGCAGATTGATGCCGATGGCACGCAGGCTCGCGAGATAAACGTCCTGCACATCGTCCGGCGCCGGCTTCAGGATTACCTGGAGCTGGAGGTGCTTGTAGAGGCGGTTCGGGTTTTCGCCGTAGCGACCGTCGGCGGGCCGACGGCTGGGCTGCACGTAAGCGACGCGGTAGGGCTCCTCTCCGAGCACCCGCAGGAAAGTCTCTGGATGCATCGTGCCGGCGCCCACTTCCACATCGTAGGGCTGCTGAAACACGCAGCGGCGTCCGGCCCAGAATTTCTGCAGCTCGAAGATGAGTTGCTGGAAGTTGGGCCCGCGGCCGGAAACTTCACGTTTTACTTGAGCTTTCAAGTGCGGGCCTCCCGCCGCATTTCCAGCAGCCGGCGCGTTGTGAGTTTGCGCTCGATCTGGTGCTCGATCAGGTCGAGCAGATAAGCATTCAGCTCATCGAGCGCGGCTGGCCATTCCTGCTCAGCCAGGCGGTCGAGCTTCTCCACCAGCATCATGCGCGCCAGCGCCAATCCGCTGGCAGAGATCTTGCGCATCCCCGGCAACCGGCAGTCGCTGCAGGCTAGGCCGTGGAACATAGGCGAGCCATGCACTGCCTCGGCACCTAGTTCCCTGCCGCAGCGCGCGCAGTGATCGAGTCGCGGCAGCCAGCCGCCCAGCCGCACGGTCCACAGGTTGAAATAGGCAAGCGGCAGGGCGACCCGGGAATGACGCCCGATCATGCGGGCAGTGAGCAGCACCAGCCGGAAGGCGGCGTCGGCGGGCTCGCGCTCGGGGAGCACCGCTTCGGTCACTTCACTCACCAAGGCCAGGCCTACCCCCGAGGCGTAGTCGCGTTGCGCCTCGAGGAATGATTCGATCAGCTCGCACTGGTTGATGCGCACCAGCTCCCGCGTCTCCCGCTCATAAAACCAGATGCGGACATAACTGAGCGGCTCAAGGGTAGCGCCGAACCGGCTCTTCGGCCGCCGCGCCCCGCGCGCCACGCCGCGCAGCCGTCCCGTGGAGCGTCCCAGGAAACTGACCAGGCGGTCCGCCTCTCCGAGCGGGTGGCTGCGAAGGATGATAGCCTCCGATTCCCTCAGTGGCATCGCGTGTCGGCGCGCCGACGACGTGGCGCCGGTATTTCGGGCAATTCGAGCGACAGATTAGGAACGAACCTACTTACCACAGCCTCGATGTCGAAGCAATTGCTAAACGCCCGTCGAAACTTCAATCGTCGAACTCGCTCGAGAACTGGAGAGAGATTCCTGCTTCGTTCCCGGGGTGGGGCAGACTAAGAATGACTCGCGATCGGGTCCGAGCATCGAGCAGCGTGCGAGCCAACAGCTTCTCCCACGAGCGGTTGGTGCGGGCCGTATGGGGCTACGGCGATATGTTAACTCGCGCCGAAGCTTGTCGAAATTATCGGACGCGCTTATCCGCGGATTTGCTCTTGAAAATCCATTGCCCTGGTTTACAGTGCTGCCGACATGCCCGCGGAGCTCCGCGTCGTCGATGTCGCCGGCGTCGGCCTGAACGCCACCGATACTCTGATCTGCCTGCCCCATTTCCCTGCTTTCGATTCCAAGGTCGAGTTCCTCTCGGCTGATATCCATCCCGGCGGCCAAGTGGCGAGCGCGCTGATTGCCTGCCGGCAATGGGGCCTGAGTACGCGATACATCGGCAAAGTGGGCGACGATGAGGCCGCCGAACTGCAGCGCCGCGAGTTTGCCCGCGCTGGCGTCGAGGCGCGCCTGATTGCGGTTCCCGGCTGCCCGAGCCAGACGGCCTTCATCCTCGTGGACCAGCCGACCGGTGAGCGCACGATCCTGTGGCGGCGCGATGCTCGCCTCACGATTCGCCCCGAAGAACTCAATCGAGAATGGATCCTCCGCTCCCGGGCCGTGCATCTCGACGGGCACGACACCGCCGCGGCGGCCATCGCCGCCCACTGGGCGCGGCAGGTCGGAATCCCGGTGTTCGCCGACCTGGACAACGTCTATCCAGGAGTTGAAGCTTTGCTTGAGAATGTGGACTGCCTGATCGCCTCCCGCCAGTTCCCGGCGCGGCTCACAGGCGAGGCGGACCTGTTACGCTCGCTGCCGGCCGTCCACCGGCGCTACGGTTGCCGCGTCGTCGGAGTTACACTTGGGCGCGAGGGCGCGCTGGCGTGGGACGGCAAGCAATTCCATCATGCATCCGCCTTCCGGATTGACGCTGTGGATACCACCGGGGCGGGCGACATCTTTCACGGCGCCTTGGTTTACGCACTCCTGCAAGGGTGGCCGCTCGACCGGCAGCTCGAATTCAGTTGTGCCGCTGCGGCGCTGAACTGCACCGCTCTGGGAGCTCGAGGCGGAATCAAGTCCGTGCCGGAGATCGAGCGGTTGATCCGCGAGGGCCCTCGACATCCCGCAGCATTCGACCGAGCCGAACTCGAACGCCGAACACCCGCGTAATAGAGTAAGGAGAGGCCGCGAAACCTTTAGGACGACTTGAATGATTCCCCTGCGAGACCTGAACCCGCGCTTGACCACCCCGTATGTCACCGTGCTGATCATCGTCGCCAATGTGGCAGTCTTTTTCTATCAGCTCACTCTGGGTCCACAAGCCGCCCAGGAGATGGTCTACACGTTCGGCATGATCCCGGCGCGCATCCCGATGGTGTTCGGCGGCCAGGACGTCACACTGTTCCAGGCCCTCTCTCCCCTGCTGAGCAGCATTTTCCTGCACGGCGGATGGTTCCACCTGATCGGCAATATGTGGTTCCTGTGGGTGTTTGGCGACAACATCGAGGATCACTTCGGCCATTGCAGCTACCTGTTGTTCTACCTGGTTTGCGGCGTGGGCGCGGGCGTGGCGCATAGCCTCGCCAACCTCAATTCGACTGTCCCGGCCGTAGGTGCGAGCGGCGCCATCTCCGGCGTCATGGGGGCCTACATCGTGCTCTTCCCCGGCGCCCGGGTGGTAACCCTGGTGCCGTTAGTGTTCCTGTTTTTCACCGTGCAGCTTCCTGCCGTGGTCATCCTCGGCTACTGGTTCCTGATCCAATTCTTGAGCGGCGTCGGATCGCTAGGCTCACAAGCCTCCGGAGGTGTGGCGTTCTGGGCGCACATCGGCGGGTTTGTCCTGGGAGCCCTTCTAGCGGTCGGTTCTCGCCAGCGCTGAAAGCCTGCGCGACACCTCTGCCCGCAGGATTGGCGGGCGCACCCTAGGCCGTGCCCGGTTGCCGATCAGCGACCCGACTTCTTGGCCCGTGACTTTTTGGGCGGGGCGGGCGTGCCTGATCCACCCGGATGGGGAGGCTCGGCCATGCACTTATACGGGCCGGTCGAGAGACTCTTTTCCTGTTCCGGCGTGGCTTTCACCGAAGTGAAAGGCCCCGGCTGAGTAAAAGCAATGTCGAGCACGGGATGGAGTTCGATGCAGTTCTTCGCCAGGCCTGTCTGGGAATGAGAAAAGTCGAACAGACCGACCCCGGTGACCGTCACCTCGACGCCGCCCTGTACGAGCCTGAAGTCCATGTCCGGCGGGAAGCTCGGAAAGTGCGCCGCGAAGTTCTGGCGAGCCTGCTGGATCTGACTCAGTTTGCCTGAGGCGCACACTCCGCTGCACTGCGGGTCAGGAATCTCCACGATCATCGTCCGCGTGGCATCCTGCGTGTCGGCAATCACAATGTGAAAATCCCGGTCCCCTGGATTCTTGCCTTCTTGGACCTTCGCCGGATCGAACTCTTGCTTGTAGCCCATCAGGTGCGCCTTGACCCGGAAGACCTGCTTTTCGGTCGGAGCCACTCGCGTGTCCGCGGAAGCCTTGGATGGCGCTTTCATTGCCGCCAGCTCCGCCACAGTCTTGTCAGCGGGGGTGAAATTCACCGATGTGGCGGCGGGGTCGCTCAGCGTCTTGACCGCCCAGCGTTCGGTGCCGCAGTGAATCCCGCAGGAAGGCGTGGGCGCGGTCTTGCTTCTCTTGACCTTACCCGTCGAGCTCTTCTTGGCGCCTCCGCCGGTTTGGGCGGGCGGGTTCTGGGCCAACAAAGCGAGTGGCGCGGCAAACAACAGCACGGCCAGAAAGGGTTTGCCAAAGCGCTGAGTGAGCATGAGACACCTCCAAGTAAGGCGGAAAGTTATACTATGTTGCTCAGGAAAGCAATCACTTCAGAGTTAATATAAACACTCGGCTGGCCGCTCGGGAGGTTCCCTACCGAAGAGACGGGTCCTGGGAAGAGGAAGGCCGGCTCAGGTGCGGGTGCCGGCGCGCGCCACGCCCTGCTTAGCGATGTAATTCGCCAGCCAATCACCGGCCTCCCGGGTGCCGAGCGGCCCGCCCAGGTCGTGGGTAGTCTGCCGCTCATGCACCGAGGCGCGAACGGCCGCCTGGACCGCCGTGGCCTCGTCGGACCAGCCGAGGTGATCGAGCATCATGGCCGCGGCCTGGATGGCGGCCAGCGGATTGGCCAGATTCTTCCCGGCGTATTTCGGCGCCGAGCCGTGCACCGGCTCAAACAGCGAAATGCTCTCCGGGTTGATATTGCCCGAAGGCGCCAGGCCCATCCCGCCGGCCAGTTGCGCGCCCAGGTCGCTGATGATGTCGCCGAACATGTTGCAGGTGACGATCACCTGGAACTGCGCCGGGTCTTTCACCATCTGCATCGAGAGCGCGTCAATGTACCAATGGCTGGACTCGATCTCGGAGTATTCTTCGCGCACCGCGGCGAACACACGCTGCCAGAGGTCGTGGCCGTAGATCAGCGCGTTCGATTTGTCGCTCATGCACAGGCGGTGCAACTTGTGCTGCCGGGCGTACTCGAAGGCGTAGCGGATGATCCGCTCGACGCCCTTGCGCGTGTTGACATCCTCCTGAACTGCAATCTCGTCCGCGGTGCCTTTCTTGAAGATGCCGCCCATGCCGACGTAGAGCCCTTCGGTGTTTTCGCGGAAAACAATGAAGTGGATGTCGCGCTCGGTGCGGTCGCGCAGCGGCGTCAGCCGCGGGTCGAGCAACTCCACGGGCCGGGCGTTGACGAACAGGTCGAGCTTAAAGCGCAGGCCCAGCAGGATATCGGCGGCGTGCTTCATCGAGGGCACGCGGGGATCGCCGAGCGCCCCGACCAGGATGGCGTCAAACTCCTCCCGCAGCATCTGCTCGGCGCCCGCCGGCAATGAGACGCCGTCGCGCAGGTAGCGATCAGCGCCCCAATCGAACTCCACCAGCTCGAGTTTGCGCCCGGCCGCCCCGGCCACCGAGCGAAGCACCTTGGTGGCCTCGGCGGTGACGTCTACTCCGATGCCGTCGCCGGGGATGACGGCAATGCGCTTCCGGTCTTGCGCGTGCTGCTGTCTCAAGGGATCCATTCGGCTGGGCTCTCCTCGGCCAATGGGCGCTGTGTGCCCCGCTCCGGCGCGAAGCTAGCACGCAGCGCCGGCAGAGTCAATGCGCTGTATTCTTAGCTAAAAATCTTTCATAGAGTTTACTTTAAGCTGATTCTCCCGCGGCCCCGACTCGATCAGATACACCCCCACGAGCACCAGCGCTCCGCCCAGCACCAGGTGCCCGGTGAGCTTCTCCCCCAGCAGCACGATGCCCATCACCGTGGTCAGTACGGGATGCAGGTAGCCGAAGGCGCCGAGTCGCGCCGCGGTCATGTGCCGCAGGACCCAGAAATAGATGAGGTAGGCCAGCACCGACGCGAACCCTGCCATGTAGCCCAGCGCCGCCCACCCTTGCCAGGGGACCGCGCTCCACCCTGTTGTGCGCCCGAGCCGCAGCACTTGGTACGCCGCCAGCGGCAGGAGCAGGACGGCCCCGAAGAAATAGTTGAAGGCGTTCATGGGGATGGTGTCGTACTCCCCGGCGACCTTTTTCGCCTGCACGGTGTAAAGCGCAAACGCCAGTGCGCCGACAAAGGTGATCAGGTCGCCGCGAAGCGTGCCGGAGCGCAGGCTGAGGCCGTGCTCGGAAGCGAGCACTATCACGCCGCCAAAGGCGATGGCCATACCCAGCAGCTTCTTCACTGTCAGGGCTTCCAGGCCCTGCAGCCGCGCCAGAAGCATGATTAGAATGGGCCCCATGCCGATAATGAGGGCGGAGTGGCCCACGGTGGTGTAGTTCAGCCCGATGGTGAAACAGATCTGGTTGACGCCCACGCCAAGAAAACCCAACTGCGCAAACGCCCAGAAGTCGCGCCGGTCGAATCCGGCTCGCGACCTTTCCGCCGCAGCTCCGGGGGGCTTGCGAGAGCGGAAAAACAAATAAATGGGCAGCATGATCAGCCCGGCCAATTCGACCCGGAAGGCTGCCAGGGCGAGCGGTGACCAATATTTTAGGCCCACTTTGCCGAAAATGAAGTTGAGCGACCAGCAGGCGACCATCACCGCGACGAGAAAGGCCTGCACGGAGGGATGAGGGCGGTTGCTCACCTGGGCTAGGAGAGGACCTCCTTGCGCACGGTGAGCTGCTCGATGCGATCGAGGCGCGGCCGGTAACCGATGCCCGCCGAGGCGGGCATGCGAATGGTGCCCTGAGAGCTGACCTCGACCTCCGGCTCGATGACATCTTCCTCCCAGTAGCGCCTGCTTGCGGCGACATCGCCAGGAAGCGAGAAGCCGGGAAGAGTCGAGAGCGCAATATTGTGCGCTCGGCCGATGCCCGACTCGAGCATGCCGCCGCACCAGACCGGGATGCCCTTCGATTGGCAGAGATTGTGGACGCGCTTGGCAGGGGTGTAGCCGCCGACGCGCCCGAGCTTGAGGTTGATGATCCGGCAGGCACCCAACTCGATGGCGGCGCGGGCATGGTCCTCGGTGTGGATGCACTCGTCGAGGCAGATGGGCGTCTCGAGCTGCTTTTGCAGCGCGGCGTGAGAGTAAAGGTCGTCCCACCCCAGCGGCTGCTCAATCATCATCAGGTAGTAGGCCTCCAGGCGACGGAGCATCGGCGCGTCCTGCAGACGATACGCCGAATTGGCGTCCACCATCAGCCGGATCCGCGGGAACTTCCGCCTGAGGTGCTCGACCGGCTGCACGTCCCAGCCGGGTTTTATCTTGATCTTGATGCGCTGGTAGCCCGCCGCCAGCGCCTCCTCAACAGCGCCCGCTAGCTCGTCAAGTGTCGGGCGGATGCCGATGGAGATACCGCAGGCGATCTCTTCGCGTGTGCCGCCCAGCAGCTTCCATAGCGGCAAGCCCTTGCGGCGCGCTTCGGCGTCCCACACCGCGGACTCGAGGCCTCCTTTGGCCATGTTGTGCCCGCGGATCTGCGCCAACAGATCCCAGACCTCTGCCGCCGCGGAGAATTCCCTGCCCTTGAGCGCCGGCCAGATGAAATCCCGCAGGATGTGCCAGGCGGTATCGATGGTCTCCGGAGCGTAGAACGGCCCCTCGCCGGCCACCACCTCGCCCCAGCCCGTGTTGTCGTTCACGCTGGCCTCGACCAGCAGGATGCGCCGGTCGGTGATCCGACCGAAGCTGGTCTCAAAGGGCGTGACCAGCGCCATGCGAATCTCGCGCAGTGTGACGCGGCATACTTCCATTGGTAGCTGTCTGTTGTCCCGTTGGACTGCGGGATCTTGCCCCCGCTCCGCAAGGCAGGAAAAGCGGCGGTCTCCGCCGCACTCCATTGATCCTGTCCCCAGGCGGGCGCGGAGGCCCGCCCCTCAATATAACCTGCGGTCGGGGGACCTGACGAGCGCCTGCCCTATTCGCTCCGCCAGGGTTCGAGCAGATAATCACCGCCGTCGGAGGCGCGCGCCAGCCCCGTCGCGGCGTGTCCTCGACCCAGCCAGTGCTCAAATTGTTCCCGCACCTGTGCTTGCACTCGCGCCAAATGCGCAGGATTCTCTGCGCGCATCTGATCAATACCGGCCGGGACGTGAACCCGCACCGGAGCAACCTGTGGAGATCGTCGTAGGGACGCGGCAGGCTGCGCCCTTGCACGGAGGAAAGAACCCTCGCCGAGAATTTCCTCCACCCGCGGCGACCGGAGCCGCCATTCCGCCATCAGACGGTCGGTCGGCAGGCCGCCGTGTAGCGGGCTGGTGGTGATGCCATAACAATTTGGCAAGTACCTTCGCACAATCGCGCCCAAGCGCTCCAAATTGAAATAGGCGTTTTTCAGTTCCAGCGGGTCGAAGGTCCATTCCACAAGATCCATGCCACGCTTGAGGGCGTCCTGTCGCTGGAAGAGCTTCAATTGCCGGCCGACGCCGCGGTCGCGATGCGCCTCCAACACGGCCGTCATGTGAGAATGCAAGTATGGCCTGGAGTCGCGCATCCCGGCCAGGGCCATCGTGAACCCGATCAAGTCCCGGCCCGAGAACGCCCCCAGCACTTGCCCGCCAGTCTCCGCCGCGACGACGAACAGCGGCAGTGGCACGGTGTCAATATCTGCCCCGCCCCAAACGCGCCGCTGCAGCTCGAGGCACCTCTCAAACTCGGCCAGGCCGTGGCAGTGGCGCACCTCGATTTCGGCATCTGCCGGCTCGCGGCCAGCCGCACTGGTCTCCTCGCGAGTCATCTTCGGCCGCTCGATGCGGGGGCTCGGCCGCCCGATGCGGGGGCTCGGCCGCCTGCGGGGGCCGACTGGCGCTTCGCCTTCGAGGCATCCCAGAGCGCTTCAAGGTCGTCCCGGCTGAGATCGGTGAGCCGCCGGCCGCTTCTGGCGGCTTGCTGCTCCATCTCCCGGAAGCGAGCGGCAAATTTCCGGTTGGCCTTCTTCAGCGCCACTTCCGGATCCATACCCAAGAAGCGCGCCACGTTGACGGCCACAAAGAGCAGATCGCCCACTTCTTCCTCGACCTGCGGCTGACCGACCCGCCCATGGGCCTCGCGCAATTCGGTCGCTTCCTCCCGCAACTTTTCGAGCAGGCCCTCGAAGTTCTCCCAGTCAAAGCCGATGCGGGAGGCGCGCCGGGTGAGCTGGTGGGCCTCGAGAAGCGCCGGGAGCGTCCGCGGCACGCCGTCGAGCAGCGACCTCGGGGCTTTTGCGACGGTCATGCCGCGCTTGGCCTGCCGCTCTTCGGCCTTGAGCTGCTCCCAGTTCTTGAGCACCTGCGCCGAGGTCTTCGCCCGGATGTTGCCGAACACGTGGGGATGGCGGCGGATGAGCTTGTCTTGGATCTGCTCGATCACATCGCGGATGTCGAAACGCCCCGCTTCGCGGGCGAGCTGCGCATGGAAGACTACCTGCAAGAGCAGGTCGCCCAGCTCGGCGGCAAGCTGCGCGTCGTCGCCGGCTTCGAGCGCCTCGAGCACCTCGTAGGCTTCTTCCAGCAGGTAGGTGCGCAGCGACTGGTGGGTCTGCTCGCGGTCCCAGGGACAACCCCGGGGCGCCCGCAGCGTCGCCTGGAGCGAGACCAATTGCTCAAACAGCGCGCCGGGACGTCGGGCGCGAGCGCGACGCGGCTGGTGCTGCCCGACCCGGGCTTTGCCTCGGCCCTTGGAGCGGGACTTCCTGGGACGATTCTTGCGCGACCGAGCGCGCCTGTCCGGACGCGGCGACACAGCGGCTTGGCTTCACTCCTGAGCGACTCCCCACTCTAAGCCACGGTCAGGCAATTGACAACCCTAGCTGGCTTCAGCGGCGCGCCGATTCGGCATGCGCGATACGTGGCGTAATTATTTCGTCCGCGGCTTGTGGCCGACTGACTGCGGGTGTTTGACCTCGCCGCTGGGCGCCTTGGCGTTGTCGGGCCACCAGAGATGGAAGATGATCCCATCGGTCTGTGCCGCTGCATCGGCGAGCTTCTTGGCCTCATCCGGCGTTGCGTCCAGAATCTGCACCCGGCCCGTGGCAATCTCCACGGCGTGGTCGTGGTAATACTTGTTCCAGGTGGCCAGCGGAACGTTGGGCCGGCTGACCGTTTTGGCAACAAAGTACTCCACCTGCTTCAGCAGAGCTTTGGCGTCGGTGGACTCATAGATGAGGCACTCCAGGACATCGTCCGACACGGCCTTGCAGTAATGATGGTACGGGCCCATCACCTTGCCATCAATCTTATGTGGGGCGAGCACGTGGATGGTGTGCCCATCGGCCGGCGTGGCCACCGGGGCAGCGACCGGGGTTACCGGCTGGGCGAGGAACAAACAGGCGCAGGCGAAACACGCCACACACACGAATTTGTCAATACGCATCCTTCATTCCTCCGGATTTCAGATCCACCACAGAACTTCGGCGAGCGTATAACCGAAAGCGAGAAGGAATGTCAAATGGAATCTGCACGCCAACGTTCAGTCATCGCGGCCAAGACCCCGCCGCTACCCAAAAACTCGCTCGGATGCTACACTGAGAATTCGCTTAGCTGGCGATTCTTCTATTCTGAGGGGATCAGCTTTGGCCGACCCAAAACACGAGGAGTCTTTCAAGGTGATTGACCGTCGCCCGTTCACTGCCGAAGGCGAGCTGCGCAAAGAGGTGGTCGAGCAGGAGCGGCGCGAGCAGGAGTCTGCCGAGGCCGCCCGGAAAACCGCGGCGGGGTCAAACGCCCCCAACGCGGCCGGCTCGGCAGCGGCTACGGGCGCCCCGGCCGGGAGCGCTGGCACTCCCCCGTCGGCCGCCACCGACGCCCCGGCGCCCTCTCGCAGCTTTCAGATGCTGGTGGATTTTCTGGCCCGGAACGCGGCGGCCCTGCTGGGCGGCTATACCGACCCGCGCACCGGCCAGGCCTTGTTGGATCTGGAAGGGGCACGCGAAGTGATTGACATGCTCGACGCCCTGCACGAGAAGACCCACGGAAACCTCGCCCCGGACGACGACCGCCTTCTGCTCGAAGTGCTGGGCAGCCTGAAGCTGTCGTTCCTGGAGATGACCAAGGCCGCCTCCCAGGCCATGAAAGAGAAAGTCAAGTCCAAGCCCTGAGCACGATGCCTGCCGCTGATGGAAAGGAAGGGTCTTCGTCGAGCCCCGTGAAGCCGCTCCGGGGCGAAGCTCACGCTGAATCGCTGCGGGTGACCGTGCTGGGCTCGGGCACCTCAATGGGCGTGCCCACGCTGGGCTGCCCCTGCCGCGTCTGCCACTCCGCCGACCCGCACGACAAACGCACACGGCCGTCGATCCTGCTTTCCCGGGCCGGCCGCAACGTCGTGATTGACACGACCCCTGACTTCCGCTTTCAGGCGCTGCGCGTGGGTCTCGACCGGCTCGATGCAGTCGTGTACACCCACGGCCACGCCGACCACATCCTGGGCTTCGACGATATCCGGCCGTTTAATCTCCGGCAAAATTCGCTCATGCCCGTTTACGCCTCCGCGGAAACCCTCACGATCCTCCGGCGCACATTTGCCTACGCCTTCGACGGCGGCCCGGCCGTCAGCACGATTCCTCGGGTGAGCCTGCACACAATCGAAGGCCCCTTCGACCCGTTTGGCGCCGAGCTGGTGCCCGTTCCCGCGGTGCATGGCCCGACGGGAGTGCTCGGCTTCCGATTCGGGCGCGCCGCCTATCTGACCGACCTCAGCAGCCTGCCCGAGTCCTCCAGGGAGTTGCTGCGAAATCTCGATGACCTCATCCTCGACGCGCTGCGCGACACGCCCCATCCAATGCACCAGACTGTCGAGCAGGCTCTGGAGCTGGTCACCGAGCTGGCCCCGGGACGCGCCTGGTTCACACACATCGCGCACGATCTGCCGCATGCGGAGACCAATGCAAGGCTCCGGAGCAGGGGCTACGCGAACGTGCAACTCGCCTATGACGGCCTCAGTTTTGAGGTTCAGCCCTGATGCCGCTCGCGGTCCTGCGCTCCCCGCCAGAATGGAAGGCGCGGTTTTGTGCCCGGCAGACGGCGCTGGCCGTCGGCAACTTCGACGGCATCCATCTGGGCCATCAGAAGATCCTCCGCGGCGTGGTCGAGCGCGCTCGGGCGATTGGCGCTCTGGCCGCCGCAGTGACCTTCGACCCGCACCCGCTGAAAATCCTCCGCCCGGCCGATGCCCCGCCGCTGATCGCGACGCTCGCGCAGCGTCTGGCCGGCCTGGAGGAAATCGGCCTCGATGCAGCCCTGGTGCTCCGATTTGACCTCGAGCTTTCCCGCCTCGCACCAGAGCAGTTCGTGCGCGACATCCTCGTCGGGGCGCTTGGCCTGCGAACCATCCTGGTAGGCGCCAATTTCCGCTTCGGCCACCGGCAGGCGGGCGACGTCAATCTGCTGGGCGAGCTGGGCAGCCGCTTTGGCTTCGCTGTGGAGATTGTGCCGCGGGTGGTGGTGCGCGGCGAGGTGGTCTCGAGCACGGCCATCCGCCAGGCCGTCCAGGACGGCCGAGTGGAGCGAGCGGCGCGCCTGCTCGGCCGGCCATTTGTTTTGAGCGGCGAGGTCCGTCGCGGCACCGGCAGAGGCTCGCAGGTCGTCTTTCCGACCCTAAACCTTGAGGCCGAACAGGAGCTGCTGCCGAGGATCGGCGTGTACGTCACTGAAACTCAGGTCGGCGGGCGGCTTTATCGCTCGGCAACCAACGTCGGCGTCCGCCCGACCTTCGACGGCCGCGGACTCACTGTCGAAAGCCACCTGTTCGACTTCTCCGAGAAGCTCACTGCGGGACCCATGGAAGTCCACTTCTGGAAGCGCCTGCGCGAAGAGATCAAGTTCAGCGGCCCCGAGGCCCTGCGTGTGCAGATCGCGAAAGACCTCGCCCGCGCCCGCCGCTTTTTCCAGCGCCTCGAACGCGGTCAGGCTCGTCGCGAGAAAATCCCCGGGGTTTGAAGGCCATTGCAGAGCGGCAACCCGGCCCAGCGCGACTCTCAACAGCCCGCCAAAGGCCTGCGCTACGAAAGCGTCTTCAGATAGGTGACGATCTGCCAGAGTCGCTGGTCGGGCAGGCGGGACCACGGCGGCATGCCTTGTTTCAGGTTCCCGTTTTTCAGAAACCAGAACAATGTCCCCGGCGTGACCCGCTGGATGACCCGTGAGTGCAGGTCGGGTGCCTTGTCCTGTCCGCGGCCTTCGGCACCGTGGCAGGCGGCACAGTGTCGGCGGAAGAGTTTCCTTCCCGCCAGGACGGCTTCGCCCTGGCCCGCATAAGGGTTTTCGAGCGAGATAGCCTCTGACGGCACCCTGCCAATGCCCAATTCCAGTTGTGCTGTCTGCCGGGCCTCCTGGCCGCCCAGGGTGGCGCCTCCGGCCAGCAACAGCATGGTGACGGCAAGAAATGTGGCTGCCAGTTTCATCGGATCTTCAAGGCGAAAGATGATCCCCATGCAGGCTATCAATGGAACAGCTTGCCAACCCGCCGCCCGAATCCCGCGATCTCATAGGCGATCCCGAAGCGCAGCAATACGCGGTGGCTGCTGCCCGTCAGTCCGAACGCGGGCGAGAACCGAATGGTGGTGCTGTTCGGAAGCTCCCAGGAGAGCACTGGGGCCAGGTAATGCGCGGTGCCCGAGAGAGTAAAGTTGTGGGCGTCGCCCAGACCACCGTAGAGTTCCACCCCGGCACGGAAGTTTTCCGGGCAAAAGCGGCAGTCTTTCGAGCTTGCGGCAAGCGCCAGCGGCCGGCTCACGCCCACAGCGTAGCCAAACTCCCAAGGCTTATTGCTCAGATTCTTTTCGGCGATGAAGTTTTCGGAGATATTCCACCCACGAAAGTTACTGGAGAGAATTAGCTTCGTTTCAATCTCGCGCTTGCGCTCGCGGCGTGATTCGCGGTTGGGCTCGGCGAAGTCCTTTTCGGAGTCGAATCCGACGACTTCCTTGAGCGTCTTGTCGGCGCCGTTGACGTCCACGAACTCGATGTAGATCACCGGATTAATCCAGTGCTCGCGAAGGAGAGCGCGAAAACGGTTTTCCCACTTCCAACCGGTGAACACTGTGCTGTCGCGGCGCGTCGACTGGCCGTTTAAATAGAGCTCCGTGGTCCACCACCCCTTGACGCCGTAACCGAACTCCAGCGTCGAGCCAACAAACGTGCTGCCGGTCTTCGGCACGCCCAGCACAGGGATGATCGAGATTTCCAGACTGCCGGGCTCCTCGAGCTGGTGGTCGTAGGTGACAAAGTACGGTTTTTCCTGTGCGCCCAACGCCGAGGGCCACACCGCGATTCCCAGCAGCATGGTCAAGCCGAGCTTTGACGCGACGCGCCGATGACCCTTGCTCCCCATCTCCCGCTTCCTTTCCTTTCCCGCGGCGGTGCGGTGCGGCCCCCAGATGCAACCCATTTGCATCTGGAGAAGGCATTCTCCCTGCCGCCCGAGGCGCGCGTCAAGGGGCTCGTGAATTTTCTGTTGCAAATGATTTGCAACAAGCAAACCCCGTCCGGGCGAAGCAAGCGCCGCCCCTAGGACATGGGATCTGCCGACTCGGCCGGCGGGACACGCCCTGTTTCCTGTGAGATTCTCGGGCTTGAATCGCACGCGGCAAGCCGTGCGCCGACGCGTACAAGACAATTACGCTCGAGCAGGTGTGGATGCTGGCAGGGTTGCTACTGGCGGCAGGCGTCGCAGTAGCCGCCGACTTCGGTGCGGGTGATGGTGATCTTGATGCCGCAGTCGCGCTCGATCTGGTGCTTGAGCTTCTCGAACAGGCGGCTCTCGAACTCGCGCACCTTGCCACAGCGCAGGCAAGCGATGTGGATGTGGTCGCGGGGGCCGTGGCTTTCGTAGTAGTGCTGGTCGCCGCGGATGTGCAGCAAGTCGAGCTCGTCGATCAGCCCGTGGCGCTTGAGCAGGTCGAGAGTCCGATAGACGGTGACGCGGTGCACCCGCGGGTCGATGCGCTGCGCCCGGCGGAGGATGGAGCCGGCATCGAGGTGCCGCTCGGCACGATCCATCACCTGGAGCAGGACGCGCCGCTGGCGAGTCAGCCGCACACCGCGGTTTTCGAGCGCCGCTTGCAGCTTGCCCGGCCTGGCATCGGCGTTGATTCGTTCGCCCGAGGAAACGCGGCGGGCGGCTGTGGCGGCCATGTTCCCTTCCCTAGTCGCTGGCCCCGGTCGGCGTCAGCGAGACCAGGCCCTCGGCGGGGGTCGCCAGGGTCTGCTGCGGCTCGGTGGGCCGCCCGGCTTTTTGGTCGGCGATGTACCGCTCGATTTCCTTCACCAGCTCGGGAACGATCTGGTCCTCGGGTACGCGGCGGATGGCCTTGCCGTCACGGTAGATCACGCCGTTGCCGCGGCCGCAGGCCACGCCGATGTTGGAGGTCTTGGCCTCGCCGGGCCCGTTCACGGCGCATCCCATCACCGCCAGGTGCAGCGACTCCTGGATGTGGGCGGTGTGCTTCTCGATCTCGCCGACGATCTTGAACAGGTCCACTTCGAGCCGCCCGCAGGTGGGGCAGGCGATGATCATCGGTCCGCGGGCGCGAATCTCGAGCGACTTCAGGATGTCGTAGCCGACGCGCACCTCTTCGACCGGGTCGGCGGCGAGCGAGACGCGGATGGTGTCACCGATGCCTTCGGCCAGCAGCATTCCCAGGCCGATCGAAGACTTGATGGTGCCGGAGAACTGCGTCCCGGCCTCGGTGATCCCCAGATGGAACGGATAATCCACCTGCTTGGCCAGCAGGCGGTAGGCCGCCACGGTCATGTTCACCGAGGAAGCCTTCAGCGAAATGATGATGTCGCGGAAATCGAACTCTTCGAGAATTTGGACATGGAACAGAGCACTTTCGACCATACCCTCGGGCGTGGGATAGCCGTACTTCTCGAGCAGGTGTCGCTCGAGCGAGCCCGCGTTGACGCCGATTCGGATGGGCACGCCGCTGGCCTTGGCCTTCTTCACCACTTGCCGGACTTTGTCAGCGTCGCCGATGTTTCCGGGGTTGATGCGCAGCTTATCGATGCCCGCATCGAGCACCGTCAGCGCCAGCCGGTACTGGAAATGGATGTCGGCTACCAGCGCAGCCTGGGTGCGCTTGCGGATCTGGGCCACGGCCGCGGCCGCCTCGGCATCGGGCACGGCCATGCGGATGATCTCGCAGCCTGCTTTCTCCATCTCCTCGATCTGACGCAGCGTGGCGTCCACATCGCGGGTATCGGTCTTCGTCATCGACTGCACGACGATCGGAGCATCCCCGCCGATGGTGTACTTCCCCACGCGCACGGGGCGCGTCTGGCGGCGGGGGCTCAATGCTGGATGTCTCATGCAAGCCTGTCCTGTTACCGGTTTGGCAGCAACCTCAGCACATCATTGTACATAACGATGGCGATTATCACCAACAGAAACACCAGCCCCACCTGCACGAAGCGCTCCTTGAGCGCCACGCTGAGGTCGCGGCGCAAGCCGCCCTCGACCAGCAGCAGCAGGACGTGCCCACCATCGAGTATGGGGATAGGCAGCAGGTTCAGGATCGCCAGGTTCAGGCTTATCATCGCCATCAACTCGATCAGGGCAACCGGGCCGCGGCGCACAGCATGACCTGATTCCCGGGCGATTCCGATCACGCTTTGCAACTGGCGGAGCGAGACCTTGCCGACGAAGAGCTTGCCGACAATGCCGTAAATCTGGCGCCCCACGGCAACGCTCGCCATGAGCCCCTGCTGCACCGCCGCGGTTGGACCGAGCCGCCGGTAAATCGCCTCGGGCCGCGGCGCCGCACCGATCTGCCAGACTTGTTCTCCGCGAAGTGTCTGGCCCAGCACCGGACGAATCTGGAGCAAGATGCGGCGGTCACCGCGACGCACCAGCATCTGAACAGGTTGACCGTTCGAGTGCCGAATGGTCTCAACAAGCTGCGGCCAGGTTACCACTGGCTGGCCGTTGCATTGCACCACCTCATCGCCATCGCGCATCCCGGCGCGTTCAGCCGGCATACCCGGAGCCACTTGGTCAATCACCGCAGCGACGGGGGGGTAGCCCAGAATCGCATCCACGTCCTGCGGATCCGGGGGAGACATGCTGACATGGACGAACTCGTCGCCACGTCGCAGCTCGAGCTTGATCTCTGTTCCCGGCGTCGCCTGCCCCAGATGCGTTTGCACCTGTTCCCAGGTGGGGTTGGCGATCCCGTCGATGTCCACCAAGCGGTCGCCCAAGTGAATGCCGGCGGCCGGGCCCAGCGAATTCTTCGGAAACGCCACGACCTCGACCGGACGGCTCAGATACGCCGGATAGGGCAATCCGACCGCGATGAAGGTCCCGGCAAGCAGGGCCACGGCCGTGACGATGTTCATCGCCGGGCCCGCGATGGCAATCAGTGCGCGCTGCCAGCGGGGCTTGGAGAGAAACTCGTCCGCGGCGCCGCTGCGTTCCTCAGCCGGGTTGTCGCCGGCCATCTTGACGTAACCGCCGAGCGGCAGCGCGCTCAGGCGATAATCGGTTGGGCCCCGGCGCCGGCCCCATAGGCGCGGACCAAAGCCGAATGAGAAGATCTCTACGCGGACGCCAAACAGCTTGGCGGCCATGAAGTGGCCCCACTCGTGGACCAGAATCATGATCCCGAGCACGACGATGACGGCGACGACACTTGTCAAGACTTCGGTGGCCATGATGGCTGAACTCCCCTTCCCCGATTAAGGTGCGCTGCGGGCCTTGAGGCCAAGCTTTGCGACTTCTTCCCGCGCCAGGCGCCGCGCTTCGGCGTCAGCGGCCAGCAGATCCTCGATCCGAGCAATCGGCGCCCGCGGCATGCGCTCGAGCACCCGCTCGATCACCCGGCTGATGCCTGGAAACGTCAGGCGGCGTTCGAGGAAGGCCGCAACGCCCACTTCGTCCGCCGCATTCAACGCGCAGGGCAGAGCCCCGCCCTGGCGCAAGGCCTCTCGCGCCAGACCCAGGCACGGAAACCGACGCGGCGAGACTTCGCCGAAGTCCAGCCGTCGCAGGGCAGCCCAATCGAGCTGGCAGCCATTCGACGGCACCCGCTCAGGATAGGTTAGCGCATATTGGATGGGCACGCGCATATCGGTTGGGCCGAGCTGTGCCAAGATTGAGCCGTCCACATACTCCACCATGGAGTGCACCGTGGACTGCGGGTGGATCACAACGTCAATCTGCTCTTGCTTCATCCCGAACAGCCAGTGCGCCTCGATCACCTCGAACCCCTTGTTCATCAGCGTGGCCGAATCAATCGTGATGCGCCGGCCCATCCTCCAGTTTGGATGCGCCAGCGCCTGCTCGGGAGTCGCCTGGGCGAGAAGCCGGAGCGGCGTCTTGCGGAACGGCCCGCCCGAGGCGGTCAGCACCAGCCGGCGGACTTCGCCGTGCTCCCCGGCGCGCAGGCACTGGTGGATGGCGTTGTGTTCGCTATCCACCGGCAACAACTCAACCTCGCTCGCCCGCGCCGCGGCCATTATCAGTTCGCCGGCGGCCACCAAGACTTCCTTGTTCGACAGCGCCACCTGCTTGCCCTGGCGAACGGCGGCGTACGTGGCTTCCAGGCCGACCACGCCCACCGCAGCCGAAACAACCAGATCAGCTTCTGGGTGCGTGGCCACGCTCTCGATGCCGGCGCTGCCCCAGTGGATATCCGGCAGCGGCTCTAGCCGCTGAGCGCGCAACCGGTCGGCGAGCTCATCTGCGCACCGAGCGTCGGCCACCGAGACGAGTTGCGGCCGGTGACGCGCCGCCTGCGCCACCAATTGCTCGAGGTTTTTTCCCGCCGCAAGCGCGACCACGGCGAATCGCCCGGGCAGCGATTCGATCACACTCAGGCATTGCCGCCCGATCGAGCCGGTGGAACCGAGGATGGCGATCTTTTTCAGCTTCTTGTCTCTCTGACCGTTCGAATCTCTAACTTTGTGCCGTGCTGTGGCTGCTCGCTGTTGCCCTATCGGCCGCGGCTCACGGCCAACTGGAAATAATACCAGACCACCGGCGCTGCAAGAACGAGCGCGTCAATGCGGTCGAGAATACCGCCGTGGCCCGGGAGCAGGCCGCTCGAGTCTTTTACGCCGGCGCTGCGCTTGTAAGCGGACTCAAGCAGGTCCCCTGCTTGACCCGCCACATTGCCGAGGCCGGCCATCAGCAGGAGGTGTCGCGGCTCAACGTTCAACCAGCGGCCAAACAGCGCCCCGACCAAGAGCGAGCCCAGCAGGTTGGCCGCAGCGCCTTCCCAAGTTTTCTTCGGACTGATCTGCGGCGCCATCGGAAGCCGCCCGACCGAGCGACCCACAAAGTAGGCCAGCGTATCGCCGACCCAGACCAGCACCAAGGTGAACAGCAGCAGCCGCGGCCCCTCTGCCCCCGCGCCGTGCAGCCGCACCACGAAGCTGAACGGCAGTGCCACGAACAGCAGCGCCGCGGCGCTGATTCCGAGGGCCGGCAAGACTTCGGCCGGCGGTAGGCGCGTCGCCAAAGCGAGGCCCGCGGCGCCGAGTACGAACACAATCAGGAGCAGATCGAGCGGCAAGGCCAGCGCTCCCGGACCGCCACCCCGCCGCGTCAGGTGCAACCCTCCCCCAAGCGTCCAAGTCTCCATCTCTGCGGCAGCCCACTGATGTAACAGTATCGCCAGCGCGCCGAGGCAGGTCCACAAGCGGTAGCCGTGCAGGCCGGCCCGGGCTCCCAGCGCGAAAAACTCCAGCAACGCGAGCAGGGTCACCAGGCCAGCGCACGCCGCCACCAGGCCGGTCGAGCCCCACCAGACGATCCCTACTACCGCCGGGATCAACACGACGGCGGTCAGTACGCGAGCGAGCGTCACAGGAGGCCTGGTCGAGGGCAAATGCGGTGCCAGCGCATGTCAGGAGGATTCTTCGTCCGCCGTGGCGGACTCAGAAT
>JBASRK010000205.1:0-17933 GCA_049273775.1 Candidatus Acidiferrales bacterium
CCGCCCTGCTGGCCGCCCTGCTGGCAACGCTCTAACCCGCCCGCGGCCTGTCAACCAAGTCTCCCGCAGGCTCAGCAGACAGGCGCGCAGCAATAGCGCGGCGCTAATCCGCCGCGCTCCAAGACTATCGCAGGTAGGTGCGGCGCAGGTACTTGACGGTTTCGCGCTCGAGCTCGGCGTAGTCCATGCGGAGGGCGCTGCCGGCGGCCGCCTCGGCCGAGGCCCCGGCAGAGATGCGATCGAGCAGGCGTTCGAGGTCGCGCATGCCGTAGGTCGAGATGATGTACTCCACCACGCCGAGCGACCACGAATAGGCGTATGCTGCCACCGGCTCGGCCAGGCTCATCCAGGTCCCTTCGAGCGCCATGAGCGGCAGCGAGCTCCGGCGGTTGTAGGCGCTGACCAGCGCGCCGGCGGAGGTCCCGCTGCGCGCCCCTTCCATCCACTGCGCGATGCCTTCCTGCAACCAGACCGGGCAGCGCCCGCCGGTCTTCTGCTGGATGAAGCTGTGCGTCAGCTCGTGCTTGAGCACCCGCGAAAGCTCGGCGGGCACCGCGCTGAGCCCCTGTACCGGCACGCGGATGCGGCCATCGTTGAGCGCGCCCACCCAGCCGGGCGCTCGGGTGATGTCGGCGAAAGCCTGTGCGGTATAAAGGATCACGCCGATGGGCTCGGGCGGAGTGAAATCCAGCTCGGACTCGATGCTGCGGAAGTGCTCCTCGAGCGTGCGGAGGACGTCGCGGGCCAGTTGCGGCGCCGCAGCGCCGGAATAGCGCAGGACGAAGTGGCGCGTGTCACCCTCGCGGTAGCTGCTCTCCGCCGCGAGGTCGCGCTCGGCCTTCTCCAGCGCCCGCCGCACCTCGGCATCGGGCCGGATCCGCTCGGCGCGCTTCCATTCTTCCACGGCCTCCTCGATGCGGTTCAAGCCGTAGTAGGCCCAGCCGGCCAGCTTGGCCTGGTCGGCCGAATCGGGAGCGGCGCGGCGCGCCCGCTCCAGATACTCGAGCGCGGCGGTGTATTCGCTGCGGCGCAGGTGCAGATAGGCGGCGTTCAGCAGCAGGCTTGGCTGGTCGGGAGCGAACGTCAGGGCGCGGCGGTAGTGTGCGATGGCCTGCTCGAAATCGCCGCGGCGCAGCTCGAACTGCGCGGCGGCATGGTGGGCCATGGCCACTCGCGCCACCCCCGCGACCTCGCCGCCCCGGGCGGCCTCTTCGAGCCGGGCGATGAAGTCGCGGTCAATCGAGCCATCGCGCACCGCGGCGCGGGCCACTTCGTCGTAGTCCGCGCCTGGCTCCATCGGCGGCGGGGTCAGGGGAAGCTGGGCGGACGTATCCGCCGCGGAGGCGGCGTTCCGCTCGACGCGCTCGACAATCGCCCGCGGCAGGCTGAGTCGCCCGGCGGGGGTCTCATAACTGACGCGGCCGTTTTCCTCCACTACGTTGACGGCGACGATGCGCCGGCCGTTCTTGAGCACAATCGTATCGCCCCGCGCAGCCGGCGCAAGCCAACCCGCCATCCCGGCGACGAGGAGGATCACCCCTGTGTGCCAAAGGCGCGTTCTGGGAAGAAACCTGGAGCTGCGCACAGCCCAATTCTAACAAACACCCTCCAGCCGGCCCTCGCCGCCTTGCCGCTGTATGCTTAAAGTTGCTACAGTCGAGCGCATGAGGGCCTTCGGCATCGCGGCGTGCGTTGTGCTGGCGGCTGGAAGCTCGGCGGCGCAGCAGGCCGCTCAGGGCCCGCGGGAGCTCTATCAGGCGCTGAACGACCTTCGGGTCGTCCCGCGCCAGGTGTATTACGTCCGGGACCTGCACATCAGCCGCGACGCCGTGCGCCTCTCGCTCGGCGAAGGCAAGCTGGCGCTTCTGGCGGCTTATGACGGCCGGCTCACCGGCGCCGTGTTCACCGGGCACGGACACGTGCTGGCGCTGTCCCGCGACCCCACCGAGAAGCGTTCGCTGGCGCGCTTCCTCGGCGCGCCGCTGCTCGATCAGGGCTTCTCCCGGGCTTACTTCCGCTTCACCGACAATACCGGCGAGGAGCTTCTCGGCCTGTTGCGCCAGGCGGGCGTGCAGCCGGCCGGCGAGCCGGGTTTCGCCGAAGACTGGAATCCCGTCGTCGCCAATCTGAACCCGTGGCATTCGCTCCGCATCCTGATGGACTGGTCTGCGGCGAACCCGCAGCCGTATTTCTATGCCGGCCTGCAGGGCGACATCTCCGGCCCGTTCGACGTCCTGGTGGACGATCGCCGGGCCGAGCAGGTGCTGCTGGGCCAGCCGCGGTGGCTGGCCGGGACGCGCTTCTACGATGTTTGGGCTTCGTTTCGCCGCACCGGCGCCGCGGAGCCGTTCGCGCCGCCGTTCGTGCCGGCCGCTTACGCCGTTGAGACTTCCATCCAGCCCGACCGCACGCTCGAGGGCGCCGCCACGCTCACGCTCAAGGCGCTGCGCGGCGGTGAACGAGCCGTCTCGCTCGAGCTTTCGCGCTTCCTCACCGTGCAGTCGGCCGAAGACGTCGAGGGGCGCCCGCTGGTGTTCTTCCAGAACGAGGCGGTCAACCGCCACGAGATCGCACAGCGCGGCAATGACGCGCTGTTGGTGGTCTTGCCGGCCCCGGCCCGCGCCGGCGAACAGTTCCGCCTGCGCATCGCCTACCGCGGCAGCGTGATCAGCGACGCCGGCAACGGCGTTTACTTCGTGGGCGACCGCGGGAGCTGGTATCCCCATGTCGGCGGTCCCGGCAACTTTGCGCCGTTTGAGCTGGCCTTTCGCTGGCCCCGCCGGCTGCAACTGGTCGCCACCGGAAAAAAACTGGAGGAGCGCGAGGAGGGCGAATGGCGCATCGCCCGCTGGCGCTCACAGACGCCGATTCCCGTGGCTGGATTCAACCTGGGCGAGTATGTCACCGAGACGCTGGACGCCGGCGGGCTGAAGGTCGAGCTCTACGCCAATCGCCAGCTCGAGCAGGCTATCCTGGAGCGCTTCCGCCGGATGGTGGTCGTGACGCCGATCCCGGAGGCCTCGGCGCGAAGCCCGAGTCCCTCGCTGTCCCCGGCAATCATCGTGCCCGAGCCGGCGCCCAGCCCCGCGGCGGTGCTGCGGCAGCTTGGGCAGGAGATCGCGGAAGCTGCGCACTTCTACGAGCGGTTTAACGGGCCGTATCCATTCGATCGCCTGGCGGTGTCGCAGATCCCCGGCACATTCGGCCAGGGCTGGCCCGGCCTGCTCTACCTCTCGACGCTCTCGTTCCTCACGCCCGAGTCGCAGCGGCGCGCCGGGCTCAGCGCCCGCGCCCGGGAACACTTCACCGAAATCGTGCCCTACCACGAGGTGGCGCACCAGTGGTGGGGGAATCTGGTCGGCTGGGAGAGCTACCGCGACCAGTGGATCCAGGAAGGCCTGGCCAACTACCTCGCCTTGCTCTACGCCGACACCCGGAAAACTCCCGAGCGCGTGCTGGCCGCTTGGCTCGACCGCTACCGCCACGAGCTTGCCGAAAAACCCCCGGGCCAGAACGACCCGGCCGACGATGCCGGGCCGCTGGTGCTGGGCGACCGTCTGCGGTCATCGCGGTCGCCCGACGCCTTCGAGCGGGTGATTTACAGCAAGGGCGCGTGGGTGTTCCACATGCTTCGCGTCATGCTCCGCGAGCCCGCGGCCAAGAACCCCGACGCGCGCTTTGCCCAGCTCCTGCGCTCGCTGCTCGAAGCTCACCGCTACGCCGCGGTGACCACCGCGGACCTGCAGCGCGAGGTCGAAAAGGTCATGACCCCGGCCATGGCGCTCGAGGGCGGCCGTTCGATGGACTGGTTCTTCGACCAGTGGGTGCGTTCGACCGGCATCCCGCGCTATGCGGTCGAATTTACTGTCCGGCCGCAGGGCACTGGGTTCCTCATACGCGGCACGCTGAAGCAGAGCGGCGTGCCGGAGAGTTTCCTTGCGGCGGTGCCGCTCTACGCGGCGCGGCTCGGCGGCAAGCCCGTGCTGCTCGGCGCCGTCGTCACCAGTGGCGAGCAGACCGCGTTCCAGTTTGTCTCGCCGGTGCGCCCCCGGCGCCTGCTGATTGACCCGCAACTGACCCTGCTCTGCCTGACTGAGTAGGAACCTGCCTGGCTAGGGAGTCGGAGCTGACGCTCCGACATCTATATACGGTTAAGTAATCTTTCGGCAGAGAATCTGATATTGCGCGCCGATCGGAAGGCGACGCATGAGGTCCTCGAGCTTGCGCAATGCGCGCAGCGATCTCGGGAAAACGAAACGAAAGTCCGTGCGCAGAATCTCAAAACCAACTCCGGCCAATAATGCACGCGCTTCGGGGGCAGCAAGCATGATGGCGTCACTGTCAAACGCACAGCGCGACATCACGTAACGCATCACCGGATTCCACGGATTATTTTCCCAGAAAGAGAACAGGCCGCCAGGGCGGAGTGTGTCGCTCACGAAGGCGAGCGCGTTCGCGCGTTCGCGCGGCGGAATGTGGTGAAAAACACCGTTGCAATAGGCGAGCTCCATCTGTCCCGACGGCCGGAATTCGCTGAGCGGCTCATACTTGACCTGTTCGCCTGCATGGCGCGCCTGTGCAACATCGAGTGACTTCTTGGAAACATCCACGCCGATGACAAATTCTGCCTGCAGCAGGTTCAACAGCAGCGGCGATGTCGCCCCATCGCCGCAGCCGAAATCGAGCAGCGCGCGCGGCCTGTAGCCCAGCTCTTGAAGGCATCGTCTCAGCCACGCCACGCGCCCTTCGGCGAAATGTCCGCGGCTCTCGCCGGACAGCGAAATGGCGTCCGTCAGCGCCTCTTCATAGTTCCCCGCGTAATGATCGAAGAGTTGGGATCCGCTCATCGCCGCGCCATCCCCAGAACACTGAGGAAAAAACTGGAAAGAATGATTTGAAATCCCAGGGTGATCCCTACCATTCCCGGGATCACAATCCGAAAGGTCTTTACCGGGTCGAGCGGGCCGAACTGGTGACTTCCCCAATAGCTCAGGCCGAAGACCCACGCACTGGCTCCGGCCAGCACGAGCAGCACACCCACTAGCAGCCCGAGTTCGAGCGTGACGTACCGGAATATTCGATTCAGCCGTGGGTCTTCCGGCAGCAGTCCTTCACGAATCGCAAAAATCTTACTGAACGCGGCGAAGTTGATGGATTGAAACCCGATCAGGATGGCTATCGCCGCGAACAACAGCGTGTGGATGTCAAACGTGATCGCGCCGACCTTCCGGGGCCCCGGCAACAGCCATACGCTCACCGCAGTCCCAAGCACCAAAAGCAATGCACCCGGGTAAAGGAATAGCCAGCGGGGGCTGTAGAGTAGAAGAAAACGCAGATGCCGCCATCCGTCGCGCCAGGTGCGAAGGTGAGACGCGCGGCCCCGCCCAGAGGGCGAGAGCGTCGTGGGAATTTCGGCCACGCGCAGGCCGAACCGCGTCGCCTTGACGATCATCTCACTGGCGAATTCCATCCCGAGCGTCTGCAGCTGAAGCCGCTCGATCGCATTCGTCCGAAATTGACCTGCCCCCCATGAATCGGTCCAGGTTGAATGTTAGATTTGGACACGAAACGGGAGGGCAGAATGGCGAAGCACACCGTTGAGCAGGTCATCAGTAAGCTCCGACAAGCAGAAGTGGAACTCAGTCAAGGACGCACCCTGGGAGAGGTGTGCCGGTCTTTGGGTGTGACCGAGCAGACCTACTATCGCTGGCGAAAGGAATACGGCGGTTTGAAGATGAATCAGGCGAAGCGATTGAAGGAACTCGAGCAGGAGAACACGCAGCTGCGAAAGGCAGTGGCTGACCTGACGCTGGACAAGCTGATTTTGAAGGAGGCGGCCCGGGGAAACTCCTAAGCCCGGCGCGACGGCGCCAGTGTATTGCGCGAGTGCGCGAGGCACTGAGCGTTTCCGAACGTCGGGCGTGCCAGGTGCTGGGGCAGGCGCGCTCCACCCAACGGCACCCTTCTGTTCCTGGGGAAGAGGAAGGCGCTTTGACGAAAGCGATCGTATCGTTGGCAGCGAAGTTTGGGCGCTACGGCTATCGGAGGATCACCGCGTTATTGCAGCAAGCGGGCTGGAGGGTGAACCACAAGAGAGTGGAGCGGATCTGGAGGCGAGAGGGTTTAAAAGTGCCGCAGAAGCAGCCGAAGCGAGGGCGGTTGTGGCTGAACGACGGATCGTGTGTGCGGCTGCGGGCCTGCTGGCAGAATCACGTTTGGTCGTACGACTTTGTGAAGGATCGAACGCACGACGGCCATCCGCTGCGGCTCCTGGTAGTCGTGGATGAGTACACCCGAGAGTGTTTAGCGATCGTAGTGGAGCGGCAGTTGCAGTCGGTGCACGTTCTGGAGTTGCTTGGAGAGCTCTTTGTGGAGCGCGGAGTACCCGACTATATTCGTTCCGACAACGGCTCGGAGTTCACCGCGCTGCTCGTGCGGGAGTGGCTGGATCGAACGGAAGTGAAGACGCTGTACATCGAACCGGGGAGTCCGTGGGAGAACGGTTACTGCGAGAGTTTCAACGGAAAGCTCCAGGACGAGTGCCTGAAGCGGGAGATCTTTTACACCCGAACCGAGGCGAAAGTGCTGATCGAGCGTTGGCGGCGCGAATATAACCAAGTGAGGCCGCACAGTGCCCTGGGCTATCGGACGCCAGCTCCCGAAGCCATCTTGCCATTGCCGCCGGGTTTCGCTCCGCTCCACCCGTCGACAATGGCCCTGGGACTAACATGAAACGTGGTACAACCTTCGGGGGCAGGTCACATCAACGGCGCACGACTCTTCCGGTCATTTCCTCGGTTCGATGCCGGCGCGGCTACGGGCGCACCGCAGGCCGCGAGCAGCTTGCGGCGATGCTACAATCCCCGTTCTATGCGCTCCCTGAAGCTGCGCGCACCGGGTGTGGTCGTCCTCGGAGACATCAACATCGACATTCTGGCGCGGATCGAGAAATTCCCTGCCCCGGGCGAAGATTGTCTCGCGCCGCAGCTCGAATTCCACTGCGGCGGAGTGGGCGCCAACACGGCCCTGGCGCTGGCTCGGTGGGGAGTGCCGGTGCGGCTGCTCGGAAGCGTCGGGCACGACGCCTTTGGCGTGCTGGCGCTGCGCTTCCTGCGAGCCGGGCAGGTGGACGTCACCCGGGTCGCGCAGCGCGATCACGCCGCCACCGGTTTGATGTTCATCACCGTCACCGCCGACGGGCAGCGCACCATCTTCGGAAGTCGCGGCGCCAACGCCGAGCTGCAAGGGCCGCCCACCGAGGCAGGCGGCCTCGAGGATGCCCAGGCTGTTCACCTGGTGGGCTACAATTTCCTCAGCCCGTCGGTGGCGGAGGTCGCCGGACGACTGATCGAAGAGGTGCGCCGAAATGGCCGCCAGGTTTCGCTCGATGTGGGCATGGCGCCGAGCCGGCAGATTCCGCAGAAAATTTTGCAGGTCGCCGGAAAAGTGGATATTCTCTTCGCTGGTCTCGACGAAGCGGCGGCGCTGACAGGCAAGCCCGACAAGGCCGGCGCCTTCGGCGCGCTCGAGCGGAGCGGTGCACGAGAAGTGGTGATCAAGCTGGGCGAAAAAGGGTGTCTCTTCCGCGAGAGCGACGCGCTGAAGCAGGCGCCCTCGTTCCACGTTGCGGTGGCGGACACCACCGGCGCCGGCGATGCCTTTGCAGCCGCGTTTCTCTGGGCGCGCTTGCGCGGGTGGGCCCCGGCGGCCGCCGCGCTGCTCGCCGACGCCGCCGGAGCAGCCGCAGCCTGCGTCGTCGGGGCGGGCGAGGGTATGCCCGCGCCACGGCAGGTCATGCGCCTGCTTGGGGAGAGCCGCCTGGATGCCGAGTGGGAGGCCGTGCGGGTTCGGTTGCTCGAGCGATTGAGAGCAGAATTCCAGTCTGAGGACACCGGGAGAACTTCAGGAGGATGGAATGAAGCCAGCGCCTGAGTGGAAGCAAGAGCCTGAGTGGAAGCAGGAGATGGATCGCCTGCGGCTGAAGTCGCTGGCCGACCTGTTTGGCGTGCCCAAGCCGGTGATCGGTATGGTGCACTTGTGGCCCTTGCCGGGAGCGCCCGGCTATTCGGGCTACGGCATGCAGACGATTCTCGACAACGCGTTGCGCGACGCTGAAGCCCTGGTCCAGGGCGGCGTGGACGGCCTGCTGGTCGAGAATATGTGGGACCTGCCCTACTACGTCGGCAACGAAGTCAAGCCGGAAGCCATGACGGCGCAGGCGGTGGCCGCGGCCGAGGTGGTGAAGAGCTTCCCTTTGCCGGTCGGTATCAACGTCATCCACAACGGCGGCATTGTCTGCCTCTCGATTGCCGTGGCGGCGCGCGCCAGGTTCATTCGCGTCTGCATCCTGACCGGCTCGCGACTCTGGGATACCGGCGAGCTCGATCACGGCTGCGCCGCCGACCTGATCCGCAAGCGCAAGGAGCTCTGCGCGGACGACATCCACATCTTCGCCGACGTGGACAAGAAGCACTCGGTCGCGTTTCCCGGCCTCAGCCTGGCCACGCACATCGAATGGACCGAGTTTTACGGCGCTGATGCGCTGATCGTCACCGGACGCATGACCGGCAACGCGCCGGACATCGAAAAGGTCCGCGAGACGAAGAGCCTGGCCGCGCGCCCGATCCTGGTGGGCAGCGGCAGCAACCGGGAAAACATCGGCGCATTCCTCCAGTACGCCGACGGGGTAATCGTCGGCTCGAGCTTGAAAAAAGATAACGTCATGCAGAACGCGGTGGATATCCAGCGCGTCCGGGAATACATGGACGCGGTGCGCGCCGTGCGCGAAGCCGCGCCCGCCCGGCGGTAACGCTTTCCACATCTCGATCGAAGGGAGACCCGCGATGCACGAAGATGCTGTCAGCCTGCTTCCGAAAACCGAATTCACCCGGCGCGAGTTCGTCATGACCACCCTTGCCGCCGGCTTTGCCCTGGCCGTGCAGCCGGTCTCAGCCCAGACCATCACCACGGACACCGCCGGGCTGGTGGCTGGCGAAATAAAAATTCCCGTAGCCGGCGGCGAGCTCCCCGGCTACCGTGCCATGCCCGACAAAGGCGGGCCCTTCCCTGTCGTGCTCGTGGTGCAGGAGGTTTTCGGCGTGCACGAACACATCCGGGACATCTGCCGCCGCTTCGCCAAGCTGGGATATTTGGCCATGGCGCCGGAACTGTATGCTCGCCAGGGCGACGTCTCAAAGCTGGCCGAGATCAAGGACATCATCCCCATCGTCTCCAAGGTTCCCGACGCGCAGGTAATGTCGGATCTGGACGCGGCCGTGGCCTGGGCGCAGAAATCCGGCAAAGGCAACACCGCCAAACTCGGCATCACCGGCTTCTGCTGGGGCGGGCGGATCGTTTGGCTCTACGCCGCCCACAATCCGAAGTTGAAAGCGGGAGTGGCGTGGTACGGCCGGCTGGTCGGGCAACCGAACGAGCTTCAGCCGAAGAATCCCATTGATCTGGTGGCCGAGCTGAAGGCCCCGGTGCTGGGCCTCTACGGCGGGGACGATCAGGGCATCCCACTCGATACGGTCGAGCGCATGCGCCAGGCGCTCAAGGCCGCGAACAACCCATCCGAGATCGTTGTCTATCCCAATACGCCCCACGGATTCCACGCCGACTACCGGCCGAGCTATCGCCCCGAGCAGGCTAAAGACGGCTGGAAGCGGCTCCAGGACTGGTTTAAAAAATACGGCGCCGCCTAGCCCACGGCGAAAGGCGGCTCCGGCGGCGATAAAGAATTTCGAGCCGCTACATTCCCCCTTGCTCGTCTGCCGAGGGACCGTAGAGCGCGGGCACCGGCACGTTGTTCAGCCGCAGATAGACGCCAAGCTGGGCGCGGTGATGGATGCTGTGGTTCATCACGAAGCTCCGAAGGACGGCGATGCGAGGAAGCGTAAAGACTGACTTCCCGCCAAACAGCAGTGACCAGGACTTCAACAGGTGCGCGTCGCTCGCCTTGGCGATGGCCGCACGTGCCGCGGCGACGTTTTTGTCAAACGCTTCAAGGACTTCCTTTCGCGATTTCGCGGGCGCCATCGGGGCGACCGGGACACCCTGCGGCGCGAGGTCCAGGGAATCCTTATCCAGGGCCGAGTTCACCCAGGTGGGGAGATTCGCAAGATGCGTCGCCAACCAGCCCATCGTCCCGGACTTATCGTGGGGCTTCCAGCCTAGCTTGTCCTCAGGGACGCGCTCAAGAGTCTTTCGGGTGTTGGCCATTTCGTGGTCAAACTCGGGCAACAGCGCTTCATTCAGTCCCATGCAATCCTCCCTTGCGGATGGATTCGAGCCCATCCTTCCGGAACTCCGGCCATCTCGAAGGCCAAATCAGCTCGCTTCTCGACGCTTTCGAGGGACGCAATAATAGGCGAATGAAAAGCGAATGTCAAGAGATCAGCGCCAGCCACCCCACCAGGGCCGCGTGCTTCTGGTCTTCGGCCCAGGGGGGACCGATGGCCGTGCCCATCTCAGTGACCCGCCGTAGCAGCTCGTTTGTGGGGACGCGCAGCTTGGCTGCGGCACAGGTAAACAGGTCGCGCTCCTTCACCCTCGTGACGGGCAGACCGCAGTGCTGGCTTGCATCCATGAGCGCGTGCCGAAAAAGCTCTCCCTCTGCGGTGTGGATCAGCGCGTGCGACGCGAGCGTCGCCGCGAGCGCTGTCAGGGGGCGTCCCGAGCCAAGGAGGAGGCCGCAGGCGACAACGTCGTGGCGGCCCCTCTCCCGCATCTCTTCCACGACTGCGCGCAGGGCTCGTCGGGCCAGAATCCTTGCCGTGTCGGTGCAGCGCCTGACAAGTTTCTCGGCTTCCTTCAGGCCGAGCTTCTCCGCGGCATGGTACGGCTGCTTGGGGATCCCGGGCTCCACAAGTTCGATGCGTCGCCGGTCGATCACTATCGGCGAACGCGGTGGCCCAGCGACCGCCACCAGCGCCGCCCACCCCGAGTGCGCCCGGAAGCCCACCGCAGCGCGCGTCATCGCACTTGTTCTGAGCGCCCTTCCCTGCGAGCTGCTCTGTCGTTTCATGTCGATCCGATGCACGCTCAGGCAGCGGAAGATTATATATGTCCGGACCATACAAGAAGCAGCAAGTTCAGGCGCAGGACCGCATTGCGTCAGCGGAAGTTGCGAGCTATCTTCAGCCGGCGGGTACGGGAGGCTTCATGAAACGATTCGCGACATGCGTGGCCGTGCTCCTGCTGGTCCTCAGCACATGCACGGACCTGCCTGCGCAGAAGCCTGAGAAAAACAAGCGCAGCGGGCTGCCGGCTGCAGTATTGGCGGCATTTCAGAAGGCGTATCCCAATGCCAAGGTCAAGAATTGGGCGAAGGAGCGCAAAGATGGGAAGCTCGTCTATGAAGTGGAGAGCGTTGACCAGGGCCGCGGCCGAGACATTCTCTACACTCCGGGCGGGGACGTGATCGAGGTCGAAGAGGAAATACAAGTGTCTGATCTGCCCGAGGCAGTTGCGGCCGCCATCAAGAAGCAGCATCCCAGTGCCCGAATCTCAAGATGCGAAAAGGTCACCCGTGAATCCACCATCGCATATGAGATCAGGCTCAAGGGTGCCCACGTGCACGAGTTGGTGTTGAATCCGGACGGCACGCCCGTCAAGACGAACTGACGGATCCTGCGAGGGTGCACGCAGGTCCAGCCTTGCTAGGGTTTCCTCTTGCCAGTGAGTCCGCCCAAAATTTGGCTCAATCCCTGGGTCTGGGATGGCAAGGCCAGGCTCTTCGGCATCGTGCCGGCGAAATCCGGAACGAAGACAGGATTGGAAGTGGTTCCCTGAATTCGGAAGGGAAGTCCATTGGCGCCCTGCCCCAGGCTGGCAAGGGCTCCCACCCCACCGGGAGGGCTGCTCCCCGCGTTCAGCTTGGCCAGCATCCGAAAGTCCAGGCTGTTGTTGGCGCCGATGATTCCTGCGCCAGTCAATGTCCCCAAACTGGGGATAACGATATTCAAATCGTCGAGCCGCGTTCCCTCCGGCGCAACGTGGAGTTTGGAGCTCAGGCTCTGAATCAGAGTGTCGGGACCACCCCCGCCTCCGCCCAGGGCAGCCAAGGCGCCCAGTTTGGAGGCTAAGTTGAAGCCGGACAAACTCATATTTGAAAGAGAGGCCGGCCCAGTCGTCACCAGGCGCTCGAGTGGGCCGTCCACCGCAAGATTCGCGTTGAGGATGCCGCCTCGGAGCGAGGAACCGGAAGGGAGCGAAACGCCAAGAGCCTGCAATAGCCCTTCCACGTCCTGGGCCGGTATTTTCTGGCCATTGAACTTCAGGTGGACTACGACGTGTTCCATCGTCCCATGCGGATCGATTGGTCCAGCCGTACCTTCCAGCTTTACCGTGCCGCCGCCCGAAGTCTTCAGGTCCAGGGCCAAGGGAAAAGCAGAAGTCGTCGAAATGTCTTTCGCCACCAGGTTGACGTCTTCGTACGATTGCTGGCCGGCGCCAGACGGCAACCGGCCGACGGAAACCCGCCCATTCGTAATCTTCAGTTCTTGTACAGAGAATCCCTGCAAGGCGCTTGCCGACCCTGCGGACTTCTGCTTGGGACCGAGGCTGGAGAGGTTCCACCTGCCGGAGGGCGAGCGCAACAGGTTCAACTGCGGCTCCACGACGGTGAGCGAGTTGACGTGGAGGGTGTGAGAAAACAGGAGTGGCATCACCTCAGCGCCAACTTTCAGAGACTTGGCCCGCAGAAATGCAGAACGACTGAACGCCGCGTCGTCTGAGATGGTAAGGTCCTCGGCACTGATGGTCCGGCTGAGCAGAGAGAGGTGCAGATGACCGATTTGCACCTGGCGACCGAGCGAAGAGCCTAGTGCGGCTTCAATGGTCGGCCGATAATTGTCGACGTTAATCAGATAGGGAATCGCAATGAGGAGCACGAGCAAGACTCCGGTCACCGCGGCGATGACGATCAACTTTTTTCTCTTCATCTGCAGGTCCTTTTCATCTCTTCTCGCAAAGTGTCGAATCCAAGCTCCGCCCTTCCCGAGATCTAATTCCAGTCCAGAGACGAGAAACCGCGGCAATTCACCGACGACTATTTTTTAGTAGCGGCTTTCGACTCATTCTGCGGCGCACCCTTTTGTAGGACGTGGACGAGATGGCGGCCTGTCACAGGAGTAGCGACGGGCCGGATCGAACCGTAGCTGTAGGCTCCCCGCCTTTTATGCTGTCGCGCTTCTACCTCTCAGGAGATGCACCACAAGCATGATGAGGCCCACGACGAGCGCAATGTGAACCAGACCGGTGGATACGTGAAACGCGAAAAACCCAAGCAACCAAAGAATAATCAAAACTGCAGCGAGTATCGCCAACATGGTCTTTTCCTCCCTTTGATATCCGCCTCCCCCAGTTCCAGACTGGGACTGGAGGCATAATGCTTATACCTGTGACGTAATTCGATTGTCAGTTCAATACTGCTCATACGTGTGGTCAGGACTGCTGCGCGGCAGCTGGAGAAGCGCAGAGTTTGGACAGCTCACCCGCAGAATGCGGGTTCTGCGGGAAGGTAGATTCTTCAGGGATTGGCATAACACGTCCTCGGGTCAATTTGTTCACAAACAATTTCAGGAATTTGGGCTTCGTCGACGAGCACAATGGCGGGCTCCAGATTAAGGGTTTCCTATTGAGCGTTGTCCTGCACGAGTGACTGACAACTTTCCCTGGACGCAACGCTAGGCCGCACTTTCCCGCCTCTTTGGTTTCTATTTCCCGCCTGTTGCAGAATTCCCAAACCGACCGCCATCGTGGCACCTGCCCGCGCTTTGGGAACTGTTCCATTTTTGAATAGGTTGTCGGGACCTCTTGTGGTTGAATGGGGCATCGGGAAGTGCTGCCCGGCAAGCGGTTGCGGGCCTATTGCAGAGCGCATGAAGATTCACCTCGTAAATCCAAGCAATGAATCGTTCGGCACTGCTGTCATTACGCCGCGTTGGCTGTATGTGCTTGCAACTGCTACGCCATCTTCCTTCGGCGACCCGATTCTCGTCGATGAAACGCTCAGCCCTATAGATCCAAACCGTATCCAGCGCGGCGATATCGTCGGCATCGGCATACATACGGCGAACGCCCTGCGCGGGTATGAAATTGGGAAAATGGCGCGGCACCGCGACGCCTATGTCATCTTCGGCGGAATCCACGCCACACTCTACCCGGAGGAAGCACAAAGTCTCGGGGGCGCGCACGCGGTGGTAAAAGGAGACGGTGACATCGTCTGGGCGACTGCGCTGGCAGACTGCCGCAAAGGCGCTCCAAAACCCATTTACTTAGGCGGCCGTGTGGAGGCCTCTGAGTTCGCGCCTGCCCGCTGGGATCTGCTACCGCGCAATCGCTATATGTGGGCGTCGGTGCAGACCGTGCGCGGCTGCCCTAAACATTGCTCCTTCTGTTCGGTCTGGCGGACGGATGGACAGCGCCCTCGTCAGCGCGCCTCGGACGCAGTGATAGAGGAGGTTGTCCAGTTGCGGCGCCTCGGGTTTCGATTCGTGGCGCTTGCCGATGATAACTTTTATCCCGTCACCCTTACCGACCTTCAGTTGGCCTCTCGCCAAGGCGACACGCATCGACTCGAGGAACTCAAGGCCATTCGAGCGGAGCGCTTCGAACTGATGGCGCGCCTGGCGATGCTTCCGCAAGACATGGTGTTCTTCACCCAGATTACGATGGAAGCTGCGGAAGACCCATCCTTTCTCGACGCCATGCGGCAGGCGAATATCAAAGGGGCGCTTGTTGGAGTTGAGTCCGTGACGCCGGAGGGGCTGAAAGACATCTACAAAGAGTTTAATTCAGCCGGAGAGGGCCTTGTGGAGCGCTTGCGGACGTTCCGTCAGCACGGTGTATACGTATTGGGTTCGTTTATCTTCGGCCTGCCCAGCGACAGGCCGGACACTTTCGAAGCCACCGCCGCTGTGGCCCAACGCGCTGAGCTCGCACTCGCACAATTTGTAATGCTGACACCATTCCCCGGAACAGTGGACTTTGCAAGATGGGAAAAGAGGATGGAGAGCGATCCGAGGCGCATAGGGGGCATTCCACTTACGCGCCGTTGGCTAATTCCACATGCCCTTCGCCCGAAGCTTTATTCACCTCACCCGGTAATGTCAGACGAGGAAGTCCGTCGACGGACACAGGCCGTTTGGGACCACTTCTACACCATAGGGTCCATCTGGAAACGCTCCCGATTCATTAAGTCACCACGGGGCCGCTTGGCCTTCGTCTTGATCTCAAAAGTCTACCGGCAGATGTATGCAGATACCGGAATAGCCACGGATAGCGCGCGGGCCTCCCGGTCGGCACGCTGGGCGCGCTGGCTTGCAAAGCCATGCCGTTACCTCTTTTCCGCTCGTCCCATGCCGGGGCTCCAAGTGCCCAAAGCGTGTGCGATCAGCGTCGGCGAGACCAACTGAGCCTATTCGGCAAGCTACGAATCAAAGCCTAGTCCCGGGCGTTAATAGATCGAGCCTGCGCGCAGGTGTCGAATACCATCAAAGCTGCTTGAACAGCCAGACGACTCTCTGCATGCAAAATGATCGGAACAGCGACGATGACAGCGCGGGAACCGCGAAGGATTCGAGGCGCAGTCGCGGGTCCAATGTTTTGTCTTCTTGCGCTGGGAATCGCCTTCGGGGGAATCTCCTCTCCTTCTTCCTCAATTTTCTCCAGTTCGGAATTCCTGAACCGCGATCGTGGCGGCGGGCCTGGCAGGTTCCGCCTCGCTGATTCCTCTCGCCCGCGCTAAACTCTGCCGTTTGCTATCATCGGAAGGATCCACGCAGGCCTGCTCATGATGGCGGCTCGTTTCGGCTTCTCATCTGAATCCATCATGCTGCGGGTCTACAGAGGCACTCCGGGAGGGACAGGGCGGCGGAATGGAGCTTAAAAAAGAGGTCCAATCCTTTTGGGATTCACAACCCTGCGGGACGAAATTCACTCGGCATGGTTGGGGAACGCCAGACTTTTTCAGGTCTTTGGAAGAACACAGGTACCGGCTGGAACCACACATCGCTGAACTCGCTGCGTTTCCCGCGACATTGGGGAAGCGCGTCCTCGAGATCGGGTGCGGTTTGGGCACGGATGGCGTGCAATTCGCCAAGGCCGGGGCGAGCTACGTCGGGCTCGATCTATCTCTCCGAAGTGTTCCGCTGGCGAAGAAGAATTTCGAATGGCAAGACTTATCGGCATCTTTGCTCGTTTCCGATGCAGAATCTTTGCCGATCCGAGACGACTCGGTGGATGTCGTTTATTCGCACGGCGTTCTTCATCACACGCCCCGCGTCCAGGAAGCTGTCAACGAAATCCATCGAGTTCTTCGACCGGGCGGACTGGCTGTTGTCATGCTGTATCACAGGAGTTCATTCAATTATTACGTGGGGATTCTATTTCTTAGGCGTCTTGGCGCTCTCCTTCTATACTCCGATTGGGGCGTTCAATTGTTACACAGGCTCACCGGCGACAGGCTGGCGCATCTCCAGGAGCATTCGCGGCGCCTTCGCGCCCAGGGCTGGCGCTACCTCATGGGTGGTGCGTGGCTGAACAACAATACCGACGGCGTCGGCAACCCGCTCTCCCGTGTTTTCACGCGCAAGGAGGTTTCCAGGCTTTTCGGCCAGTTCTCCCGGGTGCGAACGCAGGTAAGATTCCTGCACATGGAGTGGTTCCCGCTGTTTGGAAAACTCTTGCCCCGCTCGACCGATCTGGCTTTGGGAAAAGTCCTTGGCTGGCACCTCTACGTGCTGGCCGAGAAGTAGTCCCCTATGTCTCTCCGAACGAGGACGCCCCTTGGCATCGGAAGCTGACGTTCTAGAAATCGAGCAACTGGAGCGCTGCGTCGATAAGCTGCGCGCCTACCTGAGGGCGCAGGACTACGCCGGGTACGATCCCTACGATGGATTGGAGAGCCGCGTCTTCCAGGCGCTGCCGTTGCGAAGATGGAAATGGGCGCGGATCGCCATGACTCAGTTCATGAAGCGATCACCGTGGAATCTGCGGGGACTCCTCCGGGTGCCGCGCGGGCGCAATCCGAAGGGCGTCGCTCTTTGCGTTTCGGCCCTTATCCATCTCGCGCGGGCCTACGAAGGCCAAGCGAATCAGGAGGAGACTCACGGGTTAGTCGACTGGCTCACGGAGCACAAGGCGCAGGGCTATTCGTCCTGCTGCTGGGGCTACAACTTTGACTGGCAATCCCGCTCCTTCTTCGCCCCAAAAAACACGCCGAACGTGAACTGCTCCATCTTCGTGGCGAATGCCCTGCTGGATGCGCACGAACAATTCGGTCATGTGGCCCATCTCGAAATGGCGCGGAGCACCTGCGCGTTTCTGCAGGATCACTTGCTCGCGCGCACAGATGGCGGAATCTACTTCCGCTATGTCCCCGGCAACGACACCGTGGTTCACAACGTCAATCTGCTCGCTGCGGCGCTGCTGGCCCGGGTCTTCGCGCAAACGGGTGAGCAGGGGCTGCTGGAGCTGGCGAGGGAAGCGGCTCGGTTCTCCGTGAAGCGCCAGAATGATGACGGTTCGTGGTATTACGGCGAGGCCGGGAATCAGCGGTGGATCGACAACTTTCATACGGGCTTCATCCTGGTTGCGTTGTCGCGCTACATGCGATACACGGGGGATCAAAGTTTCCGCGGCCCTCTCCAGAAAGGCCGCGTTTTCTGGGAGCAGCGATTTTTCGGGTCCGATGGCGCGCCGAAATACTATCCAGATGTCGCGTACCCGTTTGATGTTCACAGTGCCGCACAGGCTGTAGTCACCCATCTGGAATTCTCTCAGGAAGAACCGGAAGCCGTGGAGAAGGCCCGGCACGTCGCGGCGTGGGCGCTGCGCAACCTGTGGTCCGCAGATGGATTCTTCTATTTTCAAATCCACCGTTTCTACACGATCCGGATTCCCTATCTTCGATGGAGCCAAGCCTGGAT
>JBASRK010000210.1:0-4468 GCA_049273775.1 Candidatus Acidiferrales bacterium
GCGGCTGCGCGGCCAGAAGCGCGTGCCGCGGCCTCCGGCCAGGATGATGGCGTGCGCGGGGATTTGCTCGCGGCTCATGGGTAGACCAGGCGCGACCATGCCGATTCTTCCACGCGCTGGTCGGCCAGCCGCCGCACGAAATCGTTGACGTCGGGAACGTAAGTGCGCAGGAGCGTGGTCGGGCTCTGCGGCGCGAGCTGGTAGGCGCCCAGCGCCGCGGGCAGCAGCCAGACCTGCGCCGGGGCGTACTCGGCCGCGGCATCGCCGGAGCCGATGCGGCCGTCGCCGGCGAGAACGATCAACAGGTCGAAATGTTCGGGGCGTGTGACCGCGGCGATGCGCTCGTTGAACTCCCACTTCTCGGTGGCGAAGTAGCGGCAGGCGATGAAGTAAGTTTCCGTCAGCGGGCCGCGGGTCAGGCGCACCGGTTCGAGCTTTCCGCCGCTCTGCTCGCCAAAATTGATCACCTCGAGCGCCTGCTCAATGTGCAACGGGCGCGGCTTTCCCTCGACGGTGCGGCGGTTGTAGTCGAACACACGATAGGTGATGTCGGAGTGCTCCTGGATCTCACATAGGACCATCCCCGGACCGATGGTGTGTGCCGTGCCCGCCGGCACAAAGATTACGTCGCCCGCGTGCACCGCAATTCGCTCCAGGCACTGCTCGACGCTGCCGGCGGCAATCGCCTGGCGGAACGATTCCGGCGTCACGTCCGGCTTCAGACCAACCAGGATTTCTGCGCCGGCGCGTGCCGTCACCGCGTACCACATCTCCGTCTTGCCCTGGCCGCCGGCGCTCGACTCGTGCCGCCGAGCGTACTCGTCGTCCGGGTGCACCTGGATGGAGAGTTTTTCCTCGGGGATGATGAACTTCACCAGTAGCGGGAACGGGGCGTCGCGCCGCACGCGCGTGCCGATCCATTCGGGGGCCATCTCGGGCCAGGCCTCGCCGAGCTTGCGCCCCGCGTACGCGCCGCCGGCGAAGCGGCAATCGTTTCCCGTCAGCCAGACTTCGCCGATGGGCTCGGCCAGCGCCGTTTTTTCGGGGAAGAGCGGGGCGAGCGAACGCGCGCCCCAGATGCGCGGTATAAAAACGGGTTCCAGACGGGCGGGCGAAAGTTTCACGAGGCCGATTCCGCGGAGGCGAAGAACCGTTCGAGGCGCCGCAGGCCTTCCTCGATGCGCTCGATCGAGGTGGCGTAGGAAAACCTCAGGAACCCCGGAGCGCCGAAGGCCTCGCCGGGCACCACCGCCAGGTGCTCGCGCTCGAGCAGCAGGCGCGCCAGCGCCGCGGTGTCCTGCGCGCCGAACGCAGCGAGCGTGCCGGAACCATTGCCGAGCCGGGCGGCCACGTTGGGGAAGACGTAGAAGGCGCCGTCGGGGGCGGTGCAGGTGACGCCGGGGATGGCGCGCAGCCCTTCGAGGATGCGGGCGCGGCGGCGGGCATATTCGGCGAGCATTGTTGCCACCGAATCCATCGGGCCCTTCAGCGCCTCGAGCGCGGCGTACTGCGAGATCGAAGTCGGATTGGAAGTGGACTGGCTCTGCAGCTTCAGCATGGCGTCCACCAGCGGTTGCGGTGCCAGTGCGTACCCCACCCGCCAGCCGGTCATCGAGAAGGTCTTCGAGAGCGAGCCAACGACGATGAGGTGGGGCTTCGAGCCCGCGATGCCGGCGACCGAATAGGGGCGCGTCGAGCCGTAGGTGAAATGTGAATAGCACTCGTCGGAGAGCAGCCAGACCCCGCGGCGCTGGCAGACCTCGTACAGGCGCGCAAACTCTTCGGGCGGCACCACCGCGCCGGTGGGGTTGTTCGGCGAGTTGACGATCAGCACGCGAGTGCGCGGGCCGAGCAGCCCTTCCACCTGCGCGGCGCGTAAGCAGAAGCCGTCGGCGGCCTCGGTGGGCACGAAGACGGGCCGGCCGCCGGCGTATTTCACGATGTCGGGGAAGCTCACCCAATACGGCACGGGGATGAGCACTTCGTCGCCGGGCTCAATCAGCGCGTTGATGGTGTTGAATATCGCGTGCTTGCCTCCGACGCTGACGATGCATTCCCCCGGCGCGTACGAGGACCCAAACTGGGCGGCGTGCCAGACGCAGACAGCTTCGCGGAGCGGCGCAATCCCTGCGGTCGCGGTATATTTGGTGAAGTTCTGTTCGATGGCGCGGATGGCGGCGCGCTTGATGTGCTCCGGGGTGGGGAAGTCAGGCTCACCGGGACCGAAGTCCACCACGTCAATGCCGCGGGCCTTGTACCGCTCGGCCTCGGTCAGCACGGCCAGCGTGGCCGAGACCGAGATGCGGTTCACGCGCTCGGCGAGTTGCACGTCGTTTCGCTCCATTTAGTGCAGTCCCCACTCCTTGGCGCTACTTCCCGCAGGTCGCGTGCCCAGCCTGTGGCGATCTTAAGCATAGGCTGATTCAGTTGGAATGGCACTAGGGCACCTTCGTGCGCAGCCGCTGTTCCACGGCCGGCGGCACCAGCCCCTGAATCGAGCCGCCCAGCAGGGCAATCTCGCGCACCAGCCGCGAGCTCAGGTAGCTATAGGTCTCGGCGGGCATCATGAAGACGGTCTCGATCTGCGGCTCGAGTTTGCGGTTCATCAGCGCCATTTGCAATTCATATTCGTAATCGGAGATGGCTCGGATGCCGCGGAGGATCACCGTCGCTTTCCGCCGGCGGACGTAATCCACCAGCAGGCCGTCGAAGACGTCCACTTCAACGTTGGCCCACGGGCGCGTCACCTCGCGGAGCATCTCCACCCGCTCCTGAAGGCTGAAAAGCGGGTCCTTCTCGGGGTTGCGCAGCACCGCGACGATCAAGTGGTCAAAAATCTTTGTGCCACGGTCGATCAGGTCGAGGTGGCCGTTGGTCACCGGGTCAAACGACCCGGGATAAATGGCAGTGATGGTCTTCATGGGAGCGCGCCCGCCACGGCGGGCCATTCTAACCCAGAGCGCGTTTCGCCGAGCCGGAAAATCGGCCTGGGGCCAGCCGCTGCCTGCCCCAACTCGAATTGCCGGGAGCTGCAGGGAGACTGCGCAGGCGGAACTGGCTGCGATGCAGTTGAGCTCTATTCAAGGAAAGGTACAGCTGGTGTCGAGTCCCTGGCTCTTCGAGTCTGCCGGCGCGAAGTTGTCGGTCGCCATTCGGGCCGGATAGGAGGCCGTTTAGCGGAGCTTTTGACCGGTTCGCTGAGGTGATTTTGACAAATCCAGACCAAAATGGTCCTAATCTAACTCCAACGTGGCATTGAATTTCGAGGTCCCATTAGGACTTGACATTTGGACTGCTTCGGGGCTAGCATGCATATGCGACCAAATAGGTCGTATATCCACTATGCTCAAGCTATCGAAGAAGGCTGACTACGGATTGATTGCCGTCAAGCACCTGGCCACGCATGGCGCCAACGGCGCCTGCAGCGCCACCGACATCGCCGAGATCTACGGCATCTCGACGCCGCTGCTGGCCAAGATTCTGCAGAAGCTGGCCAGGGGGGGCCTCGTAAAGGCGCGACACGGGTCGAGCGGGGGCTACCAACTGGCGCGCGACCCTTCGCTGATCACCGCACTCGAAGTGATCAGCGCGATTGATGGGCCGCTGTTCATCACCTCGTGCGTCACCAGCCACGGGGAGTGCTACCAGACGCCCACCTGCACGGTGCGCGAGCCGCTCCGGCGGGTGAATGAGAGCATCCTGCAGGTGCTCAACACGGTTACGATTTCGCAGATGAGCGAAGAGCCTCCCGAGGCCTCGCTCGTCGGCTTGCGGACTTAGGAGACAGCAATGGCCATCAAGCTGCCGATTTACATGGACAATCACGCCACCACGCCGGTGGACCCGCGAGTGGTGGAGGCGATGCTGCCGTACTTCAACGACAAGTTCGGCAACGCCGCCAGCCGCAACCACTCCTTTGGCTGGACAGCCGAGGAGGCGGTGGAGAACGCCCGCGGGCAGATCGCTCGGCTGGTCAACGCCACGCCGAAGGAGATCATCTTCACCAGCGGCGCCACCGAGTCGAACAATCTGGCGATCAAGGGTGTCGCGGAGATGTACCGCGAGAAGGGCAACCACATCATCACCCAGGTGATCGAGCACAAGGCTGTGCTGGACACTTGCAAGCGCCTGGAGAAGTACGGCTTCGAGGTCACCTATCTGCCGGTGGAAAAGGACGGGCGCATCAACCTCGACGACCTGCGCCGCGCCATCACTCCGAAGACGATCTTGATTTCGATCATGTACGCCAACAACGAGATCGGCGTGGTCCAGCCGATCGCCGAGATCGGCAAGATCGCCAAGGAAAAAGGCATCCTGTTCCACTCCGATGGCGTGCAGGCCGCGGGCAAGATCCCCGTGGACGTGCAGAAGGACAACATTGACCTGCTCTCGCTTACCGCACACAAGTTTTACGGCCCGAAGGGCTGTGGCGCGCTCTACGTGCGCCGCAAGAACCCCCGCGTGCATC
>JBASRK010000219.1:0-4950 GCA_049273775.1 Candidatus Acidiferrales bacterium
AGGTTAGAGGGCGTGGGTAAGGAAAAAGGAAAAAGGAAAAAGGTGTAAGGCGAAGAGAAGAGCCATTTCGCTTTAGAAGGCTCCAATAAATAGGAGATTCCTATATTGGGGTGCAGGTCTTTGGCCACTTGTCGAAAACCGGCGGTAGTGATTCATTTTGGCTTTCGCGGCCTCTCCAGATATAATGCACTTTGTAGGTACTGGTCAGGAAGGATAAGCCTAAGGCTCAAGCCTCCTGGCCGCCGGGTTGAAGCGCTAAGCGTTAGGCAGCCGGAAATCCCGCCTAGACCACTTCCTACAACTAAAATCTGTCTGGGGGGAATAGATTATGCAAAAAGCGCCTTGGCATTCCCAAAGGCCCGGCGAAATGGTCTACCACGACAACGACAAGTGCACCGAGGGAAACAACATCGAAACGTACTATTGGGTTCCCGGCACTGGCGGTCGCAGAAAGTGCGAACACTGCGCCCGTCTTGACGCGCAGGAAAAGTAGATCACGGTTTCGGGAACAACGTGATTTCCCACCACGGCCCGACGGGTTCTCCGTCCTCAATACGCCACACCCGCCGCAGATTGTAGACTTTAAGTCCGTGGGACATTGCCTCATACAGCGCTTTGAAGGCCTCTGATTGCCCGCCATTAAAGCGAATGGTGGCCTCGGGAAAGGTATGCCCCGGCCCGCCTTCACACGACTCGAACGTTTCGATTCCGGCCGACCGAAGCACAAGTACCGCATTCTTGATTCCGGGGTCTAGGGAGTCTTCGACGGTCTGTACTTTGTGGACACGCCGTGATTGCATCGGGCACACTCCTGTTATAGAGTTCGAGTGTCGCCCGAACTTCTGGCAGGAACGCCCGACCGCAAATCGGGCGTTTTGTATTTTTACGCGGCAATATTAGCACCTCTGTCCAGCGAGGAAGCGATTTCCTCAACTGACCATACGTGATCTGCAACACCTGCCTCAATACCCGTTATCGCGGCTCTCAGCCCATTTTTTCGAGTTAGAAATTGAATCTGTAGCCGAGGATTACTTTGGCGATGAGGTGATCGGTGCTGCGGGTCATGCCCACGCCCAGGCCGAAGTTGACCTCCCACTGCGGCGCGAGGCTCAGATCAATCGTGGGGAAGATCTGCTGCTGCTGATCCCGCAGCGGGTCGAAGCCCGATACCGGGCCCAGTGCGCCGTAGTATTCGATCCCGGCAGCGATCTTGCGCGTGAGGTCGTAGCTGACCTTGAAGTTGGGTGAGAAGGCGAAGCCCTGGCCGGAGCTCGCGCCTTTGAGCGCGCGGTCGAAAGTGGGATTGAACGACCAGTACCAGCGCTTCCATTTCTGGTCCAGGATGGGACGGATCTCCCAGGTCCAGGTGTCGGTGGAAAACTTGCGACGCTGGTAGCCGATCTCGTTTGAGACGCTCACGCCCACGGGCCAGTGCCATTTCGCCGGGATGCGCACACGCGGGCGAATGTGATCGCCCACCCACTGCCAGCCGTTGCCCGAGCGCGCGGAAGTGAAAATGTAGAATCCGGTTTCAAACCAGTCATTGAAGCCGCGGGTGATTTCGATGGTTTCGTGCCAGGCGTGGTGCGTGGGAAGCACGCCGTCCTGCATCGTCTTGGAGCCTTGGATGGTGAAATTGCTGTGCAGTTCGACCATGGTGTGCCGGGGCGCCACCGTCTCGGCGCCATACACCTGGATCTCGTAGTTGTCCTGTGCCGCTGCGGGCGCGGCGAGGAGCAGCAGAAAGACCCCGAGGATGGCGCAAGCCGGTCCGAGGATGCGAGACAATGAAGCGTCGCCTCTGACGGCGTGAAACGCGAGCAGGATACCCCAGGTGCACCCCGCGCGTAAACGAGCCGGCCGGAACGTCACGTCGAGAGAGATTTCGTGCGGCTAGAACTTAACGGCCCGCATTCGGATCCTGGAAGACAATGCGGTGAGTTTGCGATGTCAGGTCGTTTTTTCGATGTTGTGCCAGTCCCAACTTTGTTGCTACTCCAATCCCTCATTTTCGGGAATGCGGGACCAGCCATCCGGCATATGCTGGAAATGATCGGTGACGGAAACAGCGAAGGAGCCAAGCTCGCGGTTCCACGTCAAACATTCGATGGAGACGCGTGGGCGGGCGATGCGAATGACATTGAAGGAATTCAACTCTCCGCGACTTCGCGTGGAGGCGGCGGTGCCCGCATGGATAACCAGGGCAGAGTGCCCGGGGATTTTGTAACGCGTAACGCTTTGGCCGGTGCGACTGAGATGCAAATGGCCGGAGAGGATCAGGTCCACATGGCAGTGTGCAAAAGCAGCCATGGCCATGCGCGCGCGCCCCACCAGCCCGCCGGGACCATGGGTTTCGGGCAAATCGAAAGGATGATGGGTGACGATAATGCGGGTGACGTTTTTGCCGCATGCTTCCAGGCGCGCGCAACTCCGTGCCACCTGCTGCTGATTGATGCGGCCATTCTTGAAGGTGAACGAGCGGGCGGTGTTGACGCCCAGGATGGCGATTTCGTCGTCGGAGTAGAATGGTTCCAGATCATCGCCGATGTAACGCCGGTATTTCGCCAACGGCTTCAGGCCGCGGGCAAAAAGATTGTACAAAGGCACGTCGTGATTGCCGGGCACGATGATTTGCGGGGTGGGCAGAGCGTCCAGAAAATGACGGGCTTCCTTGAACTCGCGGTCACGGGCGCGCTGAGTGAGATCGCCTGAAACGACGACGACATCAGGCTTGGCTGCGACAACTGATTCGATCAGGGCCGACAGGATGGCGCGATCCAGACGGCCAAAGTGCGGATCGGAAAGATGAGCGAGTGTGCGCATACGGGGCGGCCATTCGCTAAGCGGCACTTGCCTGGTCTTCTTCGACCGGCACGATCACCCGGAGGGCGCGGGGCCGGATGCGGTAATGAAGCGGCGTATTCATAAGCTCCACTTCACCGTCGGTAGCCACATTCAGTAGTTGTTTCCTGGCTTGGACCCGGATTTCCTTTGCATCCAATGCATCGAGATCGTTGGCCTTCAGCCGCCCAAAAAGCGCGTCCAGAGCCAGGCGCAGAAGGTTGCCGCGCCCGGCGCGGTGTGCCATGTACACGCATAACTGGCCGGCATCGAGTCTTTTGCGCTCACCGATGTCCGAACCTTCTATTTCGTATCTATTATTTCCAACAAAAACGAAGGGCGTGTCGCGCGCCAGCTCATCCTCTCCGTCCACGCGCAGGCGCACCTGGAGAAGCGAATAGCTCGACAAGACGGAGACAACCGCCTGCGCGAACGCGACCCATTTGCTGTGGCCCCGGCTCTGCTGCTGCTCACGCTGGCGCACGATACGCGGATAAATTCCCAGACCGGAATTGTTCAGAAAAATGTGTCCGTTGACTTCCCCGACGTCCACGGTGGCCACGCGGCCGGTGACGATGTTGCGAGCCGCCCCTTCGAGGTCCAGGGGGATGCGCAAGTCCTTAGCGAAATGATTCCAAGTGCCCAGCGGAAGAATGGCGAGCGAGGTTTCGGTGCCGACCAGTGCCGCAGCCACGGCATTCACGGTTCCGTCGCCGCCTCCGGCCACCACTGGTTGGCTGTTCTCCTGGACGCCGCGACACGCGCACGCGGTGATATCAGCGCGGCTCTGGGCCAGAAGGATACGCGCTTGCGAGCCGTTTCCGGCAAACAGGCGGGTGAGATGCTCGCGGGCCTCCGCCACATGGTTGGAGCCGGCAGAACCATTGAGGACGCAGGTCACATGGGAAGACATCGCCTGCGAAACGAATGCCATTGCTAAAAGTTTTCCCTTCTCGCGCGTGATGTCACCGCAGCCGGCAATGAATTTTCGGTGTGTCCCCGGCTGAAAACGCCAAGTCGTTCCGTTCTTGGCGGAAACGAAGAAGGGAAGATTGCGATTGCGGCCCTTGAGCAAATGGCCTGTAAACCCAACGTGGCGCCTGGTCTCAACTTCCCTTCAGTCCGTCAGCGGTCCAGTGGCCCTCATCCAACCGTAGCTGAAGTGCATTTACAGACACCTTTCCCTCGATTTCAGATCGATCCTAACAGGGTCAACGTACCGCGCCGAGCAGGTACAAGATCACCACGATGAGCACGACCGTCCCGACTACCCCCAGGCCCCCGCGTGTCCCCCATCTGGAATACCCGTAATAGCCGCCGCCCCCGCCGAACAACAGCAGCAGAACAATAATTAGCAGTAGCATCGAAAGTCCCCTTTCAGCTTCTGACCCGGGATTCCTGCCATGGACTTCACTCCGTTCGCGCCCTGGCGTGAAACGCTAGAGGTCCGATCCTTAGTCCGGGCTATGACTTGTTCCTCGCCCCCATGACCAGCAAGACGACCCCTCCAACCAATGCCAGCCCTCCAAGTATTGGAGGAAGGGGAATTCGCTCGTGAGTTTCTGTGGTGAGATGCACCGATCCCACATCGAGGACTTTTTTCTGACGTGTGTAGTTGATGCCTTGATAGGCGAGGACCAGGGCGCCCAGAACGATTAACAAAATCCCAACCCAACTGATCGGTTTCATGTTTACCTCACCGCAATGAGCGGGAATTTCCGATTTCAACTTTATCTCTACGCGAAAACCATATGCTTTCCCCCCTCGCGCGTCAAGTTCGGATCGACATAGCCGCCCTCGAGTCGCATCGCGGCTCGTTGGGCAGTTCCGCTGACTGGCATGGTCTGGTTCTCGCCTCCGGCCAGTTCCGCCGCTGACACTTCTCCCCACTGGATGACTTCTGAGCGCTCGATGCGCTGTCTCTACTGGTTCGCTACCCGTTCGGCAGCGGCAGTACCGCGATCCTTCGCAGCATGCTGCCAAACCCTTATCACCGAGTCTCAAACCAGGAATCCGGGTAATATAGAAGTGTGTCCAGGGCGGGTGTATTCCACCTTGTTCTTCTCTATGGCCTTGTCTTCAGGACCTCTGAAGCGCCGCTGCCTATTC
>JBASRK010000222.1:0-5987 GCA_049273775.1 Candidatus Acidiferrales bacterium
GCGCCCGGGCGCTGGCGCGCGCCGTGGCCGGTGAAGCACTGCCGCGAGCCCGCCTGCGGAGTGAGTTTTTCGACGCCATCGTCAACACCACCCCGGTCGGGATGCACCCGCACCCCGGCCGATCGCCGCTGCGGGCGGCGGAACTGAACTGCCGCGTCGTGATGGACCTGATCTATCGGCCGGCGAAGACCCGGCTGCTCGAGCTCGCCGAACACCGCGGCATCGAAGCGATTTCCGGAGTGGAGATGTTTGTGGCCCAGGGCACGGCGCAGTGGGAGATCTGGACCGGGGTGCGCGCGCCCGCCGCCACCATGCGCCGCGCCGTGCTCGCCGCACTGCAGAGCGAGGAGCGCCCGGCAGGCCGCCGATGATCCAGCCCAATTACAAGACATTCTGCCGGCTGGCACGCCAGGGCAACCTGGTGCCGGTGTACGACGCCATCACCGCCGACCTGCTCACACCGGTTTCGGCTTTCCTGCGCCTGGCGCGCGGCGCGCAGTACGCGTTTCTGCTCGAGAGCGTCGAAGGCGGCGAAAAGATTGCGCGCTACACCTTCGTCGGCGCGAACCCGCTGGAGGTGTTCCGCTACGCGCAGGGAGCCAGCATCGTCGAGGGCGAAGGCCGATTGCACTGGGAGGAATCGAATCCCATCGAATTCCTCCGCCGCCGCATCGGGCGGTACCGGCCGGTGCGCGTACCCGGGCTGCCGCCGCTGGTGGCCGGCGCGATCGGCTATTTCGCGTACGACATGGTGCGGCTCGTCGAGCGCATCCCGGCAAAGGCTCGCGATGACGTGGGCCTGGACGATGCAGTGCTGATGTTTTACCTCGGTCTGGTGGCGTTTGACCACGTGCAGCACCGCCTGTGGATCGTGCGCAACGTTTTCACCGATGGCGAGGGCAGCCTGCGCGCGAAGTACAACGCCGCGGTTCGCGAGGTCGCGGCGACGCGGCGCGTACTCGAGCAGCCGCCGGAGCCTGAGCGCCGGGCTCGCACGGGGGGCGCGCTGCATGTCGCCTCGAACTTCCGCCGCAGCGCCTATCTGGCGGCCGTGCGCAAGGCCAAGCGCCACATTCGCGCCGGCGACATCTTTCAGGTGGTACTCAGCCAGCGCTTCGCCGCCCGGACCAGCGCCGACCCCTTTGCCGTCTATCGGGCGCTGCGTGCGCTGAACCCTTCGCCGTATATGTATTTTCTGCGCCTCGGCGACGTGAGCGTGGTAGGCAGCTCGCCCGAAATGTTGGTGAAGGTGCAGGGCCGCGAGGCCTTCTATCGGCCCATCGCCGGCACGCGCCCCCGCGGCTGCGACGACAAAGAAGACCACCGACTCGAGGTAGAGCTTGCCGCCGACCCCAAGGAGCGCGCCGAGCACATCATGCTGGTGGACCTGGGGCGAAACGACCTGGGGCGCGTCTGCGAGTACGGCTCAGTGCGCGTGGAAAAATTGATGACCATCGAGCGCTATTCGCACGTGATGCACCTGGTCTCGAGCCTCCGCGGGCGCCTGCGGCCCGATGTGGACTGCTTCGACGCGCTTATGGCCTGCTTTCCTGCGGGAACCGTCAGCGGCGCTCCGAAGGTGCGCGCCATGGAAATCATTGATGAGTTCGAGCCCATGCGCCGCGGCATCTACGCCGGAGGCATCTTGTATCTGGATTTTTCCGGCAACCTGGACTCGTGCATCGCCATCCGAACACTGGTTGCTAAGGGCGGCCGCGCCTACGTGCAGGCGGGCGGCGGGGTGGTGGCTGATTCGGTACCCGAGCGTGAGTTCGAAGAGACGGTTAATAAGTCGCGCGCCCTGCTGGCGGCCCTGGAAGCCGCACATGCAGGTAAAATGTAGCATCGGGCGAGCCGGCGAGGCGGGGAGGAACGATGCGCGGTGGCAGGGAAACCAGCGCAAATCGCCCCCGGGGGTTGCTCGTATTCACTGAAAACTGTCAACTGAGGACTGACAACTGAATGCTGATCGCTGACGGCTGAAGCTAAGAATGATCCTGCTCATCGACAACTACGATTCGTTCACTTACAACCTGGCGCAGCACCTGGGCCAGTTGGGCGAGACGCTCATCGTGCGCCGCAACGACCAGATCACGCTCGACGAAATTGCCAGACTCAAGCCCGATCGCATCGTGATCTCGCCGGGGCCGGGCGTGCCGGAGGACGCGGGCATCACCGTCGAGCTGGTCCGCCGCTTCGCCGGCAAAGTCTCAATCCTCGGCGTTTGCCTCGGCCACCAGGCCATCGGCTATGCCTTTGGCGGGCGGGTAGTGCGCGCGCGAGCGATCATGCACGGCAAGACCAGCCTGATCACGCACGACGGCAAGACCATCTTTCGTAAGGTCCCGCAACGGTTCACGGCGACGCGCTACCACTCGCTGGTGGTGGACCGCAAGGGCCTGCCGCGGGAGCTCGAGGTCTCCGCCCGCACGCCCGACGGCACCATCATGGGCCTGCGCCACCGCAAGCTGCGCGTCGAAGGCGTGCAGTTCCACCCCGAGTCGGTCCTCACCGAAGTGGGGATCCAGATCCTGCGCAATTTCCTTGCTCTATAGCGGCCCACTGCGTCTGAGGTTATCTTGGACTTCTTAGGGGCACAGCACTTGTCCCGAGCGGAGCCGAGGGATGCTGGGTCCCTGCGGGACCGCCGCTGGCGAGTTTGACTTTTGCGCCGCGGCTGGATAGATTAAGGATCTCAACAGCGAAAGAATGATTCCCATGCGAATCAAATCATCCCTCCTCTGACAGGTCGCCCGCGTATCAGCACAACTGCTGCCCGCTAGGGTGGCGATCGTACACTTCCTGTGCCGCCATCGGCGGCATCTTCCACCAAAGAGCCCGCCATGGGCGGACTCGGATTGGGTTCGACAATGGACGAAATCGCGCTCGAAGTCGAAAACCTGGTGAAGGTCTATCACCCGCGGCGGCAGGCTCCAGTGCGGGCGGTGGATGGCATGAGCTTCGGCGTCGCTCGCGGGACGATTTTCGGCCTGCTCGGTCCCAACGGCGCCGGCAAGACGTCCATTCTCAAGGTGCTCTCGACGCTCAGCCGGCCCACCGGGGGGCGGGCGCGCCTGCTGGGCTTCGACGTGGTTGCGCAGCCGCTCGAAGTGCGCCGGCGCATCTCGATGGTCCTGCAGGAGACGGCGGTGGAGATGTTCTTGAGCGTGCGCGATAACCTGCTCTCCTTCGCACGCTTTCACGCCATTGACCGCAACCTGGCCCGCCAGCGCGCTGCGGTCGTGCTGGAGCGCTTCCATCTGGCCGCCGATGCCGACCGCAAGGTGCAAGACCTGAGCGGAGGCCAGCGCCGGCGCGTGCAGGTGGCCAAGGTGTTCATGGTCACGACGCCGGTGCTGTTCCTCGACGAGTTCTCCACGGGCATGGACCCCATCTTGAAGCGCTCGGTGATGGGCTATCTGCGCGAAGAGGCGCGCCACGGCCGCACCATCGTGCTGACCACGCAGATCCTGAGCGAGGCCGAGGAGCTCTGCGACGACATCCTGATTATGAACAAGGGTCGGCAGGTGGCCCGCGGTGACCTGCACGCGCTGAAGCTGCTCTCCGAAGGGGTTTACGAAGTGGTGATGACATTTGACGAGTTGCCCGCCTCGATTGAGGCGGAGCTTGAGCGCCTGGCCCCGCTGCGGATGAAGATCAACCAGAATACGATTGAGCTGGCGCTCAAAGCCGAGGAGGCGCGCGTGCTCGAACTGGTAACAGAACTGGCGCGCAACCGCCGCGTGCTGCGCGTCGAAGTCAGCGGCGCCAGCCTTGAAGACATTTTTGTCGAGTTGACCAAGGAGGCGTAGGGGCAAACCCGCGGGTTGCCCCTCCGGGAGGGGGAAAGCCATGGCTGCGATTGCGGCGGTTTTCTATCGCGAAGGGAAAATCCGCGTCACCAACCTGACTTTTATCTTCTGGGACTTGTTCTACCCGCTCGGCTACCTGCTGGTGTTTGGGGTGGGGATCAATTACGCCCTGGGCTCGCCCTTCGCCGCCGCCGGGGTGGACTACAACGCCTTCTTTCTGGCGGGCGTGCTGGGCATGGCCAGCTTCGGCATCGCGGCGAACACCTCGTGGTCGTTCTTCCTCGACCGAGATAACGGCATCTTCTACGAAATGCTGACTTACCCGCTCAGCCGGGCGGAATACCTTCTCGGCAAGGTCCTGTTCAACGTGTTGATTGCCGTGATACAGGCAGCGATTACGGTGGGGCTGGGCAGCCTGATTCTCGGGATCCGCATCCGTTTGGATCTGCTGCCGGTGCTCGTGCTCGGGGTTGTCGGCGGAACGTCGGGGTGGTTTTTCTTCTACGCCATCTTTGCGCTGAAGATCCGGCGCAACGACCTGTTCAACAGCGTCACCTCGGTCTTCTACTTCGTCTTTCTGTTCGCCAGCTCGATTTTCTATCCGCTCGAGCCGCTCCCAGTGTGGTTCCGCGGCGCGGCGCTCGCCAACCCCGTCACCTGGCAGGTAGACCTGCTGCGGTTTGGCTCCATCGGCACCGGCGAGCCGCGGCGCATTGCCGTCGAAGCGGCGGCCTTTGCGGTGTTCTCGCTCGCTTCGTTCGCCTGCGCCGTCCGGTGCCTCCAGCAACAGGAATAGCCCCGGCAGGTTTGAAACTTTTCCAACCCAGACAGTACAAGAAACACATAAGAGGACAGGAGGACAGAATGATTCTTGCCTATGGAAGCCCGGGCTGGGCGTTGGTAAATGCGATCAGCGCGTCGAGCTTGGCGATTGCGGCGCCGGAGTCAATCGACTGCGCCGCCAGATGCGCGCCTTCGCGGAAATCGCCGGCGAGACCGGCGGCCACGAGCGCCGCGGCGGCATTGACCAACACAATATCGCAGCGCGGGCCCGGCTCGCCATCCAGAATGCCCCGGATGATGCGGGCATTCTCAGCGGCGTCGCCGCCCAGCAATGCCTCGAGCGGCGCCCGGGGCACGCCGAAGTCTTCGGGCGTGACCTTGTAGCTGCGCACAGCTCCCTCGCGCACCTCGGAGACGTACGTCTCCGCGCTGATCGAGACCTCATCCAGGCCGTCTGCGCCGTGGACGACAAACGCGCGCTCGACCCCGAGTTCGGCGAGCGCTTGCGCCAGAAGTGCGGTCAACGCGACGACAGAAACACCCAGCACCTGGACCGTCGCTCCCGCGGGGTTAGTCAGCGGGCCGAGCAAATTGAACACCGTGCGCCCACCCAACTGGCGCCGCGCCGCGGTGGCATGCTTCATCGCCATGTGCACTGCCGGCGCGAACAGAAAGCCGATGCCCACCTGCTCGATTGCTGCGCCGATGCGCTGTGGCGGCACGGCGAGACTTACCCCCAGCGATTCGACCACGTCGGCGGAGCCGCATTTCGAGCTGAACGACCGGTTGCCGTGCTTGGCGACGCGCACGCCGGCGCCTGCGACAACGAATGCCGCCGCCGTGGAAACATTGAAGGTGCAGTGGGCATCGCCGCCGGTGCCGCAGGTGTCCACCAGCAGGCCCTGCGGCGAGCGGCCGGAATCGAAAATGGGCTGAGCGTGGCGGCGCATGGCCACGGCAAAGCCCACCAGCTCATCCACTGTCTCGCCCTTGGTGCGCAGGGCGGCCAGCAGGGCGACGATCTGGGCATCGTTTGCACGCCCGGCAAGCAGTTCCTCCATCGCCACCTCGGCTTCGCGGCGGGTAAGGTGCCGACCGGCTTCGACTATTTGAATCGCTTCGACGATCATGTGCCCTGGGCCTGCACTCGAATTTACAAATGGGGATCGTGGGCCTGCGCCGTGTAACTTGCTCGCGCTCGGCGTTCAGAGTAAACTGCCGCGTTTCGACAGAACGCAAATTCTAGCACTGTTCGCGCCGAGCATGCTTCGGCGGGCGAATCGATGGTCGCTCGATGAAGATCCACGAATACCAGGCCAAGGCCATCCTGGCGCGGTACGGCGTGCCGACGCCCCGCGGCGAGGTGGCGTTTACCAAGGAACAGGCGCGAGC
>JBASRK010000233.1:0-30476 GCA_049273775.1 Candidatus Acidiferrales bacterium
CTACGCGATTAGGCAAATTCTTGTCTCAGCGCGTTAGGTGTAGAAGAGACGGAAAACCTGAGGCTTTACGCTAGGCGCGGCCAGATAATTTGATGATCAAATGGCTTCCGCACATTAGGAAGAGCCTTTCAAGGAAGCGTTCGGCAGAGTATCGTAGGCCTGGAGAAGGCAGACGTCGAAGCGCGGGATTAATATTCCGGCGACGCCATGCCCGGTGCAAATTTTCACTGTAGTTATCTCGCGTGGTGGCGGTCGCGAGCAATTCGGCGACCATCTTGTCGTGATAGTGCTTGGTGCGCTTCTTGACATAAAAGATCAGACTTTTTTTCGCAACGGTCCAGTAGGTTCTCCAAGTAACATCGGCGAGGAACTCGAGCAGTGCCGCATACTTTCGCAACAGCGGTGGAACATCGAAGACCTCGCGGATACCTGCTACTTGAAGCACCGCTGCCAGCGGGGCCTGGTTGATTCGCTCGATCCGGTGGGCCCACTCGCGGAGACCTTTTACGGTAGCCCTTAGCTGCCGATGATCAAGCCCCAGCAATTGGACTAGGCGATCGGGTTCTGGCGTCGGTTCCTCTGAGCAAGTGGCTAGGAGCCAGAGTAACTCTTGCCGGTTACAGCCGGCCGAGCAGAGCTTTTCAAGACAACGGCGGATAGCGCCATCTTCCTGAATCTCCCTATCTAAGCGAGCCAGGGCCATGGGAACGTATGGCGTTGTCCGGGGGTCTATGCGCAGCTTGCGGTCAGCCCTGGCAAGTATTTTGTCGAGGTTAAGGTACGCTTGGTTGCCCCCGGACCTTAGCTTGGTTCGGCGCCTTTTGATGCTCATGATCACCTCCGCGCGGCTCCTAGTAGTGGGGCAGGTCGGCGGGCGGTCAGGATGCACCGCCTTTCCTCAGCCCATCTTAGCACTTGACAACCTGACAGGCAAGTATTATCTTAGCAGCTAGGATATGGCAATGGACCGAGACAAGGTCATTCGAGAGTTTCTTGCTGAGATTGGCCGCAAAGGGGGCAAAGCCCGGGCTCGGAAATACAATAAAGCCACACTCTCCAAGTGGGCCAAGCTGGGCGGCCGCCCGCCAAGAGTGAAGAAAGGGGGCAAGCTATGATCTACAAACGCGGCAAGAAAGGCACTTACTGGATGCGGTTCCGATTTGCTGGGCGCATCATTCATGAGTCGGCGCGCACGCGGAGCAAGACGCTGGCGCGAGAGGCGGAGCGGGCCAGGCGCCGTCGCCTCGAAGAGGCCGTGAACGGGGTGAAGCGGCGCACGTTACCGCCTACACTTGAACGAGCCGCCCGCGAGTGGCAGGCCTCTCGGGCCCACGTTCGGCCAAAGACGGTCAGCATCGCGGAGGGAGCCCTGAAGCATTTGCTTCCGGCTTTTAGCTCGCGATTGTTGTGTGACATTGCGCCCGAGGATATAGCTTCGTACCAGGCCCGGCGGCAGCGAGAAGGCACCCAGGGGCGCACAGTGAATATCGAGATTGGGACGCTGCGGCAGATTCTCAAAGCCCACGATGTGTGGCTGCCACTGGCGGGCAAGGTACGGATGCTGCACGAGCGGAAAGACGTAGCGCGGGCTCTCACGCCCGAAGAGGAACGCGCCCTGCTCCAGACCGCTACGGAAGCTGATTCAGCCTGCTCTACCGCTGTAGCATTGGCGCTCAATACGGCCATGCGCAAGGACGAAATCCGAACTCTACGCTGGAGCCAGGTGGATTGGGAACGGCGCACCGTGACCGTGGGCGACTCCAAGACGGAGGCCGGAGCGGGCCGGCTGATCCCGCTCAATACGGTCGCGTATGGCGCTCTGGCGAAATGGGCCGTCCGGTTCCCGGAAGCGAAGCCGGAGCACTACGTGTTCCCGTGGTGCGAGTCAAAGGGCATTGATCCCACACGGCCCACCAACGGCTGGCGGACCGCTTGGCGGCATGCCCTGAAGCGCGCCGGGTTCCACTGCCGCTTCCACGATCTGCGGGTGACCTGCATCACCAAGCTGGCTGAGTCTCAGGCATCCGAGCAGACCATCATGGCGATTGCCGGGCACGTCAGCCACAGGATGCTCGAACACTACAGCCGCATCCGCACCGAAGCCAAGAGAGCCGCCCTAGAGTCCATTGCGGGGGCAAATTTTGGGGCAGGTGTGCACCAAATTGGTAACCAAATCCGGCCTGATGCCGGGGCCGGCTCCGCTAAAGTGCTGAATTGATTGGTGGACGTGGAGGGATTTGAACCCCCGACCCCCTGCTTGCAAAGCAGATGCTCTCCCAGCTGAGCTACACGCCCACCGGCGGATGGATAATTGTGGTGCAGGCCTCGGGCCTGGGTCAAGGAAAGAGGCGGATACGGGTGCTTGCGGCAAAGCAGATGGCCTGGACTCGATGCTCGTTTCACTCGCGCACTGTCGAGCCGCTCGCGGGGCAGGAGGTGCATTCTGGCAGCCGCGGACCTGCCGGCGTATGATGATGAGCAGCGTGCTCGCGGGGATTATAAAATCGGTACGACGGGAGTTCCGATGAAGCGCTCTCTCTCTTACTTCCTGGCCGCATTCCTGCTCGCCACGTTTGCCCGCGCCGCCGGCGCGCAACACGCGCAGCACCGCATGGCGCACAAAATCGCCGCCGGAGTGAACCTCGACGTAATAACCGACGCCACGGCGCAGGTTACGACGCTGCGGTTGGGCCCCATCAACCTCCCGGCGCATTCCGATCACATGACCGTGGAGCAACCGCCGGATCTTTTCTGGGTGGTGCCATTTGACGGCTGGCTGCTGGCCTATCATCCGCGGCTGGTGGACGCCGCCGGCGACCCCGAGCCCGGCCGCCTGCTCCATCACGTCGCCTTCTGGAACACGCGCCGCTCCGATTTCCTCTGCCCCAATAAGGAAGAACACATTTTCGGCGCGGGCGGCGAGATGAACGACTGGCCCGCGCTGCCCGGCTACGGCTATCGTGTGGCCAAGGGTGAACGCATCCGCATCGGAACGATGTTGCACAATCCGACCGCCACAGCATTTCCGAACACTTACCTCGAGGTCCGCGTCGAGTACCGCGCCCGAAGCGCCGGCGACACGCAGGCGACGGCGCTCAAGAGCGTCTATCCCGCCTGGTTCGACGTAATGCAGTGCGGCCATTCCGCTTACGAGCTGAAGCCCGGCAAGAGCGTCACCTCAGGCGAAGTCGCGTTGCGTTATGGCGGCACGCTGCTGGGCGTGGGCGGGCACCTGCACGATTACGGGGAGCGGCTGGTGCTCGCGGACCTTTCGCGGAAGGAAGAGGTGGCCGCGCTCAGCTCGAAGCTCGACCCCGAGGGCCGCATCATCTCGATGCCTTTGGTGATGTTCACCGATCGCGGCGGCTACCGGCTCGACCGCGGCGAGCGCATCCGCGTCACCGCGACCTACGACAACCGCGCCGGCAAGCCCCTGCCCGATGGCGCCATGGGGATCGTCGTCGGCTACTTTGTGCCCGACAGCGAGGCGCAGATGGCCGCGCTGCGGCGCAAGGACAAATAACTTCCGGCCTCCGCGTTTCTCTGATACCATGGCGTGTTTTCCTGTTCGCCATTCTTCCACGCAGGAGCGACAATGGCCCAGAAATGCGCGATTTGCGGCAAGGGGCCGCACTACGGCAACATCATCAGCCACGCGAACAACGTGCGGCGGCGCCGCTGGAACCCGAACCTCCGTCGCGTCCGGGCGATCATTGAGGGCGTGCGCAAGCACGTGCGCGTGTGCACCGCCTGCCTGCGTTCCGGCCGAGTGAAAAAGGCCGCCTGAAGCAGCGTTCCCCGCATCGGAACCGAGAAGGAGCCCGCGTGTCAAAGCGTACCATCGCAATCCTGGGGATCTTGACGGCGCTGGTGTGCGCGGCGGGGTGCAAGCAGCAGGCGCCCCCGGCGCCCGACGTGTGGGCCACGGTCAACGGCAAGGAGATCAAGCGCGATGAGGTGGAGAAATACTACCGCAGCCGCATCAACCCCGAGGGCCAGGAGCCCTCGCAGGAAGAGGCGCTCTCGCTCAAGCTGAACATCCTGGACGAGCTGGTCAACAACGAAATCCTGCTCGAACGCGCCCGGAAGCAGGCGCTGGAGGCAAGCGACGGCGAGGTCGAAGATAAATTCACCGAGTTCAAGAGCCCGTACACCGAAGATGAGTTCCAGCGGCAGCTCAAGGACCGTCGCGTAACGGTGGACGACCTGAAGCGTGACCTCCGCCGCCAGCTCTCCATCCAGAAGCTGATCAACCGCGAGGTCGTGGCCAAGATTTCCATCACCGATCAGGACGTCGCCGACTTCTACGACCAGAACCGGGCGCAGTTCAACGTCGCCGAGCCGCAGTACCGCATCGCGCAGATTGTCGTGACGCCGCGCAAAGACCCGCAGGTGCGCAATCGCAAAAACGACGACGCCACCAACGAGGCCGAAGCCCGCCGCAAGTGCGCCGTGCTCATGGACCGGCTCAACAACGGCGCCGACTTCGCGCAGCTCGCCATGGACTACTCGGAAGACCCGGTCACGGCGGCGACCGGCGGCGACCTCGGCTACGTCCCCGAATCGGCGCTGAGCCAGTCGGACCCGGCGCTGAAAAAGACGGTGCTGGCGCTGCGCCCCGGCCAGATCAGCGGCGTCATCACCCTCCGCGACAGCTACCGCATCCTGAAGCTCGTCGCCCGCGAGGTTCCCGGCCAGCGCGAACTCGCCGACCCGCAGGTGCAGCAGTCGATCCGCGACGCCCTTCGCAACCGCAAGGAGCAATTGCTCCGCGCCGCCTACTTGGCCACGGCCCGCGATGACGCCAAGGTGGTCAACTATCTGGCTCGCCAGGTTGTGGAATCGGCCGGCAAGCTGCCCGAAGTGGCCAAGGCCCCGAGTGCTCCGAGCGCACCGCCAAAGAAGTGACGGCGAGGGTTGGAGCGGAATCGACAGACCCGATTATCGAAACTCAAGAATCGAAACGCGAAACACGAAAAGAAAAAACTGGTGCTTGGGCGCTTGCATTTGCGGCCCTCGACTGCGAGTTTCGTTTTTCTGATGCACCTTCGTTTTATTGTCGGTGAAGTTTTCCCTCTGGCCGAAGGCGGAGCCGTGGTGGCGGGCCGGGTCGAGGTCGGCGCGGTGCGCGAAGGCCAGCCGGTGGCGTTCCGCAGTACCGCCGGGCGCCCTGTGCAGGCCTGCGTCGTCACCATCGAGCGCGCCGCCGACCGCGCCCTGGTTCCCCAAGCAAAGGCCGGCGAAGACGTCCGCCTGCTGCTGCCCGAAGTCAGCCCGACGGCGCTCGCCGCTGGCACCGTGCTCGAAGAAATCCCGGATTGACCGTTATAGCCCGCCTCTAGAGCGGCGGGGCCTGTGGGGCAGGTGAAAGCCGCGCGCCTGAAGTCGCCCCCCGACGGTATTACGGGGAGGCGGGCTACATCGGTAGAGGTTATTAGGCAACGATGGCGAGGACTTCGCCGGCGTTGACGGCTTGGCCTTCGGCGACGAGCAGCGCTTCGATCTTTCCGGTCTTCGGTGCGCGGATTTCGTTTTGCATCTTCATCGCTTCGACCACCAGCAACCCCTGACCGGCCTCGACCGCGTCGCCCAACTTCACCAATAGCCGTACCACCTTGCCGGGCATCGGCGCGGTGACCTGCTGGCGGCCTTCGGCTTCGAGCACGCCGCTGCGCCTACCGCGCCAGGCCCGCGGGTCGAGCACCCGCGCCGAGAACTCTGCGCCGCCGGTGTGAACGCGCACCCCATCCGCGGCGGGCTGCACGCGCACCTCGAACGATTTGCCGCTGAGGAGGATGGAATATGTGCCCGCGGCCACCTCGACAGCATCGGCTTCGACGGGGCGGCCGTCGAGGGTGAGCAACAGACGGCCGGCTTCGCGCACCAGTTCCACGCTGCGCGTTTTTGGTTTTTGGCTTCCGGCGCGGCTGATGCGCACTTCAAGCTTCATGCTTACACCTAGGGGGTCACTATTTGGCGTGCTTCTCGCACCAGGCGTACAGCGCGTCGTAAATCGGGAATCCGCAGGCCAGACGCTGCTCGTCGCTCAGATTGAGCGCATGGAAACCCTCGGCGATGGCCTTGAGCCCCGGCGCCTCCGCGGCAGTGGATTCTTCACCCTGGATGTCGGCGCCATGGACGATTTTTGCCAGGTGCACAAGGGCCGGCTCCTTCAGATTGAATTCGCGGATCAGCACCTCGAACGTGCACAGACCGTCGTGGTGGGTGAACTTCAATTCTGGATTCCGCGGCATGTCGAATGGCACCGCTTCTTCCCGGGCCGCGATCTTCAGGACCTCGCTCTCCGGCGCAAACACGAACTCGGCCTTTGGGTCAATGAAGCGCCGAATCAGCCAGGGGCAGGCGACTCGGTCCACTTTCACGTTGTGGCGCGTAATCCATTTCATCGGGAAGCTCCGCTGTTAAACAGTTGACACTCGAAAGTTGAAAGTCAAAAGTAAAAAGTCAAGCAGACACGCCCTCGAAATCCTCCTGGGGCGTTGCGAGCCACTTGTCGCGAGCCGCAAATCATTAGCCACGGGTCGCAAGTCAGGACTTATCGCTCCGGCGCTCGATCGAGCTGCTCGCGGCGGCCTTCGAGCTTCCAGCGTGAGAGGGTCTCCGCCGGGCGCGCCGCGGCGCTCGAAGCTCCGTTCGTGCCGAGGTGCCAGAGCACGGCCGCCAACAGCGCCGCGTCCTCGAAGGCGTCTCCCGGTCCGGCGGTGCTCCGTGTTGGCGCAACCTTGAACCACTCGTCGAGCCAGCGCGTGTGAATCTCGGCGCGGAGGAACTCCGGATCGGCCAGGATGCGGCGGAAAAGCCCGACGTTTGTTTGAATCCCGGTGACGTAAAACTCCTCGAGCGCCCGCCGCATGCGCGCCAAGGCTTCGCCGCGATCGCTGCCCCAGGCAATCAGTTTGCCAAGCAGCGGATCATATTCATTGGGCACCGTCCAGCCGGCATAGACGCCGTCGTCCAAGCGAATGCCCGGTCCGGAAGGCGCGCGCCGTGCCAGGATCTTCCCCGGCGAGGGGAAAAAGTTATTGTCGGGGTCTTCGGCGTAAATGCGGCACTCGATGGCGTGGCCGTGGAGGACTACTTCTTGCTGCGTGAACGGCAACGGCTCACCCGCGGCGATGCGAATTTGCAGCTTCACCAGATCGAGACCCGTCACCGCCTCGGTGACAGGGTGCTCGACCTGGAGGCGTGCGTTCATCTCGAGGAAATAAAATTTCCCGCCGGCATCCACCAGGAATTCCACGGTCCCGGCATTCGTGTAGCCGCTGGCGGCCGCGAGTTTTACCGCCGCTTCGCCCATGGCATGGCGCAGCCGGGCGTCCACCACGGGCGAGGGCGCCTCTTCGATCACCTTCTGGTGGCGCCGCTGGACCGAGCATTCGCGCTCACCGACGTACACGATGTGGCCGTGTGCGTCGGCAAGTATCTGCACTTCGATGTGCCGCGGCCGCTGGAGATATTTTTCCAGATACAGCCGCGCATCACCGAAGGCGTTGAGCGCTTCGGAGCTGGCATCGCGCCACGCCGCGCCGAGTTCCGGTTCGGTCGCTACCAGGCGCATGCCCTTGCCGCCGCCTCCGGCCACGGCCTTGAGCAAAATGGGGAAGCCCATCTCACGGGCCAGAGCGCGCGCATCGTCGAGGCGCTCGAGCGGGTCCACCGCGCCGGGAACCGTGGGCACACTGGCGCGGCGCGCCAGTTGCCGCGCCGCGGTCTTCGAGCCCATCTGCTCCATGGCCGCGACCGATGGCCCGATAAACGTGACGCCGGCGTCGGCGCAGGCCCGCGCCAGCGCCGGGTTTTCGGCCAGAAAGCCGTAGCCGGGATGCAGGGCGTTGCACCCTGCCCGCCGGGCGACTTCTATGAGTTTATCGATGCGCAGGTAGCTTTCGCGGGACGGTGAAGGGCCGATCGGATAGGCCTCGTCGGCCAGGCGAACGTGCAGCGCGGCGCGGTCGGCTTCGCTGTAAACGACCACGGCGCCGACGCCCAGCTCGCGGCAGGCGCGCAGGATGCGCACGGCAATCTCGCCGCGATTCGCAATCAGGATCTTCTTGAACATCGTCTCTGCGGAGGAGCGCAGTGGGAGGATTCTAACACGCCGGCGAGTGGCGACTTCAGCTTAGTGGGCTCGAGGTCCGCCCCAGCCGGCCTCCCTTTGCTTCGCTAAAAGCATGCAGCAAGCGGCATGCGGCACAGATTAGCATTGCCGCGTTCGGAGCCGATTCGTGTGGGCGGCGGCAGAGGGGTTGTGATATACCACGCCGAGTCTGAAGGAAACCTACTGGAGGAGCCGGGCGATGAAAAAGCTTGGATGTCTTCTGATCCTTCTCCTGCTCGCTGCGACACTGGCCGTACCGCAGACGGGCGACCTCGCTCCCGGCGAAAACCTGGTGGTCGAGGGCGTCCCGCGGATCCCCGCGGCGTTGGCCGCAGCGGTGAGCCGCTACGCTGAGTTCCGCGCCGCCGCGCTCATGAGCTGGCATCCCACGCGACGCGAGATGCTCATCTCCACGCGGTTCGGCGATACGCCGCAGGTGCACCTGGTCAAGTTTCCCGGCGGCGCCCGCAGGCAACTTACGTTCTTTCCCGACCGCGTGGGGGACGCCACATTTCACCCAAAGGGCGGCGATTATTTTGTCTTCAGCAAGGATGTGGGCGGGGGCGAATGGTTCCAGAAGTATCGGTTTGACCTCGCGACCGGTGCGATCACGCTGCTCACCGACGGAAAGTCGCGCAACATCGGCGGCGTATGGTCGAACGACGGGAATCGGCTCGCGTACGGCTCGACGCGGCGCAACGGCGCCGACGTGGACCTCTACGTGTTGGACCCGGCGGCACCGGAGAGCGACCGGCGCCTCGCCGAGCTCAACGGGGGCGGCTGGACGGCGCTCGATTGGTCGCCGGACGACCGCAGAGTCCTCGTCGAAGAGTATGTCTCCGCAAATGAGAGCTACCTTTGGCTGTTTGATGCGGCTACAGGCGAACGGGCATTGCTTACGCCCAAGGGCGGCGCCGAAAAGGTCTCCTACGGTGGCGGGCAGTTCAGCAAAGACGGCAAGGGTCTCTACGTCACCACCGACCGCGAATCGGAGTTCCACCGGCTGGCCTATCTCGACCTGGCCAGCAAGACGCACACCTATCTGACCTCCCGCATTCCGTGGGACGTGGAGAGCTTCCGCGTCTCGCCGGATGGGAAGACCATCGCGTTCGTCACAAATGAAGACGGGATTGGCGTTCTCCACTTGCTGGACACGGCGACGCGCGCGGAAAAATCTGTCCCCGGGCTTCCGCTGGGGCTCATCTCCGGCCTCCACTGGCACCCGACAGGAACGCTTCTGGGCTTCAATCTGGTTTCGGCCCGCTCGACCTCGGATATCTATTCGCTGGAGGTGGGCACGGGGAAGGTCGAGCGCTGGACAGAGAGCGAGACCGGCGGACTGAACACCGAAGATTTTTCCCAAGCCGAGTTAGTCCGCTGGAAGAGTTTTGACGGCCGCATGATCTCCGGCTTCCTCTATCGCCCGCCGGCGCGCTTCACCGGGAAGCGCCCCGTCGTGATCAATATTCACGGCGGCCCCGAGGGCCAGTTCCGGCCGGGGTTCCTCGGACGGAACAACTATTTCTTGAATGAAATGGGCGTCGCGATCATCTACCCGAACGTCCGCGGCTCGACGGGCTACGGCAAGACGTTCCTGGCGCTCGACAACGGCTTCCTTCGCGAGGGCACCTACAAAGACATCAACGCGCTGTTCGATTGGATCGCCACCCGGCCCGACTTTGACGCCGAGCGTGTCTTGGTGACCGGCGGCAGCTACGGCGGGCACATGACGCTCGCGGTGATCACTTATTACCCTGAGCGAATGCGGTGCGCGTTGAGCGTGGTGGGCATCGGGAACTTGGTGACTTTCCTCGAGCACACAGAAAGCTACCGGCGCGACCTCCGCCGCGCCGAATATGGCGACGAGCGCGACCCGAAGATGCGAGAATTTCTAGCGCGCATTGCTCCGGCGAAAAACGCCGGCAAAATTCGCCGGCCGCTGTTCATTGTGGCCGGGCAGAACGACCCGCGCGTCCCAGTGAGCGAGGCCGAGCAGATGGTGGCAGCCGTACGCAAGACCGGCACGCCAGTGTGGTACCTGATGGCCAAGGACGAAGGCCACGGGTTTGCCAAGAAGAAGAACCAAGACTTCCTGTTCTATTCGACCGTAGCGTTCATGCAGGAATACCTACTGAAGTGAGACCCTGCCTGCACTGACTTTCCTTCAAGACAGGATTTGGCGTTCTCTATTTCAGGGGCGCTATTCCTGGGTCGCGACAGATCTTGTGCGCAAGAAAGTCGTTGATTTCACGATGGCGCGGATCCCTGGAAGTTCGTCCCGTCCTTGGGTTGTAGAATACGGGATGTCGGGAGCCTTCTCGGAGCAACTGACAGCCGTGCTGGTTGAGGTGTAGAAGCAGTTCTCGCCGTTTCACCCGCCGCGGCTCATGCTTCGACTGTGATGGGTTCGCGCCTGGCGTCAGACGACCGCCTCTTCGCTGCAAGCTGGCGGTTCGTTTCGATCACCAAGTGCAATGCCTCTTTCAGGTTGCGCCGCGCCTCACGCAGCGTGCGCCCCTGTGTGTTAACGCCGGGAATCTCCTCCACCTAGGCGACGTACCAACGCCCTCGCTTTTCGATCACGGCAGTAAATTCACGCTCCATTCGTGCCATCTTCTTGTCATTACTAGCATAGCAAGCCCGCGTGCACTTGCGTTAACACGGCGACGGCCCCCACACCCAGCTCGTGGCAGGCGCGCGTGACACGGATGGCAATCTCGCCGCGGTTCGCAATCAAGATCTTCCGGAACATCGGCTCGTAGGAGCAGATTCTTCGTTGGCGATCTCGTCTGATTGGTCCCCGAGCCTTTTCATCGTATAAAGTCTGAAGAACTGTAAGAGATGACCCCAAATTCGCATAGCTAAAGACCTCGCCGACGCATTGCTCTATTCGCATCGCAAGATGCGAACGCACTACCGAGCCTCGAGGCAGGCGCTATGTACCGAGTTTGTCTCTGTCAAGCACCTCTCCAAAAAGAAGCCTGCTTATTTGGCGGGCGATCTCCATTCCATCCGAATAGACTTGCCCATTGGTCTTGCACCATCTTGCGAGTTGCAAGATGGTCTGACGGCGGAGATTCGGCGAGTCGCCGTTTAGCAACTCCTCTTGCAACTGGGTCGCCAAGCTGACATCGATTCGTCTCTTCACCGCCCCCCGAAAACTATCCAGCAATCCTCTTAGTTCGCCTTTGTCGAAGTTCTCGTTCAATCTTGGCCTCGGTACCATATTAGCTTCTGGTTCGCGCCGAGTTTCCTGGATGGTGAGTTCTTCCCCCTTTGGTGTAGTTGGTTTTCCCAATTTCATCATCTCCCCCAACTCTGCAAATTCCTTCAATATGAGTTCCTGGCATCTCGCTACTACCTCATCCTCATTACGTCCGTGGCACAGATGGATATTGCGCACTCCGAGCGATGCCAAGTCCAACCGAGTATTCAGCGCCCGTTCGATACGATCGAACTGGTCCATCTTTTGAGAGCCTGCTTGGCCCTTCACAGAGGTGACGAATACAATCAGCGTTCGATCGATCTTGTAAGGGGAATAAGAATTCGACGGAGTATAGTTGTCTGCGATCAAGACTGGAAGAATATCGCCCAGCACCTTCTTCGGATTTGGGTTTGGTTCGACCTCGATAATCAACTCGACAGTTCTTGTCTCCTCGTTGCTAACGAGAATGTCCACTTGTGCAATTTGATCTGTCCGACCTCGGCCCGGGAGCTTTGGGCCTAGGTAGAGCCCCAGTGTTTCACGGCCTTGGGTTACATGGTCGCACCGAACTCGAATAACCTCAGACCAGCGGTTTTCACGGAGCCAGTGGTAGAATGTCTCAATCACCTTGTATTGGTCCATGGTGTCAGTTCCAGCTTCGCCGAAATCACCCAAGCGCCTTGGTCATAAGCAGAGCAAACTAGAGCGGGATATTGCCGTGTTTCTTTTTCGGGTTGGAGTCCCGCTTGGTTTCCAGGGCGCGCAGGGCGGTGATGATCTTGGGGCGCGTCTGTGACGGCTCGATGACGCCGTCAATGTAGCCGCGCTCAGCGGCGACGTAGGGATTGGCGAAGCGCTCGCGGAACTCGGCGATTTTTTCCCGCCGCAGGCGCTCGCGCTCGGCTTCAGGCACGCGCTCAAGATCGCGCTTGTAGACGATGTTGACTGCGCCTTCGGGCCCCATCACCGCGATTTCGGCGGTAGGCCAGGCGTAGTTGGCGTCGGTGCGGATGTGCTTGCTGGCCATGACGCAGTAGGCACCGCCGTAGGCCTTGCGGGTGATGACGGTGATCTTCGGGACCGTAGCTTCCGCAAACGCAAACAGCAGCTTCGCGCCGTGCTTGATGATCCCGCCGAACTCCTGCTGCGTGCCCGGGAGGAAGCCGGGCACGTCTTCGAAGGTGACGAGCGGCAGATTGAACGCGTCGCAGAAGCGCACAAACCGCGCTCCCTTCACCGAGGCGTTGATGTCGAGCACGCCCGCCAGCACGGCCGGCTGGTTGGCCACGATGCCCACCGGGCGGCCGTCCAGGCGCGCAAAGCCCACCACAATGTTTTTGGCGAAGTGCTCGTGCACCTCGAAAAAGTAATTCTCGTCCACCACCGCGTGAATCACGTCCTTGATGTCATAGGGCTGCATGGAGTCAGCAGGCACCAGGCGGTCGAGCGCGGCGTCGGCGCGGTCCCAGGGGTCGGCTGTGGAGCGCCGCGGAGGGTCTTCGAGGTTATTCGACGGCAGGAAGCCCATCAGCTCGCGGATCATAGCCAGGCACTCGGCATCGTCGCGAGCGACGAAGTGCGCGACGCCGCTCGTGGCATTGTGGGTCATGGCTCCGCCCAGCTCCTGCTTGGTGACCTCCTCGTGCGTGACCGTCTTGATCACGTCCGGCCCGGTGACGAACATGTAGGAGGTGTCGCGGGTCATGAAAATGAAATCGGTGATGGCGGGGGAATAGACAGCTCCGCCGGCGCACGGCCCCAGGACCGCGCTGATCTGCGGGATGACGCCGCTCGCCAGCGTGTTGCGCAGGAAGATGTCGGCGTAACCGGCCAGCGACATCACGCCTTCCTGGATGCGGGCGCCACCTGAGTCGTTCAGGCCCACCACTGGCGCGCCCACGCGCATAGCCAGGTCCATGATCTTGCAGATCTTTGACGCATTCGCCTCTGAGAGCGAGCCGCCGAACACAGTGAAGTCCTGCGCGAAGACGTACACCAGCCGGCCGTCCATCCGGCCGTAGCCGGTGACGAAGCCGTCGCCCGCCGGGCGCTGCTCTTCCATCCCGAAATCCACGCAGCGGTGCGTGACGAACTTGTCGAGCTCTTCGAAGCTGCCCTCGTCGAGCAGCAGCGCAATTCGTTCGCGGGCAGTGAGCTTGCCGGATTTGTGCTCTCGCTCGCGGCGGTCGGCTCCGCCGCCGGCTTCCGCCTGGGCGGAGCGCCGGCGCAGCTCCTCGAGCCGGTCGTGGAGTTTCTGATTGATGGCCATCGGCCTTGCCTCGCGCTCCGCACCGGGAGAGATTTGCTTGCGGGCAAGCTTCCCACAGCCCGCCGCGGCGGGCAAGCGTGCCGTCGTCGCGTCAGGTCCGGACCTTGAGCCCTTTCGGCCCGGTGGCGCGCTGTAGTTTCAGAACGGATTGGCGGCTACGCTGGACGACGTGGTCACTTTCTACAATATCCGCTTCAGCCCTGGATTGACGGCGCAGGAAAAAGCCGACTGTGATTGCCTGGAGGTCCGCGCTACTTCGCCGCCAGGACGTGGAACATCTCCAGCGTTGCGATCTCGTTGTCGCACACCGGCGTCAGCGCGAGATCCGTGTAGTTGCGAGCATCGGGATCCTTCTTGAGACTCCGCACGAACCAATAGTAGCGCCAGACGAGTCGGGCGATCCGATAATGCTTCGACAAGAACTCCGCCGCATAGCGCGGATAGAAAATCCAGGGACTCTCGATGGGCATTCCCGGCCGGCGGTCCATGCGGTATTTGCGCCGCAGATAGCCGCCCTCCAGGGGATGGATTTTCTCGATACTGATGCAGCCGTGGAACCACAGCAGCAGGAACATCATCTTCCCAGGACTCATGCCGTCGGCCGCGGCGCGCCGCATTACCGTCTTGATGTGCTCGTCGGTGTAGTAGGTGGTCCACGCCTGCCTGTAGACCGTCTCCCATTGTTCCTTCGACATGATGGGATGCTTGGCGCAAACATGCTCCAGGTCGTACTTGTTGAGGTCCGGGTCGAGCCAGGCGCCGGCGAGGTGAAGCTTCTGATGATCCTCGGAGCCGGGCAGCGGGGTCAGGCAGAAGAACTCCAGCAGATCGAGGGGCAGCTCGCGTTTGATGATCTCGATATCGCGAATGAGTCGTTCCGGCGTGTCGTTCGGAAAACCCAAAATGTATCCGGCGTAGGTGGTGACGCGCCAGCGTCTCCATTCCAGAAGCATCTTGCGGTACTCGGTGATCTTGTTCTGCTTCTTCCTGGCGCCAGCCAGGCTTTCCGGATTGATGCTCTCCAGTCCCAAGAAGACCTTGGTGATGCCGGCGCGGGCCCCCTTCTCGATGAAGCGGGGAATGCGATGGCACATGGTGTCCACCTGCACCGTGAACTTGAACTGGAGTCCTTCTTGTTCGCGCATGGTGATGAGCCGGTCGAAGATGGGCTCCCAGTCCTTGTTGCGCGCCAGATTATCGTCGGTGATGAAGAAGTGGTTGATGCCCTGCGCCAGGTTGCGCCGGATGATGTGCTCCATGTCGTCGGCCGAGCGCCGCCGCGACTTGCGCCCTTGCACGTTGATGATGGTGCAAAAGGAGCATAGGAACGGGCAGCCCCGCCCGGCGTCCACGGTGGTCAGGCGGCCGGCGGTGCGTTTGATGCGCGTGGCGGGCAGCATGGGCAGCGGCGCGCCTTCCAGCGCCGGAAGATCGGCGGCATAGTTGTACAACGGCTTGAGCCGGCCGTTCCAGGCGTCGCGCAGGACTTCCTCGAAGTGATTCTCGGCTTCCCCGGCGTAGAGCGACACGCCAAGATCCATGGCTTCCTTCATCTCCGGCGGCACTTCGGGCAGCATCGCCAGGCAGCCCGAGACGTGGAATCCGCCGATACACACCTGCACGCCCGCGGCGCGGAAGTGGCGCGCCAGGTCCATGGCGTGGGGATATTGATTCGACTGCACGCCGATGAGCCCGACCATGCCGCGGCCGTTGCCGATCATCTTCACAATTCTCTCGGGGTGGATGCGCGTGTTGGTTTCGTCGAACGCATGAATCGCCCATTCCACGCCTTCGCCGAGAACGTTGCGATCGCGGCAGTCCAGTGCCAGACCGTGCAGAACAGCTAGGCTGTTCGAAGGGATAGCGGAACGAAGCCATTGGATGACGTAGCCGTCGTCGTCGTAGTGGGACGGCTTGATCAAGATTAGCGTGAAATGCTGCCGTGCTTCGGTCACTTGGGAACTCTCTGGCGGAATTGCCGGACGGCCTTCTCCCGTCAGGCGGCGCAACTCTTGGATCGGCTCAGGATTGTCGTCTCCTGCAAGCGTAGCACAACATTGTTGCGCAGCCACATCCCGCCATCCTTCTTGACGATCCGCGCTAGGTCCGGACCTTGAGCCCTTTCGGTCCAGTGTACTCCGACTGCGGCCGGATCAGGTGGTCCTCAGCGTGCTGCTCGATTACGTGCGCGCACCAGCCGGCCACCCGGCCGCAGGCAAACAGGGCCACAAACTGCTTGGGCTGGAGCCCGAGCGCCTGCAACACGAGCGCAGTATAGAACTCCACATTGGTCTTGAGATTTCGCCCGGGCTTGTGCTCCTCGAGCACACGCAGCGCCGTTTTCTCGATTGCCCGCGCCAGCTCGTAGAGCTTGCGGTTTTCCAGCCCGGCGCCGCCCATCTCCTCGGCCACCCGGCTGAGCACGTCAGCACGAGGGTCACGCACCTTATAAACGCGGTGGCCGAAGCCCATGATGCGCCGGTCATGGGCGAGCTCGTTCCGCAGCCAGGCTTCGGCGTTTTCGGCCGTGCCGATATCCACCAGCATGTCGAGCACCGGGCCGGGCGCGCCGCCGTGCAGTGGCCCTTTGAGCGCGCCAACAGCGCCGGTGACCGCGCTGACCGTGTCGGAGCGCGTGCTGGCGATGACGCGCGCCGTAAACGTGGAGGCGTTCATGCCGTGGTCAATCACCGTCACCCAGTAAGTGTCCAGCGCCCGGGCGGCTCGCGGGTCGGGCTCGCGGTCGTGCACCATGTAGAGGAAGTTGGCCGCAAGCGACAGGTCCTCGCGGGGCGGAATCGGGTCGGTCCCGGCGGCGATGCGCGCGTGCGCGGCCACAATCGTCGGGAAGCGGGCGGTTAGCATGCGGGCGCGAGCCAGGTCCGCCTCGAGCGAGATCTCTTCGGGGTTGGAGATGTCGAGCGAGAGCGTGGCGCAGGCCATACGCAGCACATCAATGGGCGGAGCCTTGGCCGCGGCGCGCACCACCTCGAGGGTTTTCTCGGGCAGCTTGCGCAGCCGGGCCATCTGTGAGGACAGCTCGCGGAGTTGTTCGCGGTTGGGCAGCGCTCCCTTCCAGAGAAGATGCGCCGCCTCCTCAAACGTCACTCGTCCGGCAATCTCATCGAGCGCATAGCCGCCGATGATCAACTCGCCCGCCAGCCCGTCCACATGGCTGAGGCGAGTCTGGGCAGCGACCACGCCTTCCAGGCCACGGGGCGGGCGATTGGGCGTGCCGGTCATGACGGGGTCCTCTCTCGAACGCGTGTCCGGCGAATGGTCATGGAGTTCGCTCTGTCCCTGTCGAGAAGCTGAACGCAAGGTTCCCACAGCGCGCCGCAGCGGACGAGCGCCCGGCGCGCCTCCGGGAGCAGGCGCTCAGGTGCGAGGCCGCGCCGTCCTCTCGCCGAAGATGCGCACCGCAAGATGCGTGGCCAGATAAACCGTTCCCACCAGCAGCACAACGCCCAGCACTAACTCGGCTACCACGGCGAGAGCGCGCAACAGCGGGTTGCTCATTTGTGCGACTTCCAGCGTGGCGCGCACCAGCACGAGCATGGCCCCGAGGGTCATGGCCACGACCAGCAGCGCAGTCAGCACGGCCGCGAGCAATCGCTTCATGGGTGCGTCCTGTGGGATCCCACCAGCCGGGCAAGGATAGCCCAGAGCGCGAGAAACTGGAACCGCCTCGTCGAGGATTGTGCGGGCAGGCTCAGCGCAGGCCGGACCAGTCGTCGGCCACCAGGATGGAATTACTCGGGTTGGCCGGGTCGTACTTCACGCTGGCGGGCTGGCCGGCGACCAGCCGGTCCAGGCAGGCCCGCTCTTCGAGCCCGGTGATGTCCTGAGCGGTCTCGTAAGTCACGCCGGAGATCGAATAGCTGTAGCAGACGATTTTGCGGCCGTCGCTCGAGGAATGGCCGGGGGCAGTGGCTTTCTTTTTCCGGAAGACCTGGCGGTCGGCGCCCGGCTGCGCCGGCCGCGGGGGCGCGTCGAGGATCTCGACGACCTCGCCCTCCACGATGCGGCCGACCAGGTTGAGGTGGGAGCGGCGCTGCCGTTCCGCTTCTTCCGGGTCGGGAGGACGATGGAGCCGCCAGTAGAGAGCGCCGCCCGCAGCCAGCGCGGCAGCGGCGGCCGCTCCCAGCAGCATCCGCCAATCGATCCCGGTGTGCCTCAACGCCCGCCTTTGCGCGCCCCGGCAGGCTCGATGATCTCTCCGAGCACCTCGCGCGCTTTCTGCCAGTCTTTCAGGAAGCCTTCAAGCCCCCGGTCGGTGAGCGGGTGCTTGAACAGTTGCTCGAACACCTTGAACGGCATCGTCCCGATGTGCGCGCCCATTTTCGCCGCCTCGACCACGTGGATGGGGTGGCGCAGGCTCGCCGCCAGCACCTGCGTCTGGAAATTGTAGGCGCGGTAGATCGTCAGGATCTCGCTGAGCAGGACCAGGCCGTTTTCAGCGATGTCGTCGAGCCGCCCGAGAAATGGGCTGACGAAGTAAGCGCCGCCCTTGGCCACGATCAGCGCTTGCGCCGCCGAAAACACCAGCGTGACGTTCACCCGGATGCCTTCGTGCGTGAGCACGTTCAGCGCGCGCACGCCGTCGGGCGTCATGGGCACCTTCACCACGATGCTGGGGTGCCAACTCGCGAACTCGCGCCCTTCGCGCAGCATGCCTTCCGTGTCGGTGGAGACTACTTCGGCGTTCACCACCCCGGGTTTCACCACCCCGCAGATATCCAGGATGTGCTCGCGGAAGGGCTTCTTCTCCTTCGCCACGAGCGTGGGATTGGTGGTGACGCCGTCGAGCATTCCCAGCGCGACGCCCTGGCGGATTTCGTCGAGATTGGCGGTATCCAGAAAGAACTTCATGGGCTCTCCTCACTCAGCCGATGCGGCGACCCCTCGCGGGGCCTTATGATGCCTGGGCGATCACCGGGTTGCGCAGCGTTCCCACGCCGCTGACGACCACTTCCACGACGTCCCCGGCGCGCAGCGGCCCGATGCCGGCGGGCGTACCCGTGGCGATCACGTCGCCGGGAAACAGGGTCATCATGCACGAAACCCATCGAATTATATCATCAACCGGGAAGATCATCTCCGTGGCGCGGGCGGACTGGCGGCGCTGGCCGTTGACGTAAGTTTCAACCGAACTCGCTTTCCAGTCGAGTTCGGTTTCGATCACCGGCCCGAGCGGGCAAAAGGTGTCGAAACCCTTGGCGCGAGTCCACTGTCCATCGGCTTTCTGCAGGTCGCGGGCGGTGACGTCGTTGAGGCAGGAGAAGCCAAGGATATAGGGCCGGGGATCGTCGCCCGGCCGGAGCTGCGTGCAGAGGCGGCCGATCACCACCGCGAGCTCGGCCTCGTAGTCCACGCGCTGGGAGAGGGGCGTGAGGACGATGGGTTCCTCGGGGCCGATGATGGCCGAGGGTGGCTTGAGAAATATCAGTGGCTCTTTCGGGACGCTGTTGCCCAGCTCGGCGGCGTGCTCGCTGTAGTTGCGACCCAGGCAGACGATTTTGCCCGGGGTCACTGGCGGCAGCAGCTTGATTTCGTCGAGCGGCAAGGCGTGCTCGGTGGCGCGCCACTCGGCGAAGACATCGCCCGCGATCTCCCGCACCGTTTCGCCGGCGATCACGCCCCAGCGCGGATCGGGACGCGTTCCCTGGCCGGGGTGACCCACCGCTTCAAGGCTGAACCGCAGCGGCTGAAACCGGCAGAGTTTCATGGTTCGCTCACCAGAAATGGCTCGGGTGCGCTCAGCATGAATCGAGGAAGGTCAGTAGGTGCGCCGGCGCGTGACGGTGAGCGGCTGGTGGCGCGCCGCGAACATCAGCGTGGTCACCCAGGAAATCACGGCAAAAAACCCGTAAACTACCGCGCCGAGGATGAGCACGTGAAAAGGAGTCACACGGCTATAGAGCCGCTCGAAGTACAGCCCCAGGAGCAGATAAGTGGAGGTGAGCACGGCCCAGCCCGTCAGACCGGCCGAAAACAGCCGCCCCGGCGACCGCAGGAAACGCCCGATGGGGATCAGCATCAGTAGAACCAGCAGCGCCGCAGCCGCGCTATTGCGCATGCCGGCAAATTCGGCGGACCGGGGGACGTGGTTGGCGACAATCAACCAGGCGGTCAGAACCGCGGAGAGACACACGCCTGTGACTGCGCCGGTGCGCAGCACGGGGCTGCGCGACCACCGCTGCCCGGGCTGTTGGGAAACAGGCATTGCTTTAACCTCTCCCTAAGACCTGTCCTTCGGGCCAAATCTCACGGCTCAGGCTGCGGCAGTTCAGCCGAAACGGGGTTGCTCAGAGGGCTTTCGTTGCCAGCGCGGTCCACAGCGGAGACACGATAGGTATAGCGCTGCCCTTCCAATACGGACATATCACGAAAGGTGGGCGCAAGCAATAACTCCCGATTCAACCGTTGCCTGGGGCCCGAAGCCTGCGGACCCTGCTCATTGCGATAGACGCAGTAGCCGGCCCAGTCGGTTTCCGTGCTGATCGCCCAGGAAAGCTCGATGTGCGCCGGCGCAGCCGCTGTCGCCAGCACAACCACCGCCACCAGCTCCTTCGGCGACGCCGGAGGGAAGGTGTCCCGCGGGGTCACCACGAGTGGCTGCGAATCGGCCGACTCGACTTCGTCGGCCTGGTACTGCGCCACGCTGCGCACGCTGTAGCGGTAGGTGCGGCCGAATTCAAACTGGGTGTCGCGAAACACCGGCGCAGACGCCGGAGCAAGAAGCTCGAGCGGCGTTTTCAATTTTGCCTTTGCCGGGTCCTGCGCCGCAGCCGCCTCCGCGCCCGGCTCCACTTCCGCTCGATAGATGCGGTAGCCCGCGAGCGACGCCAGCGCGGCGCCGGCGGTGGTGCGCTGCGGGGCCGACCAAGCCAGCTCTACTGCTGTTTCGGTGACCACAGCGCGCACGTCGTCAATCGGCCGCGGCGCCGGATAGACTGGCAGCGCCGCGAGGTTGGAATCCGCCGAGGCGCGGCGCTTCGAAGCGCGCGTGCGGACCATGTAAATCATCTGGCCGCCGGCGCGCTGGGCCAGCTCCTCCGGCTTCAGGGGATCGAGGAACCGCAGGCGGCCTTCGGCCAGATAGGTGTCCACCAACGCCGAAGGGATCGTATAGGTCAGCTGGGTGGACAGCCGCTCCCGCGTTGCGCCCGCGGCGAGGAAGCCGCGATAGATCTCGACCGCTGGAGGCTCGGCAAGCGGCCGGCCTTCCAGGGATTTGGCCGGCAAGGTGAAGGTCAGCGCCACAGCGTCGCCCGTCTGGCGAGCCGCAAGGTCGGTGACGGCTTCCGGAACCTGCGGGCGGTTCGGCGTCGGCTCGCCCGGCGTACCGCAGCCCACGAGCCACCAACAACAACAGAAAACAGAGAAGAGAAAATAGAAAATAGGAAAGCTGAGTCTTGCCGCTGGTCCATTCCTGCCCGCTTGCCAGCCGTTGGCCATCACCGTGTCATTCAGAGGGCGTCCCGCAGGGATGGGACGGACGAATAATCTCAGCGCTGATCTCCCAGCCCGCGCCAAGAATTGCCGGTTGAGATGCTTCGGTCGCCGTGGCGACTCAGCATGACAATGCCTTGCTCCGGCTTGAGGCCTTGATTCAGTCTCGCCCCTTTCCCCAATTACATTTTCCAATTTTTGCACTTAGAGGATGTAGCGGCTCAGGTCCTGGTTCTTGACGATTTCGGCGAGCTGCTTACTGACGTAGGCGGCGTCAACCTTGACGTTTTTCTTTTTCAGTTCGGGCGCTTCGAAGGAGATTTCGTCCAGCACCTTTTCGAGGATGGTGTGCAGGCGGCGCGCGCCGATGTTTTCGGTCTGCTCGTTCACGAGCGCCGCAAAGTGAGCCAGGGCGGACACGGCGTCTTCGGTGAAGGTGAGTTTGACTCCCTCGGTCTCAAGCAGCGCGGTGTATTGCTTCAGCAGCGCGTTCTTCGGTTCGGTGAGGATGCGGACGAAATCGGCCTCGCCGAGCGAGCTCATCTCCACCCGGATGGGCAGGCGGCCCTGAAGCTCGGGGATCAAGTCGGAGGGCTTGGTGATGTGGAAGGCGCCGGCGGCGATGAAAAGGATGTGGTCGGTGCGAATCATGCCGTAGCGCGTGTTCACCGTGGTGCCCTCGACGATGGGCAGGATGTCCCGCTGGACCCCTTCGCGGGAGACATCGGGCCCGTGGCCGGTTTCGCGCCCGGCGATCTTGTCGATCTCATCGATGAAGATAATGCCCATCTGCTCGGCGCGCTCCACCGCCAGCCGCGTCACCTGGTCCATGTCGAGCAGCCGGTTTTCCTCTTCCTGGATCAGGTAGTCGAAGGCCTCGGCGACGGTCATCTTGCGCTTCTTTTTCGACTGGCCGAAGAAGCCCGAAAGCATGTCCTTGACGTTGATATCCATCTCTTCGATGCCCTGGTTGCTGACGATTTCAAACGCGGGCATGGAGCGCTCGCGGACCTCCACTTCGACCATGCGCTGGTCGAGCTTGCCCTCGCGGAGCTGGGCGCGCAGCTTTTCGCGGGTGCGGCTGGCCAGCTCGCGGTGCTGGGCATCAGTCCCGAGGGCGGCGGGGTTTCCGGGCTCCACCGGAGGCGTGGCCGGCAGGAGAAGATCGAGCACGCGCTCCTCGGCGGCCTGCTCGGCGCGCTCGGCCACCTCGTCGAGTTTTTCCTCGCGCACCATGTCAATGGAGGTCTCCACCAGGTCGCGCACCATGGATTCGACGTCGCGGCCGACGTAGCCGACCTCGGTGTACTTCGACGCCTCAACCTTTACGAACGGGCAGCCGGCCAGGCGCGCCAGCCGACGGGCGATCTCCGTCTTGCCCACTCCGGTGGGGCCGATCATCAGGATGTTCTTGGGCAGGACCTCCTCGGCCATTTCGGGCTGCAGCTTCTGCCGGCGGACGCGGTTGCGCAGGGCGATGGCCACGGCGCGCTTGGCGGGGTTCTGCCCGACGATGTACTTGTCCAGCTCGGCCACGATTTCTCGCGGCGTGAGCTCGTCGAATGATGGCTGCGGCTCGGGCTGCGTTTCACCCGGCGCCGCGGGCCCTGCGGGAAGATAGATCACCATGTCCTTGTCCGCCTTGCCGGTCATTGTGCTCCCGGCGCCCTGGCCGGGCGCTCAGAGTTCTTCCAGCGTGAAATTGCCGTTGGTGAAGATGCAGATCTCGCTGGCGATCTGCATGGCCTCCTGCGCAATTTCCCGGGCAGTGAGCTTGCTGTGCTTCGCCAGCGCGCGCGCCGCGGCCAGCGCGAACGGCCCGCCAGAGCCGATGGCGCAGATGCCGTCGTCGGGCTCGATGATGTCGCCGTGCCCGGAGAGCAGAAAGATGGACTTGCCGTCGGCCACCACCAGCAGCGCGTCCAGGTGGCGCAGGGCGCGGTCGGTGCGCCACTCCTTGGCCAGCTCCACCGCGGAGCGCGGCAGATTTCCGTGATGCTCCTGGAGCTTGGCCTCAAAGCGCCCGAAGAGCGAAAGCGCGTCGGCGGTCGAACCGGCAAACCCGGCCAAGATCTTGTCGCTGTACAGGCGGCGTATCTTCTTCGCGGCGTGCTTCACCACTACGCCCTCGCCAAGCGTCACCTGGCCGTCGCCGGCCATGACGACCTTGCCGTCCCGACGCACGCACAGCACCGTCGTGCCGTGTATCGGTGAGGTTTTCCGGGTCCGCGGCATCCGGGCATTATACCGCGAGCGACGCGCCGCTACCAACGCGCGCCCGGCGGGTGGGTTACTTTTTCTTTTTGGGGCCGACTTGGGCCCAGCGCTGTTCGAGCGACGCGCGGCTGAACAGATCATCGGTCAGGCCGCTGTTGTATTGGCAACCGGCATAAAACACCTGGTAAATCTTTCGGCCGTCGCGGTCCCGCTCCACCTGGAAGGGCGTCTGAACGCCCGCGATGGGGTGGTAGTTGGAGAAATAGCTGCTTTCTTCGGTGCGCTCGCGGGTGGTGGGGTTGCGGGTGGTGACCGTGGCGCGGACCGGAAGATGCGTCGAGCGGTCGAGCGCCAGACGGAAGGTGCGGCGGTCGCGGTCCACCACTTCGACCCAGTCCACCTGCTTCAGGTCCACGATGTCGGAGCCGCCGTAGCGGAAAATCATGCCCTCTTCCTTCAGGCGGAAGCGCAGCAGGTTGTCCACGTCCTTCTTCAGGTTTTCCTGAAACTCCTCCAGCGCGGTGGCGGAGGCTTCCTGCACTCCCCCCTTGTCGAGGGACCACCCCTGGTTGCCGCTGTAGACGTCCACGATGTTGCCCTTCTTGGCGTACTCGGTGCGATTCTTGTCCGGCAGCTTCCAGAAGTCGTGGAACCCCGTGTAGCCGGTCAGCTCGCCCGAGTGGCCGAACAGCGCGAAGCGGCCGGTGCAGTCGACGTCACGCACGCCGAGGTAGGCCGGGCCGCCCAGCGCAGCGATGGCCTGCTGGAGCAGCTCTTTGGCCTTCGCCGCGCTCTGCTCGGGCATCAGCACCTGGGGCGATTGCGCCCGGGGAAGCGGGGCCGGCGCCGCCAACATCACCGCCAACATACTCGGCACCAGGACTGCTCTCCACACTAGCCGCACAGTACGGCACCTCCATTCACATTGAGGATTTCACCCGTAATAAAGGTTGCAAGGTTGGAGGCCAGGAAAAGGATCGGCCCGGCAATCTCTTCGGCGCTGGCTACGCGGCCCAGGGGAATCTGCCCGACGGCGAATTTCCATCCCGCCTTGCTCCGGAGTATCGCCCGGGTCATGTCGGTCTCCACCCAGCCAGGCGCGACGCAGTTGACCAGCACGTTGTACCGGGCAAGCTCGGTGGAAAGCCCTTTCACAAAGCTGATCACTGCTCCCTTGGTGGCGGCGTAGTGCGCATGAAAGGCCTCGCCGCGCTGCCCGGCGGTGGAGCTGACGGCGATGATTCGCCCGGAGCGCTGCGTGATCATGTGCGCGGCGGCAAAGTGCGTCACGCTGTAAACGCTTTTCAGGTTGACGCGCACCATCTCGTCCCACTCGCGCTCGCTCAACTTTTCGATCGGCGTCTCCGTCCGGTTCCAGATGCCGACGTTGGCCACCAGCACGTCCAGCCGGCCCAGCCGCTCGACCGTATAGCCGACCAGCTTCTTCGCGTCGGCCATCCGCCCCAGGTCGGCCTGGAGCGATTCGACCCGGGTGCCGTGCTTGCGCGCTTCCTGCTCCACCTGACGCGCCGCGTCGCGGTTGCGGTGGTAATTGAACACCACGTCGGCGCCGGCACGCGCCAGCAGCTTCACCGTGGCTGCGCCAATGCCGCGGGAGCCGCCGGTGATCAGTGCCGCTTTGCCCGCGAGCGAGATCATGTGTCCCCCAAGACCAGATCGAAACTCGAAATGCGAAACTCGTAACGTGGAGAGTGGCGCTTTAGAAATGCTGAAAACTGAATCCTGAATACTACTCGACTCTCATCCGCGCACGGCCGCGGCACGCGCCGCAGCAATCAATTCTTGAAACAATGCTTGGGCGAACGCGTCGCCGAACATGCGCTCGGGGTGCCACTGCACGCCCACGACCCAGTCGCCGTCCCCGGTCCATTCCACCGCTTCAACCACGCCATCGGGCGCGTGCGCGGTGACGCGCAGGCCGCGGCCCGGGGCGAGGATCGCCTGATGGTGCGAGCTATTGACCTCGGCCGAGGAGTTCTCCGCAGCCAGCGCCGCAAGTTTTGATCCGGGCTCAATCCTCACCGGATGGCGTGGGTCGCCGGCGCCGGCTGGCAGGCCCTTCTTATCGTGCTTGATGTCTGTCCGGAACTCGCTCGGGATGTCTTGCAGCAGCGTGCCACCCCTGTAAACGTTCAGCGACTGCACGCCGTAGCAGATGGCCAGCACCGGCTTGCTGGCGGCGAAAGCATGGTCAAGCAGGGCGAAGTCGGTTCGCTCGCGCTGCGCGTCTGGGTCGGCGCACTGCGCGTGCCGCGGGGCGCCGTATCGGCTGGGGTCCACGTCCGAAGGGCTGCCGGGGAGCACCACCGCGTCGAGCGTGCGCGCCAGGCTTTCCAGGTCCGCTCGCGGCAAGCCCAGAGAGATCGGGACAGGCTCCCCGCCCGCGGCCTCAACCGCCCTGTAGTAATTCTGTATCTTCGGCAGATTGCCGTTCTTTTCTTCTGCGGCGGTGCGCCAGGGCACGCCGACACGTCGTTTGAGTTGTGCTTCTCTCGACATGGAAATCCTCATCCTAGCATCGCGCCCCAGGGGCGGCAACCGGGCCGATGTCTGTTTCAACCGAAGAGCCACGACGGTGTAGCCCGCGTCCCCGAAACCCCGTCCGGGGTCTTCAACTCTAGAGGCGGGGCATTTGCTGGACAATTCCCGGGTCTGAAGATCCGGGCTACAAGACCGGCTCTAGCGGGCGGTGGGGTGGGCGCGCTCCGCGGCGGAGTGCCCGGCGGGGCGGGCTGACCACCAGCGTCGTAAGTCCCCGACGAGGTATAGCGAACCGGTAGCGAAGACGGCGTCGTCCGGAGCCGCTAACTCCAGAGCGCGCTCGAGCGCTTCCTCGGGCTCGGGCGCAACTTCCAAATTCGCGGCGAGGTGGCGCGTCATCGTGGCCAGTACGCTCGCCGAGATGGCCCGCGGCTGGCGTGGCTGGGTGACGATGACGCTCGCGGCCCGCGGGAAGAGCAGGCCGGTGATCTCGTCCACGGCCTTATCGCGCATGGCGCCATAGACCAGGTAAATGCGCCGGCCGGGAAAGTGCTCTTCCCAGAAGGCCAGCAGTTCGCGCGCCCCGGCGGGGTTATGCGTGCCGTCCAAAAACACAGCCGGGCGCTCCCGCAGCCGCTCGAGCCGGCCGGGCCAGCGCACCGCGGCAATGCCGCGGGCGATGCTCGCATCATCCACGGGAAAGCCGCGTTCGGCGAGCAGGCGCGCCGCGGCCAGTGCTGCCAGGGCGTTGCGCACCTGGAAGCGGCCGGGCAGCGGCGGGGCCAGTTCGATGCGTTTTGCCGAATCTGTGGCCGAGACAACGGCGCGATAGCAGCCTGCCCCTCCCGATGCTTCTGAAGCATCGGGTCCGGCAGAGGACCTCATCTGCTCGAGGCGATAGGCTGCGTCCACCTCCACCAGCCGGGCATCCATTTCCGCGGCACGCCGGGCGATGACGGCGCGTGCCTCGGGGCGTTCGGCCGCGCTCACCACCCACCCGCCGGGCTTGATGATGCCGGCTTTTTCGGCGGCGATTTCCTCGATGGAGTGACCGAGGAAGTTCTCATGGTCGAAATCAATCTGCGTGATGACGGCGACCTCGGGAGTGACGATATTTGTGGCATCCAGCCGCCCGCCCATGCCCACCTCGAAGACAGCGAAGTCCACCGCAGAGCGCGCAAAGCAGTCAAAGGCCATTGCGGTGAGGCATTCAAAGTAGGTGGGGTGCGCGGCGAGCCCTCCGGCGTCAGGCCCCGCCGCGAGCAGCACTTCGATCAGGGCATGCAGCCGCGTGAAGGCCTCGGCGAAATCACCGTCGGAGATCTCTTCGCCGTTCAGCCGGATGCGCTCGTTGATGCGCTCCAGGTGCGGCGAGGTGTAGAGCCCCGTGTGGAGGCCGGCCATGCGGAGGACGCTTTCAAGCATCGCGGCGGTTGAGCCCTTGCCATTCGTGCCGGCGATGTGCACGCAGGGATAGGCGCGGTGAGGACTGCGTAGTCGCTCGGCGAGCACAGTGATGTTGCGCAGGTCGAATTTGGCGGCGCGGGCGTGGCTCGGCGAGGCCAGCTCGCGGCCCAGGGTCAGCAGGTACCGGACTGCTTGCTCGTGGGTCATTCAAGGGCAATTATCGCCTGGCAGGGCTGATAAACGGCTCGGTTGTCATTCCGAGCGCCCTGAGCGGCGAGGCCAGCTCGCGCCCCAGGGTGAGCAGGTAGCGGACCGCCTCGTCGTACGTCATGCTATGCCAGGAAGAAATCGAGAGCGTTGGCGATGTAGCCCTTCAGCTCTTTGCGTTGGACGACGGCGTCGAGGAAGCCGTGCTGGAGCAGGAACTCGGCGCGCTGAAAACCCTCGGGCAGCTTCTGGCGGATGGTCTGTTCGATGACGCGAGGCCCGGCAAAGCCGATCAGCGCGCCGGGCTCGGCGATATTGAGATCGCCCAGCATGGCGTAGCTCGCCGTGACCCCGCCGGTAGTGGGGTCGGTGAGCACAGAGATGAACGGCAGGCGCACTTCGTCGAGCCGCGCCAGCGCCGCGGACACCTTCGCAAGCTGCATCAGGCTGATCACGCCTTCCATCATGCGCGCACCGCCCGAGCAGGAGACGATCACCAGCGGCAACCTCTTTTCCATGGCAAGCTCAATCGCCCGCGTCACCTTTTCTCCCACCACCGCGCCCATCGAGCCGCCGATGAAGCCGAATTCCATCGAGCAGCAGATGAGTGGGCGGCCGACCAGGTGCCCCTCCGCTGTGAGGATGGCGTCGGCCATGCCGAGTTTTTTCTGCGCCTCGCGCAGGCGGGTCGCGTAGGGCTTGGTGTCGGTGAACCCGAGCGGATCGGTCGAGGCCAGCGCAGCATCGTGCTCGAGCCAACGGCCGTCGAGCAGCAGCTCGAGCCGCCGCCGGGAATTCAACCGGAAGTGATACTGGCACTTGGGACATACCTGCCAGTTGCTCTCCAGGTCTTTCTTCCAGACGATCGCCCGGCAGGAGTCGCACTTGATCCAGAGCCCCTCGGTGCGCACGCGGCGCTCGTCGGGAGGCGTGGACTGCTCAATCCGCTTTTTCTCGCGCTTGAACCAGGCCATCTGTCGAAGCTCGAAAAGCGAAACTCGAACTTAGTGCATCGGAGAGCTCAGGTCAGAAATTTCAAATTTCAACCCTGAAAACTGCTCCTCTCTCAGTAATCAATACCGCGCTGGGCCAGAATTCCCTTCGTGTACGGGTGCTTCATCTCACGCATCTCGGTGACCAGGTCGGCCAGCTCCACCAGCTTGGGGTGGGCGTTGCGGCCGGTGCAGATCACGTGCACGCGCTCGGGCCGCCCCGCCAGCGCCGCAACCACTTTCTCCGCCTCCAGCATGCCATAGCTGATGACGTAGTTGATCTCGTCGAGCACCACCAGGTCGTATTTCCGGCTCTCAATCTGCGCCCGGCCGAACTCCCAGGCCTCCTGGCAGAGTCGCAGATCCTCTGGGTCGGTGTCGGCCCCGCCGACCTTCACGAAGCCGCGGCCCATTGGGCGGATCTCCATCTTGTCGTCGCCCAGCATTTTCGCCGCGTCGAGCTCGCCATAGTGCCAGGAACCCTTGATGAATTGCACCATCAGCACGCGCAGCCCCTGGCCCACGGCGCGGAAGGCGGTGCCCAGGGCGCAGGTGGTCTTGCCCTTGCCGGGGCCCGTGTAAACGATCAGCAGTCCTTTTTCTTCCGGCATGGGGCGCAGTGTAGGGGCTGGCCCCGCGGAACGAAGCCTGCCCTCCGCAAAAAAGCAGAGGAAATAGTGAGGGCAGGCCGCGGAAAGGTCAAGCGCGGCGTCCGTGCGCCTAGGGGCGGGCTTTGGCCCGTCCGGTCAGGACAACCCTAGTCGGGCGCGGAGGTCTTCCGCCACTGCGGCAACGCACTTGCGGGCTTCCTCGGACATTGTCTGGCCTGCGGCTGGGCCCGCTTCGCGCAGAACAAGCCAGATGCCGGGCCGATAGCTTCTGCCGTCGGGACAGATCGCGCCGGTAAGCTGTGTGATTTCCAGCCCGCTGCCGGCCAGCGCGAGATCTAGGATGCTGCGGGCTTCGTCGAGCAGATCTTTGAATCCCTGCGAAGCGAGGATGGGGTCAATCTCGCGCGGGACGCCCGCCTCTACTTTGACGAGGTCATAGTCCGGCAGCGAGCGGATGATCGGGAGCTCAACCGCAGCCGTCGGCGCATTCGCGTCATGTTCGATCCTGGCGGCCATGCGAGACGAATGTTTTACACCATGTGGCCCGGCGGGAGCTACTTCGGATAAGGGTGGCCGGCCAGCAACGCGAAGGCGCGATAGAGCTGTTCGGCGAGCACGACGCGGGCCAGCTCGTGCGAGAGCGTCAGCGAAGAGAGCGAGAGCTTCGCCGTGGCCCGGCGACGCAGCGCGTCGGGGAAGCCCGCGGCATCGCCGCACAGGAAGATCAGCTCGCGAGTGCCGCGGTCGCGCCGCTCGCCGAGCCAGCGGGCGAATTGCTCGGACGTGAAGGGTCTGCCGGTGGCATCGAGCAGAACCACTGTCGCGGCGGCATCGAGCTTGTGTTTTCGCACGGCGGCGGAGGCGTCGCGCAGCTCGACGGCTTCGACCTCGGCGTGGTGGCGGATGCGGGCGAAGTAGTCGTCGAGCAGGGCGCGAACTTCAGCGCGCCGCGTCTTGCCCAGCATCACCAGGCGGATTTTCATCCCGGATGTTCTCCGCGCCTCACCTGCTGGGATCGGTCATTTTGAGTTCGTCACGGCGAGAGGGGGAAATCCCAACGTTGAGATCCTTCGTCCGCCCCGGACTCAGGATGACCAGGAATGCTCCCGAGTTCGCCTCGACTGTCGCGCACAACTTTCAGTCCAGGCCGTACTTTTTGCGCTTGTCCAGCAGCGTCTTGCGGCTGATGCCGAGGATTTCCGCGGCCTTGGAGATTTTGTAGCGCGTGGCCTCGAGCGTGGCGCGGATGGTTTCATGCTCGACCTCCTCGAGCGAGCGCAGCGGCGCTCCGGCGCCGCCCGCGCCGAAGCCCGCGGCGCGCACGCTCTCGGGGAAATCCTCCGGGCGCAGAACGGCTCCCTGGGAAAAGATCAGAGCTCGCTCGATGGCATTTTTCAGCTCGCGCACGTTGCCCGGCCAGGGGTACGCCGCGAGCGCCCGCTGGGCGTCGTCACCGAGCGCCACGTCGGGCCGGCCGTGGACCGCCCCGAGC
>JBASRK010000237.1:0-4570 GCA_049273775.1 Candidatus Acidiferrales bacterium
CGGCAGAAGTGTTGCAGATTGCGACCTTCGGCCAGGAACTGGTGCACCAGCGCGAGCACGCGCTCGGCCGAGCGTCCTTGCACAGCTCCGACCAGGGCGTCGAGCACTTCCCCCGGGACGACGCCGAGCAACTCGCGCACGGCGGCGTCAGTGATTTGCGCGCCGCAGTAGGCCCGCGCCTGCTCAAGCAGCGAAAGGGCGTCGCGCAAGCTGCCCTCGGCGGCGCGCGCCATCACCGCCAGCGCTCCGGCGTCAACGGTGAGCCCTTCTTTCCCGGCGATGCGCTCGAGCGCCGCGACGATTTCGCCGAAGGCGAGCGCCCGGAAGTGGAAGTGCTGCGCGCGCGAGCGGATCGTCTCGACCAGATCCTCGGGCTGGGTGGTGGCCATGACGAAAATGACCTTGTCGGGCGGCTCTTCGAGCGTTTTCAGCAGAGCGTTCGAGGCCTCGGGGGTCAGCATGTGCGCTTCGTCGAGGATGACTACCTTGTAGCGCGAGGCGGCGGGGGCGTAGCGCACCATCTCGCGCAATTCGCGGATCTGGTCAATGCCGCGGTTCGACGCGGCGTCAATCTCAATGACGTCGAGCGAAGTGCCCGCAGCGATTTCGCGGCAGGAGTCGCACTGGTTGCACGGCTCGGGAGTGGGGCCATTCACGCAGTTCAGCGCCTTGGCCAGGATGCGCGCCGTGGTGGTCTTGCCCACGCCGCGAGCGCCGGAAAAAATGTAGGCGTGGGCGACGCGGTTCGAGCGGATGGCGTTTTCAAGCGTCTGCGTGACGTGCTGCTGGCCGACAACTTCGCCGAAACTCTGCGGGCGCCACTTCCGGGCGATCACCTGATAGCTCATGGGGCGGAAAAAAGCGTCTCCTGAGACGATGAGAGGAACTTCGGGTCCTCTGCGGCACCCGAAGCGTTCCCGCTACCGTTGCTCCCTTCCGGGCCTGGCGGGGTTTGCGGGGCATCGTTGCACAGAGCCCGAAGTTCCACGCATCGGCGGTCCGACTTCGTCGGGCCGCAGCCGCAGTCTAGCACAGCGTCCCCGGACTCGAACACCATTGTCACCCGCCGGCGGATCCGAGCAAGCTGGTCCTCGCTCCAATCGGTGATGTGCTGTGCTCGCTTACCCCGCATCGTTCCTCTTGCGCCGGCCCGGATTTCGTCTGCGGCCAAGAGGACCGGCAAAATGCCTGTGCCACGGCGCCTGTTCTTGTTTTGCGGCCCGCGGGAATCAAATTCTTTTGCCGAGGAGTCGAGTTGTCCCCCCCTTTTTTTGTAAGTGTTCATTCCACGGGGCTTTAAGTCCAATGAAATTGTAAGTGCGGATTCTAAATGACTTGCACGCACGATTTTCCGTAAGTGCGTATTCCAGAGGATTTATCCCCCTCGGCGGGCATTTTTGGCGAGTCTGCATTTCCAAGGAACCTGCGCGGTCGAGCGCAGAAATCTCCAGCGTGGAGGCAGAATCGGTCAGCGTAAACATCGGGGTCGCATGCGTTGACATGGTTAAGGCCAAGAGTTCGCAGTCAAGAGTCGAAAGTGCAGCGTTTGGGCCGGGCATACGCGCCTTTCCGCGCCAAGAGATTCTCTTCCCGAATTTTCGTGGCGCAACAACTCAAGATCAGGAAAGCAGTCGCAGCGACGACCTATTTTACGATTTATTTTACCACAAGGCCGGTCGAGCGATTGCGCGCATTGCGCATTTTCTTCTGTTCAAAAGTATGGCATTCGAGAAGAAAGATGAAGAAGGGCTAAGGCGAATCGACGCCATCGAGGAGCCGAATCGGAAAGAGAATCTGCAAGCGGTCAGGAAGGAAAGTCAAAACCCGTACCCTTGAGAACCGTGCGGCACCCAAGTGGTCTTAGCGCCTCACTATGCGCCACCCGCCCCCTCTCCAGGGAACTCTAGAGCCGAGTGGTTAGATCGGGCAAGACGTTCAACACTAGCTTGATGGCCAGAGCTATAAGCATCGCCTCGATGGGCATGATGATCAGGTACCAAGAGGCTCGCTGAATGTATTTGAGGAGGGGAACATACGCCAGGACATGCACCGTTAGGACCGCCAGCATGAGCGCCCAAAATTTGGCGGACATGCGCAGCCGCCAGTACATTTTGGTCAGGAATGCGAAAAGAAAAAAACTAAAAAGCGCGAACGCGGCCCACTTCTCGTCAATCCAGTACCGCTCTGGCACGTAAATCAGCCACAGCGCCATGCATAGGATCACGAGCAGCCCAATAACGATGTACCAGAAGAGATCGCTGAAATGAGTTTTCACTTACATGTACCCTGGATCAGGGCCTTCCCTTCCGCATAAGCTCCCCTGACCGTGAGGTAAAAAAAATAAACCGGTACGAAACGTCCAGCGATCTTAGTACCGGTCCCCAGAATCGTCCGGACAGTTGCGGAACGCAACGGATAGGTAAGGGCCCTCTGGGCAGCGTAATTGAAGGCAGCACCTGACGCCGCACTCTTGAGTGTGTCTTCGATGATATTCGGGGCCGCTGACAAAGGTGCCAGGATATCAGCAGCGTCGACTGCCTTATTGAACTCGTTAACGCAACCGCCTTCCTTAAATTCATCCACAAAGTTTCGACCAAGGCCCTCAAAGTAGACCCCAGCGACCAACCAGTCGAATCCCGCGAACTCGTCAAGGACGTCGGGGGGACGGTCCGATGGCATGTTGTCAGTTACGTTCGAGCAGATGGTGCCGTATTGCTCCTGACATTGAACGAATTCGTCATCGATCCAGGTCCCATTGTTTGCTTCGCACTCGATAGGGTCGGGCGGGTGGCGCACAGAATGCACTCCGAAATTCGTTCGCTCATCAGGCGCTGACGGAGTATATCATTCGCGTACGGCCCACTGTAGGTAGCAGGCGCGGGTGCCGCAACCCTTGTGGTTTTCAAGGGTGCGGGTTTTTCTTCGATGCGTAACCCTTTGCGGCGCTATTACGGACGCGGAGATCTCCACTTCGTCACCTTCAGTTGTTACCGCCGCCGCCCATTTCTTGGAACGAGCTAATGGTTGCGAGAGGGCACCAGAGTAGGCGAAACCGGGCTTGGCTGATTGGAACAGCGCGGCTTGATTTTGGTGGGGCGGCAAGCGCGGCCGGAGTAAGCTCTCGCCGGGTGCACGTCCTCCGCACCCTTGCCGGCGACCCGAGATGTCGGGTGGCCGGCTCCGCGGCGCCAGCGGAAACTCCCGGCCCGGCCGGGACAGGCCCCACGACACGGGGCCAGCCCTGCACTCCTCCCGAAGCTGCGGGAGGAACAGGAAAGCCCTTCGCCCGCCCCGGCGGGCTCAGGGTAAAGGAGGAACCAATGAAAGGTGTCGTTTCCATCGGCGTCGCGGTATGTCTGGTCCTAACCGCGGCGGTTCCTGTCCAGTCGCAATCCAATCAACTTGTTCAGGGCACGCAAATCCATCTGGTGCTGCTCAACGGACTGAGCACAGCAGTGGCGCGCGACGGCGATCCGTTTACCGCGGTGGTGTCCGAACCCGTGTACATCGGCGGGCAACTGCTGCTGCCGGCGGGCGCCCACGTGACCGGCCAGGTCGGCACCGTGGTGAAGCCGAAACGGTTCTCGCTGTTCCGCGGCCAGGCGGCCATGAACCTGACCTTTCGTTCGATTGAGGTGGACCACCGCGAGATACCCGTGCAGATGAGCATCCTGGCGATTCAGGGCGGCTCGGCACAATCGGACGGCGAGAAGCGCAAGGACGTGAAGCTGGAGGAAGGCCAGGTGGTGCAAGCCAAGCGCGACATCAAGGGCGACATTGTGATTGTCACGCTGGGCACCGGCGGCGGCACGGTCGCTGGGGCGATCTTCAGCCACGTCGTGCGGGGCCTGGTGTTCGGCCTGATCGGCAGCACGACCTACGTCATGGCGCGGAAGGGCAAAGGAGTGGAGCTGCCGGCGCAGACTGCGTTGCTGGTGCGGCTGGACAGCAACATCACGCTTCCAACCGTGTCCGCCCGGGTCTCGCCTTACAGGACGAACCCGCGCTAGCGCCGTTCCAAGTATTTACGGCTATGCTCTGACGTCCCGCCGGAGAGCATCAGCCGCTATACGCTAGAACTCTGCGGGTGTCCCACCTTCGGCGGGCGGTGGCAGCATCGTTTATCGGCGTGGTGCCCTCTGCTGCTGGCAGAATGCGGTGCGCCGCATCGCCCGCGGGGACGGGCAACGCGGCGCGCAGGGTGTTGGCTGGCGGGCTATTCAGAGGAAGCTTTTGGCTGATCGCGGGGCGGAAAAGACATGTGCCAGATGCTTTCCGGCTGAAGCTTGAGTGCTCCCACTTCCCAGCAGTCTGGATGCCGGCTAACCCAAACAATCTGGAAGAGCACAGCCTTGCCCGCCGGAGCCTGGTCATTGCTGCGGGCAATGAGTTGGATGGCCACCACTTCGCCGGGCTCGATCTGCGCCTTGATTTGAAAACGGCACCCAGCTTCGCTGATGTCGCAGGTCTTCGCCGTTTTCGAGAAATGCCGTCCGCTGCAATCAAAGCCGGAAACCTCGATGGGAAAAACCAGGGGCACACGCTTGCTCCTGCGGCGGTCCTCCATAAC
>JBASRK010000240.1:0-3135 GCA_049273775.1 Candidatus Acidiferrales bacterium
TTCCTCGACCGGGCGGCGCTCGAGCGCGCCTTCGATCTGAATCGCCAGCTTCACTCGGTGGACGCAATCTTCGCCCGCGTCTTCGGCTAATCTTCGCTTGACGAAACACCGAAACCTTCTTGACTTACGCTTGACGCGTTGCTAGGGTGATTTCCCCCTCCCCCGAATCCATTTCTTGCCGATCGTGGCGGGGAATCCCATCGCTCCCCTTCAACCCCCACCCGGGCGTATTGGAGCGCGCTATGTCTCAGGCCGGAATGCCTCTGGGAACCGTGCTGGTTGCCGACGACAGCGAAGACAACCGCGAATTGCTCTGCCACCTGTTGCGATTGCATGGCTACCGGGTGGTCTCTGCGGAGGACGGGACGCAGGCCCTGGCGGCCCTGGCCCGCGAGCCCATTGATCTGGCCTTACTCGACGTGATGATGCCGCACTGCACCGGCTTTGCCGTGTGCCGGGCGGTCAAGGCGCGGCCGGAGACGCGCCTGATCCCCATCGTGCTGATCACCGGCCTGGGGAACATCGAGAACCGCATCCAGGGGATCGAAAGCGGCGCCGACGATTTCCTCAGCAAGCCGGTGCGCAAGGAGGAGTTGCTGGCGCGGGTGCGCTCGCTGGTGCGCCTGAAGCAGTTCACCGACGAGCTGGAAAACGCCGAGACGGTGCTCTGCAGCTTAGCGCGCAGCATCGAGGCGAAAGACCCGTGCACCGAAGGGCACTGCGATCGCCTAGCGCGCTACTCGGTGGCGCTGGCCGAGCGGCTCGGGCTGCCCGAGGACCAGCGTGTGGCGCTGCGTCGCGCCGGGATCGTGCACGATATCGGCAAGGTGGCCGTGCCCGAGCGCATCCTGCACAAGCCCGGGCCGCTCGACCCCGATGAGCGGCGAATTATGGAGACCCACCCCGTGGTCGGCGAGCACATCTGCGCCCCGCTGAAATCGTTTCGCCTGGTGCTGCCGATCATCCGCTACCACCACGAGCGCATGGACGGCAGTGGCTATCCCGACCGCCTCACCAACGGCAACATCCCGCTCACGGCGCGTGTCCTGCAGATCGTGGACATCTACGACGCGCTTACCACCGAGCGGCCGTACCGCAAGGCCCTGCCACAAAAAGAGGCCATCGCCATCCTCCAGGAAGAAGCCAAGCGCGGCTGGTGGGACGCCGGGCTGCTTCGCGAGCTGGCGGGTCTGCTGGAGACTTCGCCGGCGTTCGCAAGCGTTCCGTAGGTCCGCTAATCTTGATGGCGGACGCCGGGGCGCGCGCACGGCTGATGGGACACGTTGCTGGTGGATGAGATGGACATGAAAATGCCTGCCGCCGTGTCAGGTCTGTCGGGCGCGGGGGCGCAATGACCAACGCCGCCCGAACCCGGCCAGGGGGCCCGGCCAAGCAGGGTGCCGCGGCGACCCGTATCCTCGTGGTGGACGATGACGCGGCAACCTGCGAACTGATCCAGACAACCCTCCTCCAGGCCGGGATCGACGTAAGTGCAATGACCGACAGCCAAGTTGCCGCGGCGCTCCTGCGGGCGGAGAAGTTTGACTGCGTGTTCCTCGACGTGCACATACCCCCGCTCGACGGGATCGAGCTCCTCCGCCAATTGCGCATGTCGGGCATCAACCAGCGCACGCCCGTCGTCATAATCACCGGCGACGCGGACCCTTCGCTGCTGGCCCGCGGATACCAGGCAGGCGCCAACTTTTTCCTCAACAAGCCAATTGATCGAAGACACCTGCTGAGCGTCGTCCGCGCCACGCACGGCGCCATCGAGCGCGAGAGGCGCCGCTTCCGGCGCATAGCAGTCCGACGCAAGGTCGACTTGCGGTGCGAGAACCGGCAGCTCGAAGGCGAGACCCTGGACATGAGCCTGAACGGGCTGTTCGTACAGGTTCCGGGCACGTTCCCGCAGGGCTCGCGGGTGGAAGTGCGTCTCCACTTGAACTCTGGCAGCGAGCCCAACAATATCTCCGGACGCATCGCCCGGGTTGTGGACGACAACCACATGGGCATCCATCTGGATGCGATGAAATCAGCGGACGCCCAGCGGCTCGAGGAATTTCTGCTTCCGCTGATCTTGGCGGCGGGCGAGCAGGGGGTGGAGCGTTCGCAACCGTGACGCCCGGGGCTACTGCGCCCGCTGGACGTAGCGCGCTTCGGAGGTGTCCACGCGCACTTTGTCGCCGTTGTTGATGAACGGCGGCACCTGGATGGTCAGGCCGGTCTCGAGCTTGGCGGGCTTCATCACCGAGCTGGCCGTGGCCTTCTGGACGGCCGGCTCGGTCTCGACCACTTTCAGGTCCACCGTGTCCGGCAGGACCACGCCGATGGGCTTGCCCTCGAAGAATTCCACCTTCACCAGCACGTTCCCGATCAGGTAGTCCACCGCCTCGCCCAGCAGCTCTCTGCTCAGGCGGATCTGCTCGAACGTCTCCGTGTTCATGAAATGGCAGCCCTCAGCATCGGCGTAAAGGAATTCAAACTCCACTTCGTCAACGATGGCGCGCTCGACGAAATCCTCGGCGCGGAAGCGATGGTCAATAATCGCGCCGGTGCGCAGGTTGCGCATCTTCGTCTGCATGGACCCGCGCTTGTTGCCCGGGGTGCGGTGCTCGACGCTGAACACGGTGAAAAGGTCGCCCTGGTGCTGGATGACCATCCCGGGGCGCAGTTGCGTCGCTTTCACCATCGCTCGCTCCTGATGCGGAAGGGGTGTCCCGGCAGGCGGTGGATGCCGGCTGGCTGCGCTTTTTCTCGCGACTCTGCCGGCGTGCGAAGCGCGCCGCAGGCCGAAGCGGCATTATAGCCGCGCCTCCGAGAAGCGGTCAAACTCGCGCCGCAGCCGGTAGTGGGTCAGTTTCAACTTAATCGCAGGAATCGCAGCAGGCCTTTCCCTTCACCCCGTCAAACCCCTCTTTGGCAATGATGGGCACCATAATAAGGGCAGCTGTGGGGTCTGCCCACCACCACCCTAAGGCCGCATTGAGAAAGAGCCCGCCCAATAAAATAGCTGACAAATACACACAAAAGTCGGTCTGTTTAGCGTCTGCGTTCATAGCTGCGCTGCCGAGTTCCCTGCCTACCTCCTTCTTTGCACGAGAAAGAATCGGCATCACGACCAGGGAAACACAGGCC
>JBASRK010000263.1:0-12453 GCA_049273775.1 Candidatus Acidiferrales bacterium
GTACCGTTCCCGACCGAGTTGAGGTGGATTATAAGCCTGATTTCTTCATCAAGGCTTAACCCAGAATGCTCCCAGGGCGGGCGTATCGCTCGGCAGCTCGGTGAAATCGAGCGCGGGGCTGGAGGCGTCTGCGCCGGGCCACACCTGTGTAATTCATGCTGCGCACGGCCAGATGGGCCGTCCAGGCGCACAAGGCCTGCGTTCCTCTCGACCCAAGTACCCCAATAAAGTCAAGGACTTGCAGCAGGAGCTCCTAGCTCCTCGGCGGCGCCATTTTGATGGCAGGCATGCAGTATCAGTATCGGCAATGTTAACTAACCGGATTGGGGTGCCGCGAAGGTGGTGTGAAGTTGCGGTGAATTGGAATAGTCTGGCATTCTAACCAGCGATGACACGCGGGGTTAAATTCGACGGCCGGCCGGTATGGGCGGAGGTGCGGCTGAATGCACTTGCAGGTAATTTGCGCGCCATCCGGAGGCACGTTAACCCGCCGCCGGTGGGCCGGCGAGCGCGCCGGTGCAAGGTCCTGGCCGTGGTGAAAGCCAATGCCTACGGGCTCGGCGCTGCACCGGTGGCCAAAGCGCTGGCGAAGGCCGGAGCCGACTGGTTTGGAGTAACCTGCACGGCCGAAGGCGCTGAGTTGCGCGAAGCCGGCATCCGCCAACCGATCCTGCTGCTGACCGGCTTCTGGCCCGGCGAGGAGCAGCGCCTGCTGGAGTACCGTCTAACCCCGGCCATCACGCGCTGCGAACAGCTTTGCGCTCTGGAGTGCGTCGCAGCAAGGGCTCGACGCGCCCCGGTCGGCTTCCATCTGAAAATCGACACGGGAATGAGCCGGCTGGGGATTTCACCCGGCGATGTGGACTGTTTTGCGCGCGCGCTGGCCGATTGTCCGCACCTGCGCCTGGAGGGCACCTTCACGCATTTTGCCTCCTCTGAGGTTTTCACCGCTGAGCAGACCGAACTCCAGGAGAGATTTTTTGCGGGCGCGCTCGAGCGGCTCCGCGGGCTGGGCATCCAGCCGGGGCTCGTACACATGGCCAACAGCGCGGCGCTGGCGGCTCGGCCCAGCACTTGGGCAGACATGGTGCGGCCCGGCGCGGTGCTCTACGGCTACCACCAGTTCTACGATCCGCCAGGACGCAAAGCTGAGATCGAAGCGAAGTTGCCGCTTACCCCTGCGCTGAGCTTGCGCGCCCGGCTGATCTCCTTGCGTGATGTGGCTCCCGGCCAGGGCGTCGGCTACAACGCGCGTTTCGTCGCTCGCCAGCCCTCGCGCATCGCTGTGCTGGCCGCGGGCTACGCCGACGGACTGGTGCGCGGGCTCACCAACCGCGGCAGCGTCATCGTCCGCGGGCAGTTCGCGCCGTTGGTCGGCACGATCTCCATGGACCTGGCAATGGCCGACGTGACTGGAATTGAGGGCGCAAGCGTAGGCGACGTGGCCACGATTTACGGCGCCGACGGGCCCGCCCGACAAAGCGTGTCCGACGTCGCGCACACTCTGGGTACGGTGACGTCAGATTTACTCTGCGCTCTGGGCAAGCGCGTCCCGCGATTTTACCTACCGTAACTGATCCCTCATCGCTTGACGCTGCTGCTATACTCTCCCTGCAGATGATCTGGTAAGCTCATTTATTGCGGTCGTCCCGGTTCATACATAGATTCATATTTCCGGGCAAGATTGATCCGATTCATAAGCGGGAATCACTTATACGAGGCTCATATGGCACGCCCTCTTACCCGGCCCGGCCGCGCTGGCGGTTCTGGCCGCAGCGAACCGGCCTCGGCGAAGTCGGTTGACCTGACTTCTCCTGCAGATACCCGCCTGGGCAGTTGGTGGGACGTTGTGCTGGTGCGCGGGATCTTTGCGGCCGTCTGCGTCGCCGCCTGCTACCACTTCCGTCCCTTCGGGCTCAACGCCCGGAACGCCGCGATTGTCGGCCTGGCGTTCTCGATTGCTGTCATCCTGTTTGAAATCCGCTTGCGGCGCGCCAGCCTGCGACGCCTGATCGGGGCGGCGGTAGGTTCGATCCTGGGGATCATGGGCGCCTACCTGATCACCCTAGTCCTGGCGCACACCTCGATCCCGGAGGCCTCACGGTCGTTCCTCGGCATGGCGGTGCTGCTGGTGATGGCCTATATCGGCCTGATTGTGGGCGCCAACAAGGGCGACATGCTGAACCTGCAGGCCCTGGGAGGTCTATTTGGCAGCGAGCGCAGCACCCGGCGGCTGTTCAAGGTGCTCGACACCAGTGTGATCATTGATGGGCGAGTGGCCGACGTCTGCGAGGCGCACTTTCTGGACGGTACCCTGCTGATTCCGCAGTTCGTGCTGCGCGAGCTTCAACTGGTGGCCGATTCAGCCGACCCGCTCAAGCGCCAGCGCGGGCGCCGCGGGCTCGAGGTGCTTCAGCGTATCCAGAAGATGGGCCACCTGGAAATAGTGATCGCCGAAGACGACTTCCCCAACGTCCCCGACGTGGACATGAAGCTGATTGAGCTCGCCAAGCGCTATGACGGCAAGATCATCACCAACGACTACAACCTGAATAAGGTGGCCACTCTCCAGGGTCTCGACGTGCTGAACGTCAACCAACTCGCCAACGCCCTGAAGCCGGTCGTGCTGCCCGGCGAAACGATGCGCGTCTTCATCCTGCGCGAAGGCAAGGAGTACAACCAAGGAGTCGCCTATTTGGACGACGGCACCATGGTCGTCGTAGATGGCGCACGTAGAATGATCAACAAGACGATCGACATCATCGTCACCTCGGTGCACCAGACCACTGCCGGGAAGATGATCTTCGGCCGCTACGACGAGCGCGCCGAGCAGCAGGTCCGCCAGCCCGCCGCGAGCGCCACCGAGGCCAACGGTCCCCGCGCCGGCGAAACGCCCCATGGCTGCGAACGCCCACCGCGCCCCGTCTTCCCAGATTCCGGCCGCGAATAGCTCGCCGCGATCCTCCGTGCCCCAATATTCTTCTGTCTCTCTGTGTCTCTGCCTGTCTCTTTGTTCCTCTCGGCCTCTCTCTGTGTTTCTCAGTGCTCTCTGTGTCTCTCTGTCGATCTTTGGCTTCCTTCTCCTGTCTGTGTTCATCTGTGTTTATCTGTAGTTCCTCTTGGTGTAAGCTCTTGGCCCCCTTGACGAGGCGAAGATGAACCGCATTGCCGCCATCCTTCCCGCCGCCGGAATGGGCACCCGCATGGGCGCCGAGACGCCCAAACAGTTTCTGGAGCTCGATGGCGTGCCCCTGGTGATCTTCACGCTGCGACGCTTGGCGGCCTGCGAGGCCATCACCGAGTTCTTTATCGCCACCCGCGCCGAGGAGATGACCGCGCTCGGCGACCTCCTCATCAGGGAGCGGCTCGGCCGGCCGGTGCGCGTGGTGCGCGGCGGGGGTCACCGCCAGGAATCAGTCGCGAACGCTCTGGCCGAAGTCTCCGCGGAGACGGAAATTGTTCTGGTGCACGACGCCGTGCGGCCGCTCGTCACCCGCGAGCAGATCGAGCGGGTGATCGTCGAGGCGCGCGTGCGCCACGCCGTCATCCTGGGCATCCCGGCGATGGATACAGTGAAAGAGGTGAAGCGCGCCAGCCTGCCTGAAGACATGGCCCTGATCACCGGCACGATTCCCCGCGAGTTGGTCGTTCTGGCACAAACCCCGCAGGCTTTTTCGGCAAAGCTGCTGAAGGAGGCGTTCGAGCGGGCTCGGCGGGACGGCGTAACCGCCTCGGACGAAGCGGGTCTGGTCGAGCGGCTCGGGCGCGACGTGCACGTCGTGCTCGGCTCCGAGCGCAATATCAAAATCACGCGCCCGGCCGATATGGACCTGGCGCGCTTCTACATCGAACAGGAACGCCAGGGAAAATGATCGCGCGCCCCCATTGCTGATTTCGCATTTCATCCGAAGCTTTGGAACCGAGATTTAAATTCATGACACGTTCCGGCATTGGATACGATCTGCACCGGCTGACGGGAGGACGCAAGTTGGTCTTGGGCGGGGTCGAAGTGCCCTTCGTCAAGGGCCCGCTGGGCCACTCCGACGGCGACGTGCTCAGCCACTCCATCTGCGATGCGTTGTTGGGCGCTGCCAGCCTCGGCGATATCGGCATGCACTTTCCCGACACCGACCCCAAGTGGAAAGGCGCCTCGAGCTTGATCTTCCTCGAGGGTGTGCGCCGGCTGCTCGACGAGCGCCGGTTGCGCATCGTGCACATCGACGCCGTCGTCATCGCCGAAAAGCCTCCGCTTGGGCCGCACTTCCCCGCGATGCGTGAAAAACTCGCCAAAGCCCTCGGCCTCCAACCCGAGCAAATAAACCTGAAGGCCAAGACAAACGAGGGCATGGACGCCATTGGAAACAGTGATGCCATTGCGGCGCACGCCATCGCCACGCTCGAAGCCTGAATCAGAAAACCTGCGTTTGAATAGAAAGCTTCGCGTCAAAGCGCAGGTGTCATGCCGAGACCCCGACTCTGTCGGGGCCGAAGCATCTCATGTGTCACTACTTGCCACGGAACACCTGTTTGACGCTGAGATTCTTCGCCCGCTGCGGCGGGCTCAGAATGACACCCGATCATATTGCGAAGGGCTGGATGCGAATTTCAGGTCGCGGCTGCGGTAAAATCCTGCCGGGATGATCTCTGAGGGATCCACCAAATTCACGGCGCCAACGGTAAACCCGTTCGCGGCAGCGGATGTGGCGGCGATTCTCCGCGACCGCCGGTGGCTCGCTGCCGCAGTCGATCTCGCCCAGGTCTTCAGACCTAGGGATTTGGGCCTGAAAGGCCCCGGCCCTAATGAGGCGGGCCACATCGAACGGGATCTAGCTGCGTGGCTCGGCGAGGCGGCGGTACTGCTTGGGCCGCATGCCACCAGCCGCGACGCTTTGGCCGACTTGCTGAGACTGGTCTTTGAGTACGATGCCCGTGCCATCCTGCGACGCCCCGAAAGCCACGCTGTTCTGGCGCGCGAAGGGGCGCGAGAGGTGATCCGCGAGCTGGCTCATCAGGTACTCGAAGGCCCGCCCGTCGATTCTGACCGGTTCAAGGAGATTGTCTCGGCGCTCAAAGAGCGCCTGCGCCACCGCGGCAGGAAACTCTTTCATCCCATCCGGCTGGCGCTGGCGGGACGCGCTGGGGAGGGCGAGCTCGACCGGGTAATCCTGGTGCTTGACTGTGCAGCAGCGCTCCCGTCTTGCATTGTGGTGAAGGGCACGCGGCAACGCATGCTTGAATTCTGCGCTTCCATGGAATGAAGAAAAAGTTCACCACAGAGGCCACAGCGAGCACAGAGTATGAGCAGAGACATACCCTTTTTCGTTCTCCCTTTTCTATTTTCCCTTTTCTATCCGCACCGCCTGTGTGTTCTGTGTTAGGTCTTGATGAAGGAGCGAGCGCGCAATGACCCGGATGACGGGAATCCACGCGGTGCGCGAGGCGCTCGAGGCAGGCCGAGCCCTCGAGCGCATCGTCATCGCCCGCGGGCGTCACGGCGAGCGCATCGAAGAGCTTGTGCAGTTCGCTCGCACCCGCGGCGTGCCGGTGCGGTTTGAGGACCGCGGGCAGGTGGACCGCCTGGCAGGCACCCGCGATCACCAGGGCGTGGTAGCGCTGGGCGCGGCGAAGCCTGCGTTGGGTCTGGAAGATCTGCTCCAAAAAAGCGCGCGGCAGGATGCGCGAACCGAACTCCTGGTCCTGCTCGACGGCGTCGAAGACCCACGGAACCTGGGCGCCATTGTGCGTACGGCGCTCGCTGCCGGCGCCAACGGCCTGGTGATCCCTGACCGCCGCGCCGCGGGCCTGACCGAAAGCGTGGCGCGCGCCTCGGCTGGCGCGCTCGAGCACCTGCCCGTGGCGCGCGTCGCGAACCTGGCGCGGGCCATGGAGGAGCTGAAGGGAGCGGGCTACTGGCTGGTGGGCCTAGAGGAGCGTGCCGAGAAAAGTTACACCGAGGCCGACTTCACCGGCGCCGTCGGCATCGTGCTCGGCGGCGAGGGCAAGGGATTACACGAATTGGTGCGCAAGCATTGCGATTTTCTGGTCTCGATCCCCACCACCGGTCCGGTGCGCGCGCTCAATGTCTCGGTTGTTGCCGGCATCGTGCTGTTTGAAGCCGTCCGGCAGCGGCGCCAAAAACGGAAACCGTAAAACGGAAAATAGAAAATGGGAAGCGGCCCAATCTGGCGCCGCGTCTGGTGTCACTCCTCCCCCTTTTCCATCTTCCCCTTTCTGTTCTTCATCAGCTCTCCACGATGTCCGCGGACCAGGTCACCTCGAAACCCCGCTGGATAGACTGGTGGACCGGGCAGTTGCGCTCGTGGAGCTCGAGCGCCCGGTCGGCCTCACTGCGCTTTTCGCGGGGGATTTTCAGGCGGTAACGCAGCTTGACCGCGGCGATGCGCATCAACTTTTCTTCGCCCTCGATGCGGCCTTCGACGTCAGCCTCGAGGCTATCCTGTGTGGAGATTCCACGCGCCTCCAGCGCGCCGGCCAGCGTGCCCGTGAGTCAACCGGCGAGCGCAGCGATAACGTGGTCGATCGTCGTGGGAAGAGGCTCAGCCGGCTGCACCTTGTAAAACGAGGCGTAGCCGCCGTGCACGCCGAAGCGCAGCGGCTCAGCGAACCCCTCGATATGCGCCTCGCGCAGCGGGCGCTTCTTCTGGACGATTCTGATCTTCGCGATATGCACGAGCTCACCCACGGGCCACCTCCATGGTCGGAGAGATGCGGGTCGCGCCCCGGACGATGCAGCTTTTCTACTTGTCGTACTGGATCAGCGAAAAAACGTCCAGCGAGGGAAGCTTGGCGCGGCCGTTCAGGAAGCTCAACTCCACCGCAAAGGCTGCTCCGGTGACCTCGCCGCCCAACTGGCGCATCAGCTTGACCGTCGCTGCGGCGGTGCCGCCGGTGGCCAGCAGGTCGTCGCAGACCAGCACGCGCTGGCCGGGGCGCACCGCGTCCTGGTGGACCTCGAGCGTATCGGTGCCGTACTCGAGCTGGTAGGTGACCTGCGCGGTCTTCCACGGCAGTTTCTTCGGTTTGCGCACGGGCACGAAGCCCGCGCTCAGGCGGTAGGCGAGCGCGGGAGCAAAAATAAAGCCGCGGGCCTCGATGCCGGTGACCACGTCCACTTTCTTGTTCGCGTAGTGCTCGCAGAGCTGATCAATCAACGTGTGGAAACCCTTCTGGTCCTTCAGCAGCGTGGTAAGGTCGTAGAACAGGATGCCCGGCTTGGGCCAGTCGGGGATTTCCCGGATGAGCTTCTTCAATTCGTCCATTCGCGTCGCTCCGCCTGAAAGATCAGTGGGACCAGTCGTGCTCGATCGAGAACCCGGCCGCATAGCGCGGCTGCACTTCCGCCTCTTCTTCAGCAACCGCAGCGACGCTCGCGCCACGCGGGCCGCGCGCTAGCTCCTCGCGCAGCGCGCCGAGCTGCTCGGGGGAGCCGATGGCGTAAACCTCGACGCGGCCGTCGCGCAGGTTTTTCGCGTACCCCGCGATGCCAAGTCGCTCCGCGACGCGCTGGGCGAAAAAACGATAGCCTACGCCCTGCACCATCCCGGAGACAATGAACCGCCTGGCCTGAAGTATCTGGGGCACAGCCGAGCCGCGATTCTACCAGAGCCGCTCTGGGCCGGAATGGGGAATCCTGCCGCATGCCCGCAGCGGCGCGCCACAGACCATCCCGGGTGCGGTACACTGCCCTGCCGGCCGGTCAGGAGGCGGGGAGCTCGGAGACCGCATCCAAGAGAGAGTGAAGACACCGATGGTTCGCAAGGGCGTGATTCCAGGCGCAGCGTTTCTGCTGGCCATCCTGCTGCACGGAGGCGCGGCCGAGGTTGCCGCGCAGGAACCGCTGCCGGGGCCGGTCACCCCGCCACCTAACCGCGAAGTGAAGCGCATCCCGGCGAGTTCGACTCCTGAGCCGCCGCCCGTTCCCGTCGAAGAGATCATCCGCAGGTTTGCGCAGAAGGAAGACGAGTTCCTGCGCGCCCGCGCCGGCTACATCTATCGGAAAACCATTCGCGTCCAGGAATTCGGTGACGACAACAAGCCCGCGGGCGAGTTCCAAGTCGCCACGGACCTCGTCGTGGCGGCAGACGGCCGGCGGTACGAGCATATTGTTCAGCAGTCGCCCTCGACGCTCCGGCGCATGAAGCTTGCGCCCGAAGACCTGGAGATCCTGGCCCGGATGCCCATGTTTGCGCTGACCAGCGAGCAGCTCGGCAAGTACGAGATCACCTACCAGGGCAAGCAGCCAGTGGACGAGCTGACCACTTACATCTTCCGCGTGCAGCCGCGGCAACGCGAGCGCACGCGCGCCTACTTCGAAGGCTTGGTCTGGGTGGACGACCGCGACTTTCTGATCGTCAAAACCTATGGCAAGTGGGTGACGGAGATCGGCGACGTTGCTTCCCCGGAACTGCCCTTTACGATGTACGAGACTTATCGCGAAAACATCGACAAAAAGTATTGGTTTCCCACCTATGCGCGCTCCGACGATACGCTGCGGCAGAAAAACGGCGATGTGCGCATCCGCCTGACGATCCGCTGGGCCGACTACAAGCTCCCGGGCGGCGCCCCCGCCACCCCGGGCGCCGATTCGCCGAAGCCCGCGACTCCGCCGGGGCAGACCCCGACGGCGGCAATACAACCCAATCCTCAATAGCGCTCGAGTAGCAGTCGTGGCAGGCGGTCAATCGAGGGAAGCAGCGCGTCGGGTCGCGCCGCACGCAGCCTGTCGCGCACGGGATACGGCCCGAGCACGGCAATGGCGCGCACGCCGGCGCGGCGCGCCATCTCGATATCCTCCGGGGCGTCGCCGACGTAAACGCAAACCTCGGGCTCCAGGCGCAGGCGGCGCAACGCCAGCTCAAGCGGCGCCGGATGCGGCTTGCGGCGATGCGCGTCTTCGCTGCAAACGCGCGCCGCAAACCACTCGGCGAGACCAAAGCGGCGAAGCTGCCGGCTGACGCGGGCGCGGTTTCCGCTGGTCACCAGCGCGAGCCTGAATTGCCGGCCGAGTTCCCGCAGCACCTGCCGCGCGCCCGGCAGCAGTCTGGGATTCTGCCGGCGATAGTACAGGTTCCAGAGCCGGCCGGCCTCCTCCCAGCGCGCTCGCGGGAGTCTTGCGGCGCGATAGACGTGATACCAGTCGGGCGCGTAGTGCCGCGCCAGGTCGTCCAGGTCCCAGTCAATGCCGAGCGCGCGGAACATGGCCAGGTAAGCCTGCCCGTCAGCGTGATAGGAGTCGAGCAGGGTGCCGTCCCAATCGAACAGGACGCCGCGTAGGGTCGGTTGTTCGGGGCGGGCGCGCATCGCTCGAGCAACGATGGTAGCAGAGAACGGGAGAAGCCGAAGCGCCCCGGGAGAGTGACGCCACTCAGCCTTGGGACCTGGGCCTCACCACAAAAAGCAATCCCGGTGGCCGCCAGGCGGCCACCGGGATGCGTCGTGCCGAAGCCAGAGGTCCGGCCGCTAGAACGTCAGCCGGACGGCGAACTGAGCCTGCCGCGGATCGCCCACGCCCTGGCGCAGGAAGCCGTCGAAGTTAAATGCGCCGGGCGAAATCAGCGGGTTCACGTTGTTCTTGTTGTTGAAGGTGTTGAACATCTCCACTATCGGAATCAACGCGAACCGTTCGCCGAACTTGAAGGGACGCTGCAGGCGCCAGTTGAACGCAAAGTACTGGTTGTCCTTGCGCAGCGTGTTGCGGCCGCGGTCCACACCACCGAGGGCCCGCGGGCTGACGCTGATGGGCTGGGCCGAGTGGGCTTGCATGCGCACATCGGCCTGGAATCCCCAAGGCAACTCTGCATAGGTATAGAAGTTGAACTTGTGGCGCTCATCGCGGTCGGAGTCGGCATATTCGGGCTTCAGATTGAAAAAATTGACGTAGCGGTAACTGAAGGGGTCACGCTCGCTCGAATCGTCGTCCAAGTCCTTCGAGTAAGTGTAGTTCGCTTCCATCTGGAAGCGCTGATTGAAGCGCTTGCGCACCCCAATGGTTACGCCCCGATAGAGAGACTTGGCCGAACCAACCGTATCGTTTATGGTGCCCAGATTGGGGAAGGGTGGCGTAGGCCCGTAGGTCGCCAGGACGCCGGGAGGATCGACAAACCCGAGGTTCGGGCAGGGTGGTGGCGCCCCTACGCACGAGACATTGGGGTTGACCTGACGAGTGAGGTGAACACCCTTAGCCCAGGTGAAATCCGCGTACACGGCCCAGTTGGGAACAAGCTCCTGCTCGAAAGCCACGTTGGTGGTGTAGACGCGGGGATTGGCATAGCTCTTGCTGAAAACCGTAACGCCCGAGCCGGGCGGAAACGTTCCCGGAGGAATCGTCGGCGCAACCACCACTCCCGGATAGGTTGGCGGAGGTCCGCCCGCTGAATTAAAGAATGTACCCGCGGCAATCGCTTGCTGCTGAACGCCGTTGGTGGTGATGGCACCGACCTGTGCCAACATATTTTGCGAGGCATAGTAGATTCCCCAGCTCGCCCGCAAGACCGACTTGTGATTGTTGGCGATATCCCAGGCAAAGCCCACGCGCGGCTGAAATTCCTTCTTCTGGTTGTGGATCGTGCCGTCCGAATCAAACGCCGGGTTGCTGAGGTTGATCCCGTACGCCGTCTTCGAAGGAGGAGTCACCGGATCCGGGAAGATGACTGCTTCCCACCGCAAGCCGTAGTTGAAGGTAAACCCCGGCCAGACTTGCCACTTGTCCTGGATGAACAAGCCAAAGTCTTCGTTCTTGATGGACGAAGCACCGGTGGCGTCGGTGGTTGGACCGCTGGTGGCTCCCTGTTGAAGGTACAGAAGAAGAATGGCGCTAGGCGCTCCGCCGCCCGGGCAAGTTTGGCTACGGTCCACAAAAACGTTCCCCGGACATTCCGCCGCCGTGGGCCCAAAACCCGCAACAAAGGGAGTCTGCGGGGAAGCATAGTGAAGAAAGCCGACTGTGTCGCCAAAGATGTAGCGACCCTTGAAGAACCCGCGGAAGATCTGGGTGTTGCGGGTGTGTAGCCAATCACCGCCGAATTTGATGGTGTGCTTTCCGGAGACGATGGAAAAGTTGTCCCGAATCTGGGTGTGGTAGAGGAGCTCATCGATGGTGGGTTCCAGGAAGTAGGGCATGCCAAACCGGAACGTGGGGGTTGGCACGAGGAAGCCCATGTCCGTATCAGGCACTGTTCCGGGAGCCGCGGCGCGCGGACGGCTCTCTCGCGCATAGGTAAAGTGGGCCTCATTCAATTTGGTCGACGATAAGCTGCTGACGAAATTGGTGTTGACCACCTGGATCTTCGAGGGGTTGCCCTCAATGCCATTGGCCGAGTTTCCGTAGGTGGGCACATCAAAGGTCTGGTTCGTATTCTTGGAGTAGTCGAAGGTGTAGGAAACGGCCAACGCGTGCGCCGGCGTGACGTTCCAATCGTACTTGCCCAGGAACGCCGCATTGCGCACGGGACGCTTGACCGGCTGGCCCTCATCCTGATTGAACTTCGACTTGAAGAAATTGATCAGGGTCAGGCGCTGGCAGTCTCCACTGGCAGAGATTGCCGAATCTGAGATGTTGCTGTGGAAAACCGGGGCCGTAACCGAGCAGGGCGTGCCGATGGGCACGCTCAGGTTGTCACGGGTCAGGTTCTCGATGATTCCCTCCCCTGCCCCGAAGAAGAACATCTTGTTTTTCACGATGGGGCCGCCGAGCGAGCCGCCGAACTGCTCGCGGCTATAATCCCGAAGCGGCTTGCCGTCGGAGGTATTTGAGCTCAGCGCCTCCAGGCGCTGGAAGTGAAACGCGCTGCCGTGCAGTTCGTTGGTGCCGGACTTGGTGACCACGTTGATTACGCCGCCCGCGGTACGACCGAACTCAGCCGATGCGCCGCTGGCCACAACCTGAAACTCCTTGACCGCTTCCAGGGTGATGTCAATGGCGGCGCGCTGCCCGCCGAGCTGCTCGCCGAAGAATCTGTTGTTGTAGTCGCCGCCGTCCATGCTGACGTTGTTGTAGACGCCCCGCTGGCCATTGAAGTTGATCTCATCGCCGTCCGGGCCCTGCACGATGCTCACGCCAGGCGTCAACGTGAGCAGGTCCTCAAATTTTCGCCCAAGGATGGGCGTCTCGGTCACTGTCAACTGGTTCAGGGTAGTGCTCGATTCCGTCTTAGTGACCTCCACAATGGGGGTAGCCGTGACCACGATGCGCTCGGCCACGGCAGAAACCTTCATGCCCACGGGAAGAGAGATGGTTTGGCCGACGGTAAGGCTGACGTTTTCCTGGACGATCGTTGCGAAGCCCGGCTTCGAGATCGTCACCGTGTAACGGCCGGGAGGTAACAGAAGGAACCTGAATCGGCCGTCGCTGTCAGTGGTCTGCGTCTTGGTCAAATTCGTATCCAAGTTTCGGATTTCTACGGTCGCATCGGGCACCAGGCCGCCCTTCTCATC
>JBASRK010000270.1:0-28233 GCA_049273775.1 Candidatus Acidiferrales bacterium
GGCGCGGCGGCCATATCCGCCCAGCGCGGCCAAGCAAAAACCCTCTTGCGCGTGGCGCTCCGCGGGAACCACCTCGGCATACAGGTGCGCAACGACTGCATCCACCAGAGCGGAACGCTCCACCACGGCGGCGCAGCCGTCGCCGCTCGACTCGAATTTCCGGCGAAGCTTGGCGGTTTCGGCTAGATAGACGTCTCGCAGGGAGAGTTCCGCGGGGGGAAACGACTTCAGCGGAGAATCCAGGTCCGGCGCTCCTGTCTTGCGGATTGGGGAGAGCGGCCCGCGGTCCACGGCACCCGATGGACGCATGGCAGCATTGCGGCGCGCTGCCGAAACGGACTACAGGGCGTTCTCTCCACGTTCCTCGTTGCGGATGCGGATGGCCTCGTCCACGTTCGACAAAAAAACTTTTCCGTCTCCGATCTTGCCGGTCTTGGCGGCCTTCAGGATCGCCTCAACCGCGGCGTCCACCAGGTGGTCCGGCAGGACCATTTCAATTTTGATTTTGGGCAGCAGGTCCACGGTATATTCGCGGCCGCGGTAGACTTCCGTATGACCCTTCTGCCGGCCGTGGCCGCGCACGTCGCTCACCGTCATCCCTTCGACGCCAATCTCCGCCAGGGCTTCTTTGACCATCTCGAACCGCGAAGGCTGAATGATCGTTTCGAGTTTTTTCATGGCACGCCATCCCCCGGCAGTGGCAGCGAGAAACGATCTCCTGCCCGTGCGGGGCAGGAGTCGCCACCCGCCCCGGAGTTACGCCTCCAGGTTATACCCTTCCTCGCCGTGCTGCGACACATCCAGGCCCTGAGTCTCCTGCTCCTCGGGCACCCGCAGGCCGATCAGCAGGTCCACCACGACGAGGATGATCAGAGTCCCCACGATGGAGAGGATCCAGGCCACGGCGATACCGAGGAACTGGTTCCACACCTGGCGTCCGTTCCCGTCCATCAGGCCCACGGCAAGGGCATTGCCCTGGGCGTCACGGAAAATCGGGTTGACGGCCTGGGTTGCGAAGATGCCGGTCAGCAGGGCGCCAATCGTTCCGCCCGCGCCGTGCACGCCGAAGGCGTCGAGTGAATCGTCATACCCGAACCTGGCTTTTACAGTGGCCACCATGAAGTAACAAGACAACCCGGCAGCCAAGCCGATGACCAGGGCCGACATCGGCCCCACGAAGCCCGAAGCCGGAGTGATGGCCACAAGTCCCGCCACCGCTCCCGAGATGCCGCCCAGGACGCTGGGCTTGCCGTTGCGAAGCCATTCGGAAACGCTCCAGCCGAGCGCGCCCGCCGCGGCGCTGAAGTGCGTGGCCACAAACGCGCTCGTCGCCAGGCTCCCAGCGGCCAGCGCGCTGCCGGCGTTGAAGCCGAACCAGCCCACCCAGAGCAGGCAAGCGCCGATAAAGCTCAGCACCACGCTGTGGGGCGGCATGGGCGCTTTCGGGTAGCCCAATCGTTTTCCCAGGTAAAGCGCGCACACGAGCGCCGAAACTCCGGAGGTGATGTGGACCACCGTGCCCCCGGCAAAGTCCAGCACCGGCACGCGTCCGCCGAGCGTCGCGTTGAGCAGGCCTCCTTTTCCCCAGACCATGTGGGCCATCGGGTCGTACACCAGAAACGACCACAACGCCATGAACAACGCCATCGCGCTGAATTTCATCCGTTCGGCGAAGGCTCCGGTGATCAGCGCTGGAGTGATGATGGCAAACATCAACTGGAAGACCATGAAGGTCTGCTGCGGAATCGTGGCGGCGTAGTCGGCGTCCGGCAGTGGTCCCACGCCGCGGAGGCCGAAGTAGCCCAATCCGCCGAGGAACGAATTGCCCGAATGGAAACAGAGGCTGTAACCGACCAGAGCCCACAACACCGTGATGAGCACCATCAGCGCGAAGCTCTGCATCATCGTGGCCAGCACGTTTTTCTTGCGCACCAGGCCGCCATAGAAAAGCGCCAGGCCGGGCCCGGTCATCATCAGCACCAGGGCGGAGCTGACCAGCATCCAGGCGTTGTCGCCGGAGCTGCGCGCCTCGGCCACCTGCTGCTCGAGCCGTGTGATCCGGTCAGCCGGCGACGGGGAGGCGACCGCGGCGGGCGAAGAAGGGGCTGCACCCTGCGGCAATGCCGTTTGAGCGTGAACAGGGAGGGCAACCGAACCCAGAGAGCAGATGAGCGCGGCGAGCACACAGAGCGCTCCAGTTGCCTGCCATCTCATCAGGCTGGGGCCTCGCTCCAAGCAGAGGACAGCGAAGTATACCGAAGGCCCCGCCGCCGTGCCATTCAAAACACTGACATGAATGACGGCTGGGGAAAGAGGTTGGAGACCAAATCGGTCGTTGACTCAACAAGAGCAGGTGGCGTAAGGTGCCCTGACTCAAGAACCGCCTTTCAAATAAAACTCAAAAACGTCCGGTTCTCTGGGGCAGAGTTCTTGAGAACAGGAGGTCAGCGCCATGAGGAAATGTCTCTTGCTTTCCGTTGCCCTGTTGTTTGCGACTGGCATAGTTGATGCGCAACAGGCGACGACAAACAGGGTAAAACCTAAAACCGGGACAAAGGCCAAGCGGCAGACTCAAACCGCGGACAGTGAGATCAAAGCCTTGCGCGAGGCTCTCGCTGCGCAGCAGCTGCAAATCCAGCAACTCCGCGACGAAGCCCAGAAGCGCGATGCGGCGTGGCAGCAGTGGGAACAGCAGCTGAATGCACTGCAATTGAAGGCCGCACAAGCGCAGAGCGCGGCGGATGCAGCAGCTACCGGCAGCCAGAACACCGCGGCCACACTGACCCAGGTCCAGACCGCCGTCGCTGATCTCAAGACCACTGAGACCAACACCGCAACGAAAATACAGGCGGAAGAGAAGCGGCTCAGCGAGGTTGAACAGCCCCTTCAAATCCATTTCCGCGGCATAACCATCACTCCTGGCGGGTTCTTGGCGGCAAACACTGTCTTTCGCCTCCACAACGAGAACGCCGATGTGCTCGACACCTACGGCAACGTCCCGTTCTCCGGCACCGCCAATACACACCTCAGTGAATTTCGTTTTACGGCGCGCCATAGCCGTATCTCGCTGCTGTTCGAGGGCAAGATTCACGACTGGAAGGCGAGCGGCTATTACGAAATGGACTTCGAGGGCGCGGCGCCTACCGCAACCGAAGTGCAGACCAACAGTTTCCAACCGCGCATACGCCAGCTATGGGCCCAGGTGCAGATGAACAACGGCGTTTCGTTCCTGGGTGGCCAAGCCTGGAGCCTGCTTACGACGAACCGCAGAGGCATTTCGCCGACCGCGATGTTTATCCCCTTGACTCTGAGTGCTTCTTATAACGTGGGTCACACCTATGCGCGCCAGGCCAGCTTCCGGGTCACCAAGAACTTCAACGAGAAAGTGTGGTTGGCCTTCGCAGTGGAAAATCCCGAGACCGTACTGAGCGTGGTACCGGCCGTAGGGGCAACCGTGTTCGGTTTCGCCGGCAATGCCAACACGTTGACACCGAGCAGCGGTTTCGTCCCGAACGCGACCGGCATCTCGACGGATAAGGCGCCTGATCTCATCGCCAAGGTCGCCTTTGAGCCCGGCTGGGGCCATTATGAGATCAAACTACTCGGCCGGTTCTTCCGTGACCGCTTCGGGGGCAGCAATAACGTGACGGGGGGTGGCGGTGTGGGCTTTGGCGTCATCCTGCCGGTAATTGCCAAGAAGTTCGACTTCGTGATACAGGGCCTGGGTGGCAGGGGTATCGGCCGCTACGGAACGGCGAATGGCAGCGACGTAACCCTGCGTCCGAACAACACGATTGTCCCCATCCTCTCCTATCAGGCGTTGGTCGGCCTCGAGCTGCACCCGACGCCGACATGGGATTTGTGGGTCTACGGTGGCGATGAGTACTTCGGCCGTGCGGCATACACAACTACTACTGGCACGCCTCCAGCTACGATCGGGGTCGGCTACGGCTCTCCCCGTAACATCCTCTCTGGGTGCAGTCTCGAAACTTCGGCGCTACCCTGCAATGCTCAGAATCGCGATGTGTGGCAGGTTCAGCCCGGCTTCTGGTACCGCATCTGGAGGGGTAAAGAGGGTACGTTGCAGTACGGTATGTCGTATTCCTACGTGCACCGCAGGCCCTGGGCAGGCACCGGCGGCAGACCCGTAGGAATTAACAATATTGTTATGACTTCGTTCCGGTACTACTTCCCGTAGTCCGGGCGAGCAATGCTCCACACTGGAGCAAAGCGAGACATCAGCCAGCGAGCGATCTTGGAAGCTAACTGAGTCTTTCTCTTGCGCCACTGGAGGACTCTTCTTGTAGAGAGAAGGAGCCATCTATCGCTGCTCAAAATTGGCCGGGTTGATCCCGGACAGGAATCGCCTTGCTTTCACAGACCGTGGTACCTAGAATGTGCCGTTTCCAAGGCATGGACGGAGGAGGTTCGCAGTGCGCAGCGCCTACGCATCCACTGTCGCAGTGCTGGCTTTTGGTCTAGCGTTTGCAGGGTGTCGGGGAGGGGGAGAGCGGAAAGGCGAAGCTTCAGGCAACAAGATCAGAATCGGTGTCATTACTTCGCTCACTGGGAGCACCGCCGCTTTCGGACAAACGCACAAAAACGGCTATGCGATTGCGCTCGATGAGCTGAACAGCAGAGGCGGTCTGCTCGGAAAGACTGTGGAGCTGGACTATTACGATGACCAAAGCCGGCCCGACCAGGCGGTGCAAGGCGTGTCCAAACTCGTTGACCAGGACCATGTGCCGATCATCCTTGGTGCCTACTCCAGCGAGAATACCAGGGCCATCGTTCCCGCCGTGACGCAAAAGCAAGTTCCTCTGCTGATGCCGACGGCGACGGCAGACAACGTCATGCAGAGCGGCTCGCCATGGACCTTCCGCATCTGCGCCGGATCAGGCGCGTATGCAAACACGACAGTCGCTTTCTTGAAGGACATGGGGGCACCGAAGAAAATTTCCATCATTTATGAGAACACGAACTTTGGCCAATCCAATGCGCAGGCGATGCTCGAAGCCGCCAAGCAAGCCGGCATCGAAGTGGTGGATAGCGAAGCCTACCAAGCCAGCTCCCCGGATTACAAGACGCTCCTCCAGCGCGTGAAAGCAAAAAACCCTCCGGTGATCTACTTTGCCTCTTACCTGCTGGACGCCAGCACGCTGATGCGCCAGGCGGAGCAGGTGGGGTTGAACCCCGCCTATTACACCTCGGCCGGCACGGGTTTTGCGGCGGCCGAGTTCCCCACTCCCGACAAAGGCGCTGGACGCAATGCCGAATATACGTTCTCGGTTTCCCAGTGGTTGCCATCCGCCAAATGGAAGGGCTCAAAGGAATTTGATGATAAGTACTTCCAGCGCACCGGGTCGCATCCGGCCTATCATGCGATGGAGGCCTATATCACGCTGCTTGCGGCTGCAGAAGCCATCAAGAAGGCCAACTCGACCGATCCCCAGGCGATCCGGGATGCACTAAGACAGCTCGACATGCCGGAGACGGCTTTCGGAGCGATAAGATTCGACTCGACGGGACAAAACAAACATCCAGTGCTGATCACCCAGGTGCAGGGCGGGCAGTACAGAGTCGTGTGGCCCGTTGACGCTGCGGAGAGCAAACCGATTATTCCTACCCCTCCTTGGAACCGGCGCTAAGGCATATTGCGAGCGCTCCGCAAGCTCGAGGTGCGCGGCAGGGCTCCGGCTTAGCGCTCTCGCGCGCGCCAGCGAATCTGCAGATGATGGGGGCACGTGTGGATCAGTTTTTTCCTGCTGTGCAAGCGATTCTGAATGGTTTATTGACCGGATCACTTTACGCGCTCATTGGCATGGGCATGGCGCTGATCTTCGGCGTCATGCGAATCGTTAACTTCGCCCACGGCGCATTCATGATGGTGGGAATGTACGCCACCTACGTGCTGTTTCAAAGGACTGGCCTCAACCCTTACTTCGGCTTTATCGCCGCGGCGATTCAATTGTTTCTTCTAGGCTATCTGTTTTACTGGGGCCTCTTGAAACGCATCCAGGGCCAGTCCGATTTCATGCAGATCCTTCTCACTCTGGGCTTCGGACTGATTTTGACCGACGGGGTTCAGTTGCTCTTTGGAGCTGACTACCACCAGATCAATCTTGCGTTGCTCGGCAAGAATCTGCACCTCGGAAGACAGATCTCCCTCAATGCCCCGTGGCTGATCTCATTCGGCATCGCCTTCGCGCTGGGAGCACTCCTCTATTTTTTTGTGATGCACACGATGCTCGGGCGTGCTGCGCGAGCCATTGCGCAAAACCCATACGCTGCGCCGCTGATGGGCATCAACGTTCACCGCGTACAGGCATTCTCATTCGGCATCGGTGTAGCCGCTGCAGGTGTTGCCGGCGGATTGCTGCTTCCCGTCTTTTACCTCTATCCGACCGTCGGCGACCAGTTCACGCTCAAGGCCTTTGTCATGGTGGTGCTGGGGGGCATGGGTTCCATTCAAGGCGCGGCGATGGCCGGGCTGGTGCTGGGGGTTGTCGAAAACCTCACGAGTCTCTACTGGGGAAACGAATGGGCGCTGGCGGTTGATTTCGTCATATTTCTGCTCGTGCTGTCATTGCGCCCGAGCGGAATCTTCGGGAGCCAACGAGTATGAGACGCCCACAACTCCTGATCGCCGCCCTCTGCGTAATCCTCGGTCTGGTTGCTCCGCTCGTCGTGCGCAGCGACTACGTCTTTCAAGTGCTTTTCCGAGTCTCTCTGTTTGCGGCGTTAGGGTTGGCATGGAATCTGGTGGGGGGATATGCGGGCCAACTCTCCTTGGGGCATGCCGCCTACTTCGGCGCCGGCGCTTATGGCCTGGCTCTCTTTTCCAGGGCCGGGATGCATCCTTGGCCGGCGCTTTTCCTTGCCGTGCTGTTAGCGGTTTTGTTCGCCGCACTGATCGGCGGTGTGTCTTTCCGGCTGCGCGGGCCGTATTTCACACTGGCCACAATCGCCTTTGCCGAGGTCTTACGGCTGGGGGCGAAAAATCTAGTTACGATAACCGGCGGGGATGTGGGTTTGCCAGTGCCGGGCTTATTCGTGAAATCTTTTGGCCGGTCGCTTTATCTTGCCGCGGTCCTGCTGACGGCGGTCGCCTTGGGCATCACTGCGTGGGTTTCGCGCTCCAGGTTTGGCTATTACCTGATGGCGATTCGTGAGGACGAAGACACGGCGCTTTCGGTCGGCGTGAATGCGGCGCGTTGCAAGCTCTGGGTGCTTCTGATCAGCGCTGCGCTGACGGCTATGGGAGGCGGATTGTACGGAAGTCTTTTTCTTTTCATCGTGCCCGACCAGGTGTTTTCGATCGACATCTCGGTCGAAATGGCCATTGTCGCAATGCTTGGGGGCGCGGGAACGATTCTGGGACCGTTGATCGGCTCGCTTATCCTGGAGAGCGCCGCTGAGCTCCTTAAGAACCTGTTCCACGAGGCGCACCTGCTTATCTATGGCATGTTGCTTGTGTTGGTCGTGCTTTTCTTACCGGAAGGGATTGTCGGATCGCTGGCGCACCGGCTCCGCCGCAAAAGCGCCGTTGCTGCCACGGCTTTCAAGGCGCCGGACACCGTTCCCAAGTAGCCATCGGAGGAATCGCATGCCCTTGTTAGGGCTCAACCGCGTCAGCAAGAAGTTCGGTGGCCTGCTCGCCGTCAATCAGGTGTCTTTCTCCATCGAGGAAGGCGCGGTGGCATTCATCGTGGGCCCGAACGGCGCGGGGAAGACCACGCTGTTCAACCTGATCGCCGGTGTATTTCATCCGAGCGAAGGGAACATCCACTTTGCGGGTAACGAAATCTCCCAGTTAAGCCCGGACCGGGCCGTGCACTTGGGCATTGGACGCACTTTCCAGATCGTCAGGCCGCTGCGCAATCTCACCGTGCTCGAAAACACCATGCTGGGCGCGTTTCTGCACACGGCGAGGCCGACGAAAGCAGCCCACGAGGCCGAAAAAGTGCTTCGGTTCCTGGAGATGGGGAATGTCATGCATCTGCCCGCGCGCGGCATGCCGTTGCCCATGCTGAAACGCCTGGAAATCGCCCGCGCATTGGCCACGCGGCCGAAGCTGATCTTGCTCGACGAGGTGGTAGCCGGCCTTTCTACCCCGGAAGCGCTCGCTCTCGCTGGGTTGCTTCGCAAACTTCCGGAGTGGGGAGTCTCCGCGATCGCAGGCGTGGAGCACGTCATGCAGGTGGTGATGCGAATGGCACACCGTGTGATTGTGCTCGACCACGGCACGATGATCGGCGAGGGTACGCCGGAAGAGATGGTACGCAAGCCCGAGGTGATCGAGGCCTATCTTGGATCCAAGTACAAGGAGCTGGGGCTGTGACCGCGCCGCTGCTCGCGACGCATGGGATCAGCGCCAGCTATGGGGATTTTCAAGCGTTGTTTGATATTACCCTCCAGGTTTACGACCGCGAGATCGTGACGCTGATCGGGGCCAATGGCGCCGGCAAGACGAGCACGCTGCGAGTGATATCCGGCCTGCTGCGGCCCAAAAACGGCACCGTGCGCTTCCTCGGAGAAGAGATCTCAGCAACTCCGCCAGACGAAATTGTGGAACGCGGGGTCAGCCACGTCCCCGAGGGTCGCCAGCTTTTTCCCTATATGAGCGTGGAAGAGAATCTCGCCCTCGGCGCTTACATCGGGCGGGCCCGGCCAAGACTCGGCCAGGCGATGGAGGAACAGTTTGAATTGTTTCCTCGCCTCAAGGAGCGCCGGAAGCAACTTGCCGGCACGCTTTCCGGTGGCGAGCAGCAAATGGTGGCCATCGCTCGGGCGCTCATGGCTGAGCCCAAGTTGCTCCTTCTGGACGAACCCTCGCTGGGCTTGGCGCCCAAAATTGTGGAAGAGGTTTTTGACAAGATTCAGCAGGTAGGCAAAAAAGGCGTCACCGTGCTCATGGTCGAGCAAAACGTCGTGGAAGGCTTGAGCATTTCAGGTCGGGCCTACGTTGTGGAAAACGGCGCGATCACTCTGCAAGGCACTGCCAAGGAACTATTGGCGAACGAGCAGGTCCGCGCCGCGTACCTGGGTTTGTGAAAGTGAAAGGCGGTTCTGCTCTTCTGCGGAGTGGGCTCCGAATCTGACTCCGGATGCACCCAGCGACGCCCTGAGCGTTCTCCAGCCGAACCAACCCACTGCATGATGCGTCAGTTGACACCGTTGACCGATGATCTTGAAGTGTCGAAGCGCCGCAGCAGGGCTTGAAAGGGCGAGTCGGAGCGCGAGGGATTATTTCAGCTTGGCGTATTCGGCGCGGGTCAGAGCCACGAGCAGCAGGTCCGGGTCTGCGTCTTTCGTGAGCGCGAAGAAATCCTGGTAGGCCGTGCGCGCCTGATTGAGATTACCGGCGGCAGCGTAGGCGCGACCCAGGCCGGGATGCGCCAGCGTGAGCAGGGGATCGAGCGGAGAGGTCATGCGCAGCTTCAGCATCTGCTCAAACTGCTCGGCCGCCTCGCGACCTTTGCCGGCGTTCAGGTAGGCCTCCCCGCGGGCATAGAGTAGTCCGAACCGCGGCTCTTCGAGCCGCCCCCAGCCGTACGGTCCGGCGGAATCGAGAGTACGAAGGGCCTGCTCGGGCTGCCCGCGATGCAGCTCGGCCATTCCACGAGCCATGGGCAGGTCCATTGTTTGCAGGACGGTATCGGCGGGGCGGCGCTTGGCGAGTTCCTGGAGCAGCGCCTCGGCCTTGCTGTCGGCGCCGGCGAGCGACAAGGCCCGAGCTGCCGAAACTACGATTGGCGTGCTGCGGGAAACGCCGAGCGCGGCGGTGGCGTCAGCCTCGGCCTGGTGGCTCTGGCCCCACTCCGCTTCGGCCACAGCCAGACGCACGAGAGTCCCCGCCTCGGCGTCTCTCCGCTTCAATTGGCGGGCCAGTTGGATGGCTCGTTGGGACAGCTCGCGGGCCCGGCGCAACTGCCCGCGGGACGCCACCAGGTTAATCTCCGTGCCGAGCATCGCGAGTTCTGCCTCAGGCTTGCCTCGGGCCCATTCGACTTGCTGCTTGATCGTTGTCTGATCGCCTTCAGTCAGGGCAATCAGATAAAGCTCGTTGCGAATCCCGACGGCGTCAATGCCCTTGGCGATGGCTTGTTGGAGCACTTTCTTCGCTTCTTCGAGGCGGCCCAGTTCCCGATAGGATATGGCCGCCGAGTCATACGCAAAAAAGCTGTCCGGCCTCAGACGCAAATCCTCAAGCCCGCTCTCCAGGGCTTTCTCAAACTGCCCCACATCGGCGTACAGGAAGCGCAAGTTGCTGAGCGGGGTGGAGTCGCGCGGGTAGGTCTGCCGGTAAAGCTCCCAAGTCTGGAGGGACTTTTGGACGTCGCCGATGTCCCCGTAGTAGTGCCCTTCGATGTAGAGCCGTTCGCGTTCGCTCGCGCGATTGCGCAGCTCGAAGGCTTTGGCGCGGTAGCGGTCGCGGGGCTCTTCTTCACGCAGGTTGTCATAGACCTGGGAGAGTCGCCCGTACGCCAGCGCAAAATTCGGGTCGAGTTCGATGGCGCGCTGGAAGAAGGGGATTGATCCCTCAGCGTTGCCTTTATCGCGCGTCGCCTCGCCGAGGGTGAACGCCTTGAGCCCTTCGAGCGACGATGTCGTGGCCTGTTCGAGCGGTGTGTCGAACTTATGAATCGCGCTCAGCGACTCGCCCAGGCGCTCGCGCAGCCGCGTCGCCGCCTGGCCGAGCGCCGCGATGACCCGCTCCTTGCTCTCCGCTTCCACCTGCTCGCGCGCAAGCGAGTCGCCGCTCGAGCAATTCAGCGCGTCGAGACTGATGACGTAATGACTGCCGAGCGGCGCAATCGAGCCCTCGAGCAGCGCCTTGATCCCTTCCCGCTGGCACAGCTCGCGGGCGACCGTGCCTACAAGGCGCTCATCGGGCGAGCGCCCCATATAGTGTAGGGTCTGGCGGACGCGAGCTTCGGGGAGGATGTTCAGGAAGGGCGACTGTTCCAGATTGACCGCCAGCGCCTGCTTCAGCGCGCCGTCGAACACTGGATCACCTGTGGTATTGACGAAATCGGAGAGGAGTACGAAATCGCGCTCCGTCAGCGCCTGCGCGCCCCGCCCGTGGAAGAAGAACCAACCGGCCACGGCAAGCCCGATTGCTGCGGCCGCAGCAGGCACGACCACTCTCCGCCGGCGCGTCCGCGCCGGCATGGGCGCCGTCACAGCAACCGGCGTTGCGGCCGTACTGGGCTGCGCGGGCGTGGGAGTAATCGTGGCGGCCGGCGGCACCGCCTGCGGTGGAGTCGGCGCGGCCGCCGGCGTGCCACTTGCCGGGCTTACCGCGCGCAGCGCTGCCGAGCGACCCGAATCGGTATCGCGTTTCAGCCGCTGCAAATCGGCGCGGAAGTCCGCAGCCGATTGGTAGCGCATTCGCCGGTCTTTTTCGAGCGCCTTATTGACGATTCGCTCGAGTTCCGGCGGCAGCTCGGGGTTCAGGTGCACGGGCGAAACCGGCGCCTTGTGCAGAATCGCGTCGAAGATCGCAGCCGAAGTATCCCCGGTAAATGGCAGCCGGCCTGTGGCCATTTCGTAGAGCACCACGCCGAAGCTGAACAGATCCGAGCGCGCGTCGAGCTCTTTGCCGAGCGCCTGCTCGGGCGACATGTAGGCCACGGTGCCGAGCGCCGTGCCGGGGCTGGTCAGGTGTTCTTCGGCGGTGGCCAGGGTTGGCGCCGCCGAAGTGCTCTCCGATTGGGCGCGGGCAGGCGCCAGCTTGGCCAAGCCGAAGTCGAGAATTTTCGCGTGCTCGCGGCGGGTGACGAGAATGTTTGGCGGCTTGATGTCGCGGTGAATGATCCCGGCCGCGTGCGCGGCGTCAAGCGCATCGGTGATCTGCACGGCCAGGTCGAGTACCTCATCCATCTCCATCGGCCGGCCGGCGATGCGGTGCTTGAGCGTCTTGCCGTCCAGGAACTCCATCACGATGAAATACTGTCCCTCATGCTCGCCGATCTCGTAGATCGTGCAGATATTAGGATGGTTTAGCGCGGACGCGGAGCGGGCCTCACGTTTGAACCGTTCCACCGCGTGCGGGTCCTTGGAGAGTTCTTCAGGCAAGACCTTCAGGGCCACGGGACGCCCGAGATTAGTATCCTCGGCTTTGTAGACCACACCCATCCCGCCGCCACCAAGCTTTTCCAGAATGCGATAGTGCGAGATAACCTGGCCGAGCATCAGAGAGAACCTGCCCTGGCGGCCATCTTAGGGCGCGCCCGGAGTCAAGTCAACGAGCGCCAGACGGGGCTCGCTCCGGTTTAGCGCGCGAGTAGTGTTGCGGCGTTGCGCAACCATTCTTTTCGACACCACAGCGCCTCCGGCCGAATCAGGTTAGCGATTCATCTCTCTTATGGACGTGTCCAAACCTGCGTGCGGGATTCGTGGCCCCAGAAAGCTCAGGGCAGGATTTCTAGGACTTCTTCGTAGCGCTTGAACGGCGGGATCACCGCGAGGGATTCCTTAATGGGTAGTTGCTCGCTTCGGGCAGTCTGATAGAAGATGGCAACCGATTGGTACCTGCTGCGAGGCAAGAATTCATGTGGATCGAAGTGATTCTATTGGGATTGGCGGTAGGAATCCTGGTCGGGCTGATGGGCATCGGCGGCGGGGTCGTTATTGTGCCAGCGATGGTCTACTTGCTGAAGATGGATCAGCACCTGGCCCAGGGCACGTCGCTTTTCCTGCAGTTGCCGCCGATCGGACTGGGGGCGCTATACCTCTACTGGAAGAACGGCCAGGTGGATCTCCCCGCGGGTTTGATGTCTGCCTTGGGCATCCTCCTGGGAGGATACGCGGGAAGCCTGCTGGCCATCGGCACACCTTCCAGGCATCTGCGGGGCATGTTCGGCTTGTTCTTGATGCTCGCGGCGGGGCTGCTGTGGCGAGGGGCGCGGCCCCAGACCGATGCGGAGAAGGCTGGTGATTGATTCGCGCAGGCGATGGATAGCAACGCTGCTTATCGGTGGTGTGGTTGGGGTGTGCAGCGGTCTTTTTGGAATCACTGGAGGCGCGTTGCTGGTGCCCATGCTGGTGCTGCTCCTGGGATTCGAGCAGCACCGAGCGCAGGGCACTAGCTTGGTGGCGCTCGTGCCGCCCACTGGCCTGCTGGCCTTCCTCAACTACTGGCATACCGGAGAAGTGAACTGGCTGGTCGGCCTGCTCGTCATGCCCGGCATCTTCCTCGGCGCGATATTGGGCAGCCGATGGGCGCAGAAACTTCGTCCTCGACGTATGCGGCGCGTGTTCGCCGTCCTGCTCTTCGTTGTTGGGGCGTGGCAAGCGCTGTCCTCCTGGATCCGCTAGAAGAATCGGCTCTTCCCCGAGAGCTCGCGACTCAGGGCAGGATTTCGAGGACTTCTTCGTAGCGCTTGAACGGCGGGATCAGATAGGCGCCGGCCAGTTCGCCGCGCGCCCAGTCCAGCATGCGGCGCGCCAGTGCAAAGCCGTGTTCGCGGGCGGCGGCGCCCGCAGCATCGAGTTCCTTCAGCACCGGCTCGGGGATGACGATGCCCGGCACCTCGTTGTTCAGCCGCAGCGCCTGCTTGTAGCTCGTCAGCGGCCAGATGCCCACCAGCACCGGGACCGGCAACTTTCCGCCGATGCGCTTCAGAAACGCGTGCCAGTGCGCCGGGTCAAACAGCGGTTGGGTCATGGCGAAGTGCGCCCCGGCTTCGACCTTGGCGTAGAAGCGCCCGATTTCGTAGTCGAGGTCGTCAGCGACCGGATTGATCGCGGCGCCGATGGAGAAGTTGGTGGCGCCGCCGAGCGTCTTGCCGGCCCAGTCGGTGCCCTGGTTGAGCCGGTTGAGCACCTTGACCAGGCCGACGGAGTCGATCTCATAGACGCCGCTGGTTTCCGGGTGGTCGCCGAGCGAGGGCGGGTCGCCGGTGATGGCCAGGACGTTGCGCACGCCGCCCACTGACCAGGCTCCCAGCAGCACGGCCTGCAAGCCGATGATGTTGAGGTCGCGGGTCGTCAGGTGCGGGATGGTCTCCACGCCGCGGGCTTCCAGCGCCCCTGCGAGCATGATGGCGTCCATGCCGACGCGCGCCATCGTGCCGCTGTTGATGTCGATGGCGTCCACCCTCCCGCTGGCCATGATGCGGTCTACCTGCTCGAAGATGCGTTCGAGCGCAACGCCCTTGGGCGGATCAATCTCCACGGAGATGACGAATTGCCGGGCCTGGATTTTCTTCCACAGGCCGCTTTCGGGCTCGCGGGCAACGGCGCGGCGCACCTCCGGCGCCGTCTCGACCGGCGCTGCCCGCGCCACCGCCTTGCTCGGGCGCAGGTTTTTCACCGCCTCGGCCATCGCGCCGATGTGCTCGGGGGTGGTGCCGCAGCAGCCGCCGAGGATGCGCGCGCCCAGCGCCGCGGCTTCCCGCGCAAACTGCGCGAAATATTGCGGTGAGGACTTGGGATAGACCGTGCGATCGCCGACCCGCACCGGAAACCCGGCGTTGGGCATGGCGCTCAGGCGCACATCATCGAGTCCGGCGAGCTCTTGCAGGACCGGCAGCAGCAATTGCGGGCCGAGCGTGCAGTTGGTTCCGATGGCCTGGACGTTTTTCTCCACCAAGCGCAGTCCGGCGTCGCGGGGGCGCGTGCCGCCGAACGTGGTGCCCTCCTCGGAAAAAGTTAGCTGGGCCACAATCGGCAGGCTCGAGAACGATCGGATGGCATCAATCGCAGCGAGCAGCTCCTCGACGTCGGAAAACGTCTCCAGGATGAACAAATCCACGCCGCGCTCCTCGAGCGCGAGCGCCTGTTCGCTGAAAATATCCATGACCTCTTCGGCGGGCAGCTCGCGCACCTGGCGGACGACGCCGAGTGGCCCGATCGAGCCGGCGATGAGCACCTCGCGGGCGGCCGATTCGCGCGCCTCGCGAGCGATCTTGACACCGCGGTGGTTGAACCGGGTGATCTGGTCGCCGAGGCCCAGCGGGGCAAGCTTGTGGCGGTTGGCGCCAAAAGTGTTCGTCTCTATGATCTGCGCGCCCGCCTCGATGTAGGCCTGGTGCACCCGGAAGACGGCTTCGGGCTGCGTGGCGTTCAGCTCCTCAAAGCAGCGCTGCGCCCCCACGACCTCGTGCAGCATCGAGCCCATGGCGCCATCGGCGACCAGGATCGTGTCTCGCAATCGCTGGTTGAAATCGTCAATCTTCATCCCTGGCACCTGCATGCAGAAGGGAATTGGCCGCCTGAGAAGAGGAAGAGTATAGCATCCGCGCCCCGCCGCACCCGGTCGGACGGGTCATGCGCAGGACTAGCGCTTCTGCTCCATCAGCCCGGAGATGGTGCTCATCAAGTCGTACTTGGTGAGGATCTCGTAGTGCGAGTTGCCCAGCTCGACGAACACAGCCGGGCCCTCGTGGCTCAGCAGATGGGTGACGCGCTCGACCGGAGCTTCCCGGGGCACGCACGGCAACGGCTTACCCATCACCTCGCGGATCACCAGCTTGCGCAGGTCTTTGCCCTGCAGCGCGAGGTTCAGGATCTGGTCTTCGTAGATCGTGCCGATTGGGGTGCTGTCCTCGAAAACGGGAAGTTGCGAGATGTCCTGCGCCTGCATGGTGTGCAAGGCGTGGAAAACGGTCTGGTAGGGCCGCGCGATCACCAGCTCGCGCACCTTACCCGCCTTGCGCTTCACACCCACCACGTCCTCGGCCGTCAGCGGCACTTCCGCGTCCACGTAGCCGCGCTCGCGCATCCACTCGTCGTTGTACATCTTGCTGAGGTAGCGCATTCCGGTGTCGGGCAGGAACGCCACCACAACGTCGCCGGCCTTGCACTGCTCCGCCACGCGCAGCGCCCCGGAAACGCAGCCGCCGCCTGAGCCGCCGGTGAAGATCCCTTCCTGCTTGACCAGGCGCCGGGCCCAGACGAAGCACTCCTGGTCGGTCACCTGCACCACGTCGTCGAGCACCTTGAAGTCCATCGTGCCCGGGAAAATGTCCTCGCCGATTCCTTCGACGACATAGGTCTTGGCCTTGCCGACCTTCCCCGTCTTCACAAACTCGTAGTACAGCGAGCCGATCGGGTCCACGCCGATGACCTTGACCTTGGCGTTTTTCTCCTTCAGGTAGCGCCCCACGCCGCTGATCGTTCCGCCGGTGCCCAAGCCGCAGACGAAGTGGGTGATCTTGCCTTCGGTGTCCTCCCAGATCTCCGGCCCGGTGGCCCGGTAGTGCGCTTCCGGATTCATGGGATTCTCGTACTGGTTGGGGTAAAACGAGTTGGGGATCTCCCGCGCCAGTTTCTTGGCCACCGAGTAGTAGCTCCGAGGGTCGTCCGGCTCAACCGCTGTGGGGCAGACGATCACTTCGGCGCCGAGCGCCTTGAGCAGGTCGATCTTCTCCTTGGATTGCTTGTCGGTGATGGTGAAGACCATCTTGTAGCCGCGCACCGCGCACACCAGCGCCAGCCCCATACCGGTGTTGCCCGAAGTGCCTTCGATGATCGTGCCGCCCGGCTTGAGCAGGCCCTTCTTCTCGGCCTCGTCAATCATGGTGATGCCGATGCGGTCCTTCACCGACCCGCCGGGGTTCAGGTAGTCCGCCTTGACGTAGACTTCGGCCTTGATGTCCTTGGTGATCCGGTTCAGCCGGATCAGCGCCGTGTGCCCAATGGCCTCGAGAATGTTGTTGCACTTCATTTTTCTTCTCGGTTCTTTGCGGTGATCCCGCGGCGGGCGCGGAGTCTCCCGCCGCTCTGATTGGAGTTTACCACGCGCTTCGGCTCATCTCCATGCGGCGGATGCCCGGCGTTTCGGCAACGGCACGCCCGGCGGTGAGTTACAATGCCGCAGCCGTTCCGCGGCGGGAGGGCTGGCACGAAGAGGAAAAACATCTCCAGCGGCACGCTCTGGGAGCCCATTGTGGGGTACTCGCGTGCCGTGCGCGTGGGGAACTTCGTGCACGTCTCGGGCACCACCGCCACCGATGCCAGCGGGAAGATTGTCGGCCCGGGCGATGCCTATGCCCAGGCGGTGCAGACGCTTCGAAACATCGAGGCGGCCTTGCGCAAGGCCGGCGCCGGCCTGGAGGACGTGGTGCGCACGCGCCTGTATGTCACCAACATCGCCGACTGGGAGAAGATTGGCAGGGCGCACGGCGAGTTTTTCGGCCGCATCCGGCCGGCCACGGCCATGGTGGAAGTCAGCCGGCTGATCGCCCCGGAGATGCTGGTCGAAATCGAAGCCGAAGCCATCCTCACCGGCAAAAGACGCCGGGGAGCCCGGCGCGCGCGCCGGAAACGTTAACGGCCGAGCGATGAGCGCACCCGGGGTGTACGAATACGAAGCGTTCGTTGCGGAGTATTACGACTTCAATCCGGTCTACGCCTCGCGCAAGGATGTGTATTTCTACGTGGAGCTGGCGCGCGCCTCGGGCGGCCCCGTTCTGGAGCTGGGCTGCGGGACAGGAAGGATCCTGCTGCCGATCGCCGCGGCCGGAGTGCCGATTGTTGGGCTCGACCTGGCTGAGCCGATGCTGGCGCGCTGCCGCGCCAAGCTCGAGCGCGAGTCCCGTGAAGTGCAGCAGCGTGTGCGGCTCCTCCGGGCCAGTATGACGAATTTCGACCTCGGAGAAACTTTTCCCCTGATCACCGCTCCCTTCCGATCATTCCAGCACCTGCGGGCCGTGGACGACCAGCTCGCCTGCTTTCGTTCGGCGCACAGGCATCTGCAGCCCGGGGGCAAACTGGTCCTGGACTTTTTCCACACCGATCCGCGGCGAATGCACGACCCCGCATTTACCCGGGAATCGCAGGGCTACCCCGAGGTGGCGCTGCCCGACGGGAGAAAGCTCCGCCTGACCGAGCGGATTGCGGCCTTCCACCGGGCCGAGCAGACCAACGACGTCGAGCTGATCTACAAGGTCACGCACCCCGGCGGGCGGACCGAGCGGCTGGTGATGGCTTTTACGGTGCGCTATTTCTTCCGCTACGAAGTCGAGCACCTGCTGGCGCGCTGCGGCTTCCGGGTCGTCGAGCTGTTCGGCGATTACGACCGCTCGCCGCTGGCAGACGCTTCGCCGGAGATGATTTTCGTCACCGAGAAATCGTAGAAAACCTGTGCAGCGGACGTGCCTGGCGCCGGGCGGGTTACAATGGCGCCCGCCTCAAGGAGGTTTTCATGCAGCGTCGTGCTCTCGAGCAGCGAAGCACTCTGGCCGGCCAGCTCACCTGCGTCACGCCCTTTCTTGCGGCGTCCATTCTGGCCCTGCTTGTCGCAGCATCGCCCGGGGCGCAAGAGAGCGCATCCCCTGCGCAGGCCGCCAGGCCGCTCACTGTCGAGCGCATCTACGGCGAACCCAGCCTCAGCGGCAGGCTGACCGACGGCGTCGAGTGGAGCCCCGATGGAAAACTGCTCAGCTACTTCCATCGCACCGGCGCGGGTGCCGAAGCCAGGACCGACATCTGGGTGCTGGACGTTGCGACCGGAGAGCGCCGGCTGCTGGTGGACTCGGAAAAGCTCCAAAAGCTGCTGCCGCCCGCTGCTCCCCCGCCGCCGGGAAAGGCACAACAGACAGGCCTGGGCCGGGTCGCGCCGCAAAAGTATTCCTGGGCGCCTGGCGGCGACGCCCTGCTATTCGTTTCCCAGGGCGACCTCTACTGGTTCGACCTGAAGACGCAAGCCGGCAAGACACTGACGCAGCCGGCCGGAGAGGGCGGCGGCACGCTGGAATCGCGCGCTGTGCAGGATCCTAAGATTTCGCCCGACGGTCGCTGGGTGAGTTTTGTGCGCGGCTACGATCTGTGGGTGGTGAACGTCGCGACCGCCGAGCAGAAGCAGTTGACCCGCGACGGACGCGAGGAGTGGATGAACGGTCAGCTCGACTGGGTCTATGCCGAAGAGCTGGAGATCCACACGGCCTACTGGTGGTCGCCCGATTCCTCGCAGATTGCTTATCTGCAGATGGACGAGCGGCCGGTAACGCGATACCCGCTGGTGAACTATCTCTCCTACACCGGCGAGACCCAGACGATGCGCTATCCCAAGGCGGGTGACGCCAATCCCATTGTGCGGGTGGGCGTGGTGCCGGTGGCCGGCGGCTCGACGCGCTGGATGGACACCGGCGGCGATCGAAACGTCTATCTCGCCCGCGTCGACTGGCTGCGCGATTCGAAGCGCCTGGCCATCCAGCGGCTGAACCGCGCCCAGAATAAACTCGAACTGCTGTTCGCCAGCGCCGCCGACGGCCGCGCGCAGGTGATCCTCACCGAGCAGGATAAGTACTGGATCAACGTGCGCGACGACCTCTATTTCTTTGCCGACGGCCGGCGGTTTCTGTGGTCGAGCGAGCGCGACGCTTACCGTCACCTCTATCTTTACGACCTCAGCGGCAAGCTTCTGAAGCAGCTCACGAGCGGCGCCTGGGAGGTGACCGCTTTGGCGGGAGTGGACGAGCGGCAAGGCGCCGTTTATTTTCAGGCGACCGAGAAGAGCCCCATCGAGCGGCACCTCTATCGCGTTGGGCTCGACGGCGGCGCGATGGCGCGGCTGACGCGTCAGAACGGCACCCACAACGTCACCCTGGCTCCGGGCGCCGCGCATTACCTCGACACCTACTCGAATGCCATGACGTCGCCGCGCCAGGATGTCTATCGCACCGATGCCGGCGAAGCTGCGTCCCCGCAGTGGACGCTCGATGAGAATCGTGTGCCGGAACTTGCCTCCTACGGCCTGCAGCCAGTGGGATTCTTCACCGTGCCCGGGGCCGACGGCACCGCACTCCATGCCATGATGATCAAGCCGCCGGGCTTTGACGCCTCGCGCAAGTACCCGGTGCTTGTGTACATCTATGGCGGCCCGCACAGCCAGGTGGTGCGCGATGTCTGGGGCAAGGCGAGTTTTCTTTGGCACCAGTTGATGGCGCAGAAGGGCTACATCATCTTTGCGGTGGATAACCGCGGCATGGCCGGTCGCGGCCATGGTTTCGAGACGCCGGTCTATCACCGCATGGGCGAGGTCGAGCTGGCCGACCAGCTCGCCGGGATCGCTTACCTCAAATCGTTGCCTTATGTGGACGGCGCACGGATCGGTATGTGGGGCTGGAGCTATGGCGGCTACATGACCTGCTACGCGATGATGAATGCCGCCGACGTATTCAAGGCCGGATTCGCCGGCTCGCCGGTGACCGACTGGCGCCAGTACGACACCGTCTATACCGAACGCTACATGGGCCTTCCGCAGGACAATGCCGAGGGCTACAAACGGTCCTCGCCTGTCACCCACGTCGCCAAACTCAAGGGCAAACTCCTGATCGCTGCCGGTACGGACGACGACAACGTGCACTTCGCCAACACCGTCGAGCTCTCCGAACAGCTCATCCAGGCCGGCCGCTACGCTGAAATCCTGATCTATCCCGGCCGGGGCCACGGCATCAGCGACCCCGCCGCCAGCCTCCATCTGTTCCGGCGGGTCACGCAGTTTTTCCTCGACAATTTGTGACCGCAAGCTTGAAGTTGGACGCTCGAAGCTCGGGCTGCTGAGCCAGACGGGCTCTCGGGTCCAGCCTCCAGCTTACCGGCTCGAGTTCCCGGAATTACCAGCGCACGCGCACGCGGTACTTCAGGACTGAGGTGCCGTCCTTGGCGACGGGCACCTGGAACTTCGCGGCCCAGGCATCGGTCTTGGTCCACTTGTGCGTGGATTCGATCATCTGCCAGTCGCCGCCGATCGGCTCGTTCACTTCGACCGTGATGGGCGTCTCCTTGTGATTGCGGAGCGTGATCTCGAACTCCATCTCGTAGAGCCGGTCGGCAAGCTTTTTGTAATCGGTCTGCTTGCGCTCGCAGACCACGTCAAACGCACTGCCGATCTGCACGCTGAGCGTTTCGTCTTTCGGCGTATGGTTGATGCGGTCTTCGCCGACAAACTGCACGCCGCCTTTGGAATCGGCCTGATAGACGCGCACCACTCCGCCGGGCAGGGGCATGCCCAGGCCGCCTTTTTCCTCGTTCTTGAATTTGAAATAGACTCTTACGGCGTCTTTCAACGGCGAGCCGGGATGCTGGGCATTGCGGTAGTACATCTGCTGGCCTTCGACCACGAAGGTTTTCTCCACCGGGACGCCGCTCGCCGTCAGCAGGCTGATCTGCTTGCTCTCTTTGTCGAAGATCGAGGTGCGCCGGCCAAGCGTATAGAGATGATATTCGGAGAACGCCTCCTGGCCGAATTGTGGCTTTGCAGGTGCCCCGGCGACCATCGCCCGGTTGGCGGCCTCGGCGTTGTACATCTGCATGATGCGGTGCAGGTCGCCGGCCACCAGTTGCAACTTAGCGTTCTTGAACGCGGCGCCGGTGTTGTTCACCAGCGTCACCCAGCCGTCCAGGTCGGCGGCTTTGTCATCGCGCCCGACGGTCAGCACGTAATCCGCGCTCCAGGAGATGTTGCCTGCCAGGTAGGACGCCTCGACGCGGTGGCGTCGCGCGCCCCCGTTTTCCAGCTCCCAGAGCAGCGTCGGCCGGCTATAGAGGTTTTCCGGCAGCTCCGTGAAGCGATAGCTGTCGGCGCCCATCCCGGTGACGATCTCGTTGCCAATCTTCCAGACCGGGCCGTTGTTGTAGGCCAGCAGCGTCGCCTTGATCTCTTCCCACTTGGTGGTGCCGTTTTCCTGGTGCGCCCGCACCAGCGTCACCTCGCGCCCGACGTATTTCTGCAGCAGCTTCTGCGGATCGAGCAGGTCGTACTCATAGTTCTGCTCGACCACGCCCAGGCGCGCCGGCTCGGTTAGCGAGCGGAAGTGCACGGTGGCCGGGTTGATGGTCGCGGCGATGTCCATAAAGCGCAGGCGGAACTCGCCGGTGGGCAGGGTGAGCTCGCGGACGTCGCGCACCAGCGCAACATTCGAGTTATAGACGGTGACGGCCAGCTCCGTTTGGTCGTTCTGGGTGGTGCTCGGCTGGGACTGGCTTGCGGCGAGCTTCTCAGACTGGCCTGCCGCCGCTGCGCTCCCCGATCGGTAGACGAACACCGGCACGGCCAGCAGAGTTGCCGCCAGCAGCCCCGCCCAGAGAATCCTGTGGAGGTGCTTGGGATGAGCCTCTCGAACCAGTTCCGATTGCATGATCAGCCTCCGGGGTGATTCTGTCCTCATTGATTAGAACGGGGGAACGCCGATTCCTTGCGGCAAAGTTTTGCGGCTGCGGCCCGGCGGGGGTCAAGTCATTGGGTCAGGAAGCCGCGCCAGGTTCGGCCGCCGTCTTCGGTGTCATAGCGCTTGTGGCCGGCGGCAAAGACGCTGGCCTGCAGCGCGTCCTTCGCCTGGACGCCGATCCAGTCCGCCGGTGCGGGCGAAGAGATTTTTTCCCAATGCTCGCCGTCGGTGGTTCGCAGGATGGTTCCTTCGCGGCCCACCACCCAGCAGACAGTTTCCGAGGGTGCAGAGCCGGCCAGCAGATCCGCCTGGACGTTGCTGGTCTGGGCATCCCACGTACGGCCTTCGTTCTGTGAGCGCGCAATCGCGCCACCCGCGCCCACACGCCACCGCACGCTGCCCGTGGGCGGGATGATAATCACCGGCGGCTTCAGCGGAAGATTTTGGCTCACCGCGAAGCCGCGTTGCGGTGGTACGGGGCGGGCTTCCAATGTGGACACTTCATCGCCTGCCTTTTTTCTGGCCGCCCCCGTGGAGGGCGGAGCCACGCCTCCGAGCGCCGCCGGGCCTCGGGCCAGCTTGTCATCACTGGTTTTTGGGGCGGGTGGCGTTGCAGCCGTGGTGGTCGTAGCTGCCGGCTCGCCGGCAGCCCCGGAGATTGGCTGAGCCTTGTCAGCTTCTTTGCGTCGCTCGGCGACCGCTTGATCGGCTCTGCTTCCTTGATCGGCGAGAGCGTCCCGAGGTCTGGCAGCCGGAGCGGCCTTGCGCTGCCGGGCCTCCGCGGCGAGTGTATCCACCCCGCGACCCGGCTTGACCGGGGCGGGCGCAGTCTTCTTTGTGTTCGCTGGTTCTCCGGACTCCTCGCGTGCCGCCGGGCCAGATCCCGCCTCAGCGGCTGGAGCCGCAGGGACCGACCCACCTGCTGCAGCCTGCTTTTCGGCGCTGCGGTCTGATGGGACTTCGGTCCCCGGTGCCGGTTGTGGATTGTTCTGCGCGATCTGATTCTGCGTTTCTGCGGCAGGCTCGGTCGCAATCGGCGCCTGTACAACGTGCGGCGCCGGGCGAATGGCGATCCACAGGGCTACCGCCGCCGCAGTCGCAAGAGCGGGCGCGAGCCAGCGCCAACTCCAGAATCGCCGCGGCGCTTGGATGTCCTTCTCCGGCGCGCTCAGGATGCTCGGAACGCCAGATTTCGCGGCGGCCTGGGGAGCCGCGGCAGCCGCTGCCACGGCCAGGTCGGCGACAGGTTCGACCTCGGTCATCGCGAGCGCCCCCAGTGCGTGCTGGCAGCGCGCGCACTGGGAGAAATGCACCTCCCAGCGCGAGGCCTCCGCGTCGCTGAGCTGGCGATCGGCGTAGGCGGCGAGCGTGTCGGGCGCAGGGCAGTCGGCCCCGCCCGGCTTGAGGCTTTCGCGCAAGGTGCGGGCGAGCAGCCTTTCGAAAGCCTTCTCGTTGTCGCGCTCTTCCATCCTTACCCCTCCCGGCAAACCTCCGGGAACTTTCCTCTCCTAGATTAGAACGAAATCGGCATCAATTCTTGCACGACTGCGCGCAAGTTATTCAGTCCTCCCCCGGCTTTGGCGCCGGGCTCTGAAGCTTTCGCACCGGCGCCGGCCCGCGCTCCGGCTGGGCCTTTGCCGCGTCCAGCGCGCCGGTCAGATCGAAGGGCCACTCTTCCAGGGCGTATTCGAAGCAGAGGCGGATCTGCGCTTCGCTCAACCGTTTCTCGCCCGCCAGTGCCCGCTCGACCTGCCGGCGCAGCTCGCGGCGCGTCCGCTCCAGATGGCGCGAGGCCGTGGCTTCGTGCTCGCCCAGCAGCCGGCCGATCTCTGCCAGTGTCAGCTCCTGCACATAATAATAGGCCAGCCGCAGGCGGTCCCGCGCGTCCAGCGCCGCGAGCGCTTCGAGTAGCGTCGCCTGCAGCAGGGTGAGGTAGCGCGCGCGCTCCGGGTCTTGCGGAACGGGCGAGCCGCGGGCGCGCAGGATCTCCGCGATGTACGCCTCGTCCTTCTCCTCCAGCGGTTCAGTGCGCTGGGCGGCGCGCAGCGCGTCGATGTGGCGCTGTGCCAGCACGGCGCGCAGCCAGGTGGAGAGCTTGCTGCGGCCGTGAAAGTAGTCAAACAGCGACCGGCGGTGCACCTCGCGTGGTCCCAGGCCGTAGAGCTCGGCGTAGATCGAATCCGCCAGCTCCTGCGCCTGCGCCTCGCCTGCCGCCTGCCCGCGGCCGCCGAGAATTGTCCGCGCCGCGGCGTAGAGCTGCTCGCGGTAGTGGCGGAAGAAGTGCTCCCAGGCCTGCTCGTTGCCGTCGCCGCAGGCGCAGGCCAGCGCCAGGTCTCCAATGTGTAACGATTCGAGGTAAGCGGCCACCTCGGCTGCCCTGGGGCTCGCGCCGCGGAAGCGGTGTTCGGTGCTGCGGTGCAGTGCCTCGGCGAAGCGCGCGCGCGTCAGACCCCAGTGCGCCGCCTCGGTCTTCGCCAGCAGCCCATCCACAAGGCGAGCGTGGGTCCGCAGGAACTGGTTGAAGCCCTCGGCTTGGCTCTGTGCCGGCATCAAACGATTTTTATCCCTCTGCGCGCCTGAAGCGAACCTGTGTCGAGCGCCGCCCGGCGGGGCTCAGGACAGCGAGCCGAAGTATGACCCTGAGAGAATGATAACCGACCCGGGCCGCGGGTTGCTTGCCCCGAACAGCCCATGAATGGCGCGCGGGTAAACAATGACGGGGGTGGGCTATGATGTGCCGGAGCCCGGACTTGCGCAAGACCAGAGGCAGAATCGGAAGCTCCCGACATAAATGAGCGCCGGCAAAACACCAATCCACAGCCCTCGCAGAGTCGCTTCGCGGCTGGGGCTCGGGCCGGCCATTGCATTCGCTCTGGTTTCTAGCGTCTGCCTTCCCGCGGCGGCTCAGCAGAGCCCCGGCTCGGGGACGCGCCGTGTCCAAGGCGTTGTGCGTGACGCCACCGGCGCCGCGATCCCGGGCGGCGAGGTCACCCTGCGCAGCGAAGCATTCACCGCCGTACGCACCACCGACGGAAATGGTGAATTTGTCTTCGAAATCGTTGCCGCAGAGTCCGGCTCGCTTGTGGTGCGTGCGCCGGGCTTCATCACTGCCAAGCGGCAATGGAGCTTTGCGGCCGACGGTGCGGTTCATCTCGAGATTGTGCTTGCGCTCGAATCGGTTTACGAGCGCGTGAACGTCACTGCCACCCGTTCGGCAACTCGTGTGGGCGATACCCCGGCCAGCGTCGTCGTGTTGTCGCAAGAGGATTTCGCGACCACGGCGGCCCGGACGATTGATGATGCCCTTCGGCAGGTTCCCGGCTTCAGCCTCTTTCGCCGCTCCGGCAGCCGGACGGCCAATCCCACCAGTCAGGGTGTTTCCCTTCGCGGCCTGGGTCCGAGCGGGGCGAGCCGCGCCGTGGTGCTCGAGGACGGCATCCCGCTCAACGATCCCTTCGGCGGATGGGTCTATTGGGGCCGCGTTCCTCGCGCTTCGGTGAGCAGCCTGGAAGTGCTGCGCGGCGGCGCGTCCAGCCTTTACGGCAGCGACGCACTGGGCGGAGTCGTCCAGATTCGTACCCGCGCGCCTGCTGACCCCGCCCTGGCGGTTGAAACATCGGTAGGGAGCCAGGAAACGGGAGAGATCTCACTGTTTGGCGCACACCGGCTGGGGAATTGGGCCGGAGCTATTGCCGGAGAAGCCTTCCAGACCGGTGGCTACATTCTTGTGGACCCGTCGCAGCGCGGCCCCGTGGACACTCCTGCAGCCTCGAAACACGCCACGGTGGACCTGACGGGTGAAAGGTTGCTCGGGGACCGTGGGCGGCTGTTTGCAAGATTTTCCGCGTTCGGCGAATCGCGGGAAAATGGCACGCCGCTCCAGACCAACAGCACCCAAATCCTGCAATATGTCCTCGGCGGAGACTGGCAGTCTCCGGCAGCCGGCGCCTTTTCAGCGCGGGCCTACGGCGGCGACGAGTTATTCCATCAGGCTTTTTCCGCTGTGGCCGCGGACAGAAATAGCGAGGTTTTGACTCGCCGCCAGAGAGTGCCGGCGCAGCAGATCGGGGCCTCCGCGCAGTGGTCCCGCTCAATCGGCAGCAAACACACTCCCGTCGTCGGCTTCGAGGCGCGCCAGGTCCGCGGCCACAGCGACGAGCTCATTTTTTCCAGCAGGGGTCCTGTCTCGGACGCCGATGCCGGCGGCCGGCAGCTTTCCCTGGGCGTTTTTGTGGAAGACATCATCCGGCTCGCTTCGCGCTGGGTGTTCACTGCGGGGATTCGCCTGGACCGCTGGCGCAATTCTGATGCGACCTCCTCGACGCGGCCGATCGGCTCAGCCGGCGTTTCGACGTTGACCGCCTTTCCCGACCGCACGGAGACGGCCTTCAGCCCGCGAGTCGGCCTGCTCTACCGGGTCAGCCCCAACGCCTCGCTGAGCGCCTCGGCTTATCGCTCGTTTCGTGCGCCGACGCTCAACGAATTGTATCGGTCGTTCCGGGTGGGCAATATTGTGACGCTCGCCAACGCCACTCTCCGCGCCGAGCGGCTCACCGGGGGCGAGCTGGGCGCCAACCTCACCGCATTCGGCCAGAAGCTGGCCCTGCGGGGCAATTTCTTCTGGAGCGACGTCGCGCGCCCGGTGGCCAATGTGACCCTCAGCACCACGCCCAGTCTGATTACGCGCCAGCGGCAGAACCTCGGGCGCACGCAATCCCGCGGCGCGGAATTGGAAGCCGAGGCGCGCCTGTCAAAGAGCGTGGCGATTTCAGGCGGATATCAGTTTGTGGACGCGACGGTGCTGAGTTTTCCGGCGAACCGTGCGCTCGAAGGCCTGCGGATACCGCTGGTGCCGCGGCACCAGTTCACCTTCCAGGCGCGCTACTCAAAACCCGGCCGCTGGACGCTGGCCCTCCAGGGCCGCGCCGCCGGCGCCGAGTTCGACGATGACCAGAACCTGCTCCGGCTGGACCGCTTCTTCGTGCTCGACGCGTGGGTGTCCCGCTCGATCACGTCCCGCCTGGAGCTTTTCGCCGCAGCGGAGAATCTGTTCAATCAGCGCTACGCCGTCGGGCGCACGCCCATCAAGACCATCGGCCCGCCCGCGCTTGTGAACCTCGGCCTGCGACTCCGCCTGGGAGCGCGATAGGCGCGGGCATCGCCGGCGCTAGGTGGGCTACTTCTTTTTCGCTGCCCGATAGGTGACGCGCCAGATCTTATTGGCGCCATCTTCGGCGATCAGCAGGGAGCCATCCTTCAGAACCAGCAGACCCACGGGACGTCCCCACACTTTCTCGCTGTTTTCGTCCTGCATCCAGCCGGTCAGAAAGTCATCGTAGCCGCCCACCGGTCTGCCATCCTTGAAGCGGATGCGCGCAATCTTGTAGCCGGTGCGCTTCGAGCGGTTCCAGGAGCCGTGCATGGCCACAAAGGCATCGCCGCGGTACTCCGGCGGGAACATCGGCCCGTCGTAGAACACCAGCCCCAGCACCGACGAGTGCGTCTGAACCAGGACATCGGGAACGATGGTCTTCTGCACCAGATCGGGCCGCTCGCCCTTGTGCCGCGGCTCTTCGTGCGGGCCCGCATAGGCGAACGGCCAGCCGTAGAAGCCGCCGTCTTTGATCTCGGTCACGTAGTCCGGCGGGAGGTCGTCGCCCAGCCCGTCGCGCTCCTGCACGGCTGCCCACAGCTTGCCCGTGCCCGGTTGGAACGCCAGGCCGATGGGGTTGCGCGTGCCGGTGGCAAGCAGGCGGTGCCCGGTTCCGTCGGGATTGAACTCCGAAATCGCTGCGCGCATGGGCTCGCTCTCAACGCTCACATTGGTTTGAGAGCCGACCGTGACGTACATCTTCGCGCCGTCGGGCCGGAAGACCACGTTGCGCGTCCAGTGCTGCCGGTAGCCTTGGCCTGGCAGCGAGCAGATCTTCTCGGGCGGGCCTTCGGCCTTGGTCTGGCCCGCTTTATACCGGAAGCGCACCACCGCATCGGTGTTGGCGACGTAAAAGTAATCGCGCCAGAAAGCCATCCCGAACGGCTGGTGCAGGTCCGTGGCAAAAGTGAACCGCTCGCCGGCGGTGCCATCGCCGTGCGTGTCGCGCAGGATGAGGAT